>CAJBYR010000122.1 GCA_903959855.1 uncultured beta proteobacterium
AGCAAAGCCACGATGCTGCCTTCCGGCACGGACAGCGAAACGCCCTTGAGCACGAGGATGACGTGGTTGTAAATCACCTCAATGCTATTGACGTTGAGAAGTATGTTAGGGGTAGTCATGTGCTCTTTCAGGGAACGAAAGACAGAAGGCGGGGAACGGCAATCCGTCCCCCGCCGTCGGGCTGATTACTTCTTGCAGTCGTCCGCGGTACGCCGCACGATCTTCTTCTCTTCGGCATACTTGCCCGCCGTGGCGATCACCATCGGGCGCAGCACCTTCTCATCACCCTGGTACCAGTCGGAGCTGAAGTTCCACTTCTTGCCGTCCCAGGTATGGATACGCGCCCAGGCCGAACCCATGTGGTCGAGACAGGAGGTCTTCACCGGACGCATCACGCCGCCCAGGCCCATGCCGTCCAGCGCCTTCTGGTCGAGGTCGAGGTTTTCCAGGCCCCAGCGCATCTGCTCGCCGGTGATGCGCTTGCCCTTGCCGTAGCGTTCCTGCGCCTTGCGCACGCCCTCGACGGAAAGCATCGAGGAAATCAGACCACGCATGTACAACACCTGGCCGACTTCTTCCTTCGGACCGGTGCCCTGGCCCTTGGCGTGCAGCTTCTCGAGGATTTCCTTGACCACCTTGGAGTTTGGCTCGGCGCCGTGCTGCATGGCCAAGGCGCTGTAGCCCTTGGCGCCGTCGCCGACGTCCTTGACGTCAGGTTCCGCGCCCGCCCACCAGATGCCGTACATCTTTTCGCGCGGGTAGCCGGTGGCCTGGGCTTCCTTGAGCGAGGTTGAATTCATTACGCCCCAGCCCCAGAGGAAGACATAGTCAGGCTTGTTCTGGCGAATCTGCAGCCACGTCGCCTTCTGCTCGACGCCCGGGTGGGCCACCGGCAGCAGGGAGAGGTCAAAACCGTGCATCTTGGCGCGTTCCTGCAGCAGGGCGATCGGCTCCTTGCCGTAGGGGCTGTCGTGGTAGACCAGCGTAATCTTCTTGCCCTTCAGCTTGTCGAAGCCGCCTTCCTTCTTGGCGATGTGCTGCACCAGCACGTCGGCGCCCATCCAGTAGGTCCCGATCAGCGGGAAATTCCAGCCGAAGACAGAACCATCCTGCGACTCGCTGCGGCCGTAGCCGGCGGTGACCACGGGAACCTTGTCGACCGGGGCTTTCTCGGTCAGGGCGAAGGTGATGCCGGTGGACAGGGGCTGAACCGCGGTGGCGCCGCCATGCTTGCCCTTGAGGCGCTCGTAGCATTCGACGCCACGGTCGGTGGCGTAGCCGGTCTCGCACTCTTCCCAGATCATCTTGACGCCATTCACGCCGCCGCGGGCATTGGTCAGCTTCAGGTAATCGAGGAAGCCGTTGGCCCAAGGTACGCCGTTGGGCGCATAGGCACCGGTGCGATAGACAAGCAACGGGAAGAATTGCTCCTGGCCGGACGTGGCCGCAGCCTTGCCCTTAGCCTGAGCGAATGCCGGGGTAGATAAAGCCGCGGCGGAAAGACCCATTACCGCGATTGATGCGGCGACGGCAAGTTTGCGTAGTTTCATATTGTCTCCTCTTGAATGATATGGGTGCGGCACCTGCAGAACTTTTATGATCAGAAACCTGCCGCGACGTTCAGTGCGGGAAGGGCCACAAACGCAGTTTTTCGCGACCCGTGGCCCACAGGCGCGCGATTCCGTGCGGCTCGACGATCAGGAAGAACACGATCAGCGAACCGAAGATGATGAACTCGACGTGGGAAACCAGCGCAGTCGAAACGTCCAGTCCGAACAGGGTTCCCACCAGCGGCAGCATCTGGTTGAGGAAGATCGGCAGGATCACGATGAAGGCGGCACCGAAGAAGCTGCCGGAAATCGCCCCCATGCCACCGATGATCACCATGAACAACAGTTGCAGCGAGCGATCGATAGAAAACGCCGCCGGCTCCCAGGAGCCGAGGTTGACCATGCCCCAGAGTGCACCGGCCACGCCAAGATAGAAGGAACTGACGGCGAAGGCGGTGAGCTTGGCATACATCGGACGAATGCCGATCACGGTGGCTGCGACGTCCATGTCGCGGATCGCCATCCATTGCCGGCCCATGTTGCCGCGCAACAGGTTCTTCGCCATCACGCTGAAGACGACCAGGATGCCGAGGCAGAACAGGTATTTGTCGGTCGGCGTGTTGATGGTCCAGCCGAACAGGCTGATGTCGGCGACCGACACCGAACCCGATGACGAATTGTTGGTGAACCATTTGATGCGCAGGAAAGCCCAGTCCCAGAAGAACTGGGCCGCCAGGGTCGCCACCGCAAGGTAGAGCCCGCGCACTCGGAGGCTCGGCGCACCGAACACGATGCCCGCCAAAGCCGCCATCAGACCGCCGAGCAGGATCGCCGCCAACGCCGGCATGCCGTCTACGCGGATCAGGAAATTGTAGGAGGCGTAAGCGCCGACCGCCATCGACGCACCGGCTCCCAGCGTGATCTGCCCGCAATAGCCGACCAGGATATTCACGCCGAGCGCCGCAAGCGAGAGGATCAGGAAGGGCACCAGGATGGCGCGGAACATGTATTCGTCGACCAGCAGCGGAATGCCGATGAAGGCGAACGCCACGATCGCGACGATCGCCCAGCGGTCCTGCGGAATGGCGAACGCCTGCTGATCGGCTTTGTACGAGGTCTTGAACTGACCGTTTTCTCTATAGAACATTACGCAGTCCCCGAATCAGACGCGGTCGATGATCTTCTCGCCGAACAGGCCTTGCGGCCTGAACAGGAGGAAGACCAGCGCCAGCATGTAGGCAAACCAGATCTCGATGCCGCCACCCACGAAGGGCCCGAGATAGACCTCGGACAGTTTCTCGCCGACGCCGATGATCAGGCCGCCGATGATCGCGCCGGGAACCGAGGTCAGGCCGCCGAGGATCACCACCGGCAATGCCCGCAGTGCAATGGTCGACAAAGAGAACTGCACGCCGAGTTTGGAGCCCCAGATGATGCCGGCCACCAGCGCGGTGATGCCGGCGACGCACCAGACGATGACCCAGATGCGGTTCAGCGGAATGCCGATCGACTGTGCCGCCTGATGGTCGTCCGCCACGGCGCGCAGCGCGCGGCCGGTAGCGGTCTTCTGGAAGAAGATCGACAGCGAGATCACCAGCAGGGCCGCGATCAGCGCGGCGATGAAGTCTTCCTTGTTGATCAGGATGCCGCCTTCAAAGACGCTTTCCAGCATCATCACAGGCTCCTTTGGCATGCCGACGTCGATCTTGTAAATGGCGCTGCCGAAGATGGTCTGACCGATGCCGTCAAGCACGTAGGCG
>CAJBYR010000123.1 GCA_903959855.1 uncultured beta proteobacterium
CCACCATCGAGGCCGCCGCCATCGCCGCGCGTGACGAAGTCAACCCGATCGACGACGTGCGTGCCACGGCCTGGTACCGCAAGGAAATGATCCACAACATGACAAAGAGGATTCTCGACAATGTCGCTCAAGCATGACATCGAATTCACCCTGAACGGGGTCAAGCGCAAGGTGACGGTGGACGTCACGATGAACGCCCTGGACATGCTGCGCGACGTGGTCGGGCTCACCGGCACCAAGTACGGCTGCGGCGAAGGCGAATGCGGCGCGTGCACCATACAGGTCGACGACGTCTCGCTGAACTCCTGCCTGATGTTCGCCGTCGATTGCGCCGGGCGCACCATCACCACGGTCGAAGGGCTGACCGACCAGCCGCGCGGCGAGGCCCTGCGCGATGCCTTCGTCGAACACGGCGCCGTGCAGTGCGGCTTTTGCACGCCGGGCATGATGATGCAGGCCGACCACCTGCTGCACAAGCACGAGCACCCCGACGAGGGCTGCGTCAAGCGCGGACTCGAAGGCAACCTGTGCCGTTGCACCGGCTACAAGAAGATCGTCGACGCCGTGGTCGCCTGCGGCAAAACGGAGGCCACAACATGACCGTCGCAGAGAAGAAGCATCGCGTCATCGAGCCGAATTCCCTGATCGGCAAGCGCATCCCCAAGATGGATGCGCCGGACAAGGCCAGCGGCCGCACGCGCTACATCCACGACATCAACCTGCCCGGCCAGCTCCACGGCAAGATCCTGCGCTCGGCCCGCATCCATGCGCTGATCAAGTCGATCGACACCACGGCGGCCAAGGCCCTGCCCGGCGTGCACGTGGTGATCACCGCCGCCGACATTCCCGACCAGCGCCCGATCGGCGTCGCCAAGGACCACTTCCCCCTGAAGGTGGGCCGGGTGCGCAGCGAACGCGACGAGATCGCCGCAGTGGCCGCCGAATCCGAAGAGATCGCCGAAGCCGCGCTGAAGCTGATCAAGGTCGAGTACGAAGACCTGCCGGTGATCGGCAACCCCGAGGACGCCATCAAGCCCGGCGCGGTGCTGATCCACCCCGAGCCCCATGGCGCCGACGGCAGCCACCTGCACCTCAAGCAGGGCACCTCGATCGCCCATCGCGGCAAGGCCGACAACGTCGCCATGCGCTTCGACTACACCCACGGCGACGTGGCCCAGGGCGAGGCGGAATCCGACGTGGTGATCGAGGACAGCTTCAAGCTGCATTACGTCACCCATTGCTGCATGGGCGTCTCGGGCATGATTGCCGAGTTCGATTCCGCCGGCAACGTGCTGATGTACTCGAACACCCAGGTGCCCTTCCTGCACAAGCGCGAGTTCGCCGAATACCTCAACATCGACCCGGCGCGCATCCGCATCATCCAGCCGCCGATCGGCGGCGGCTTTGGCTCCAAGCTCGACATCTATCCCTTCGAGGTGATCTGCCTCTACCTGGCGCGCGCCGCAAAGCGCCCGGTGAAAATGCTGTTCACCCGCGAAGAGGAATTCCTCGCCTCACCGACGCGCCAGCCGGTGCTGCTGACCTTGCGCAGCGGCTGCAAGAAGGACGGCACCCTGACCTTCCGCCAGGTGCATACCCTGCATGACAACGGCGCCTACACCTCCTGGGGCGCCACCACGCCCTTCGTCATGATGCAGACCTTCTCCTCGCTCTACCGCGTGCCGAATTGCGATTACCACACGGCGGCGGTGTACACCAACAACCCCTACGCCGGGTCATTCCGCGGCTACGGCAACCTGCAGGCCACCTTCGCCATCGAGCAGCACATGGACATGCTGGCCGAAAAGATCGGCATGGACCCGCTGGCGTTCCGCATGAAAAACGCCCAGGAGGCCGGCGAGGTTACCGGCCAGGGCATGAGCTTCAAGAGCTGCGGCTTTCGCGAGTGCATCACCACGGCCGCCGGCCGCAGCGATTTTTCGCGCAAGTTCGCCGAAAACCACGCCAACCAGAAGAAGCCCGGCAACATCAAGCGCGGCATCGGCATGGCCTCGATGCTGCACGTCGGCGGCGGCGCCAAGATCTACCCCTC
>CAJBYR010000124.1 GCA_903959855.1 uncultured beta proteobacterium
CAGTAAAGGCACAACGGGGTGCCACCGGCATCGTGGGCTGACTCGCCGTGGCACTGGCGCCGACTCCCGGCCGACCGTCAATTAAAATCCGGTCTGGCGCATTCTTCGCGCCTTCCTAACCATGCGCCTGACCGAACTCCGCCTTCCCCTCGACCACACCGACGCCGATCTGCGCCGCGTCATCCTCAAGCGCCTGGGCATTGCCGCCGACGAACTGATTGATGTCACCGTATTTCGCCGCGGCTATGACGCGCGCAAGCGCGCGGCGATCGTCCTCACCTATACCCTGGACATCGTCCTCCGGGACGAAGCATCAGTGCTGGAACGCCTTGCCGGTGACACCCACGTCGGCCCCTCACCCGACACCCGCTATCGCTTCGTCGCACAGGCGCCCGAAACACCACCCACGCCGCGCCCGGTGGTGATCGGCACCGGGCCCTGCGGCCTGTTCGCCGGCCTGCTGCTGGCGCAGATGGGCTTCCGGCCGCTGATCCTGGAACGCGGCAAGGCAGTGCGTGAGCGCACCCGGGACACCTGGGGCCTGTGGCGCAAGGGCCAGCTCAATCCCGAATCCAATGTCCAGTTCGGCGAGGGCGGCGCCGGCACCTTTTCCGACGGCAAGCTCTACAGCCAGATCAAGGACCCGGCCTGGCGCGCGCGCAAGGTGCTCACCGAATTCGTCAAGGCCGGCGCCGCGGCCGAGATCCTGTATGTCAGCAAGCCGCACATCGGCACGTTCAAGCTGGTGTCGATGGTCGAGGCGATGCGCGCCGAAATCGAGTCGCTGGGCGGCGAGATCCGCTTCAGTGCTCGCGTCGATGACATCGAGATCACGGCCGGCCAGGTGCGCGGCCTGCGCCTGGCCGATGGCGAGACCATCGCTGCCGGCCATGTCGTGCTCGCTGTCGGCCACAGCGCGCGCGACAGCTTCCGCATGCTGCATGGGCGCGGCGTGCATATCGAGCCCAAGCCCTTTTCCATCGGCGTGCGCATCGAACACCCGCAGTCGCTGATCGACCGCGCCCGCTTCGGCAAGTTCGCCGGCCACCCGCTGCTGGGCGCCGCCGACTACAAGCTGGTGCATCACTGCGGCAACGGCCGCTCGGCCTACAGCTTCTGCATGTGCCCCGGCGGCACCGTGGTCGCCGCCACCTCGGAGGCCGGGCGCGTGGTAACCAACGGCATGAGCCAGTATTCGCGCAATGAACGCAACGCCAACAGCGCCATCGTCGTCGGCGTCACGCCGGCCGATTACCCCGGAATCGACACCGATCCGTTGGCCGGTATCGAGTTCCAGCGCCACTGGGAGAGCCGCGCCTTCGAGGCCGGCGGCGGCGACTACAAGGCCCCGGCGCAGCGTGTCGGCGATTTCCTCGCCGGGCGGGCGTCGACCGGGCTGGGGACAGTCGCGCCCTCCTACACCCCCGGCGTACATCCGGCCGATCTGCGCGACTGCCTGCCCGATTACGTAGTCACGGCGCTGCGCGAGAGCCTGCGCGCCTTCGGCCGCCAGATTCACGGTTTCGACATGGACGACGCCCTGCTCACCGGCGTCGAGACCCGCACCTCGTCGCCGATACGCGTCACTCGCGGCAATGATTTTCAGAGCATCAACACGCGCGGCCTCTATCCGGCCGGTGAAGGTGCGGGCTACGCCGGTGGCATTCTTTCGGCGGCGGTCGATGGCATCAAGGTCGCCGAGGCCGTGGCGCTTAGCCTGGTCGGCGCGGCCGCCTCATAGCCAGGCCAGCTCCCAGCGTACGCAGGGGTCAAGCGCTGCCACGGCACGCGCGGCAAAGCCCTCCAGTCCGGCACGATCCTCCACCGGACGCCCCGCCAGCCAGCTTTGCAGCGGCCCTTGCGGGTGGAAGTTCCACTCCGTCGGCGCCACGATGAAATAATCGGCGATGCACTCGCCGTCGAGCACGATCTCGTGCATCAGCAGGCCGCGCGCGGTTTCCACCAGCCCGCGGCCGATTCCCGGGCCCACCGGCACCGAACTCGCCGTACCGCCATCGCCGACTCTTGCCGTGCCCTGGGCCCATTCGCGTAATTCAGCCAGGCGCGCGCGCCAGTGCCGGGCGAACACCTTGCCCTCGCCCTGGCCGCCGCGCCGCGCCAGAGCCCCGGTTTCGGCCGCTCTGCCCTGCCAATGCGGCAAGGCACAGAACGCGGCATCAAGGCGGGGCCAATGGCGCAGCGAGGACTCGGCATCGATGGCCGGCAATGACAACGACGCGACCTGTGCCCGGTCGTCTACATCGTCCATGTCGTCCAGGCGCCGCCACAGCTCATTGATGCGCGGCTGATCGAGAAAGGCTGCAAGCCGGCCACCTTCACCTTTTGCGATCCAGCCCATGGCCAGCGCGAATTCATCCTTGAGCGGCGCCGCGCCAAGCAGCGGTGGCAGGTCCAGCAGCCAGCGCCAGAGATGCTCGCGCATCGCCTCGGCGGCAATGGCCGGGTCGAGGCGGGGCGCACTGCCGACCCCGCGCGCCGCCGCCAATGCCAGTCCGGCAGCCCTGCCCTGGGCCTTGCCGCAGAGCGCAAACAGCAGGGGCACCAATGCTACCGCCTCGTCCGCCGGCCGGCCGCGCAGCACCGATGTCACCACCGGACGCTCGCTTGCCACCTCGACGGCAGTGATGCATCCGCCTTGTTGCCGCAGCCGGATGCGGATGCAGCCGGGATCGATGCCGCCGCTCATGCGCCGGATCCGGGCCCTTCACCGGCCGCAGCCAGCGGCAAGCGCAAGCTGAACAGAGCGCCGCCCTTGGGATGATTGCCGGCAGTCAGGCGCCCGCCATGGCGCTCGACGATGCCATAGCTGATGGCGAGGCCGAGCCCGGTGCCGCGACCGACCGGCTTGGTGGTGAAGAAGGGATCGAAGAGCTTGCCAAGGTTTTCATCGGCGATGCCCGGGCCGCTGTCGCGGAATTCGATGAGGACATCGCCGCCCTCGACACGGCCGCCGATGTCGAGGCGACGCTCGCGCGACTTTTCCGTGGCATCGGCGGCGTTTTGTACCAGATTCATCACCACCTGCTGCAATTGGCCGGGCGACCCTGCCACCTCGATGCCGTCGGGAAGCTCAAAATTCACCTCGAACTGGCTGCCGGCGGCCTTCGCCACCCACTGTACGGCACGCTCGACCACCTCGCCGAGGGCAAAATGCCGACGTTCGTCGCGGTCGGTGGCGGAGAAACGCTTCAGGGCATCGACGATGTCACGGGTGCGCTCGGCGCCCTCGACCGTGCCGTCGATCAGGGACGGCAGGTCATCGAGCAGGCGATCGATGCGCAGCTCGGCGCGCAGGGCTTCGCGTTCGTCATGCGGCACCTCGGCGTGCACTGCGGCCAGGTAGCGGGCAAGCCGTTCGGCATAGCGTTTCATTGCCACGGTGTTGCCGTACACAAAGCTGATCGGATTGTTTAGCTCATGCGCCACCCCGGCCACCAGGCGGCCGAGCGAGGCCATCTTCTCGGAGTGGATCAGCTGCTGCTGCGTCGTCTTGAGATCCTCGTGGGCGCGCCGCAAGGCCTGGTAGGCGCGACGCAACTCGCCCACCGGGCGGCCGGTGATGACCAGGCCCAGCATCTTGCCGACACCGTTGTAGCGCGGCGTGCAGTTGAGCGACACGGGAATCGCGCTGCCGTTGGCCGCCTTGAGCTGCATCTCGCAGTCCTCCACGGTGCTGCCGTCCTGCTCGGCGAAAAGCCGCCCGGCATGCTGGCGCGACTCCTCGTCGGCGAAGAGATCAAACACCGTGCGCCCGTGGAGTGAGGCAGCATCGACGCCGAGCAAGGACGCCAGTGCCTCATTGACACTTTCGATGACGCCGGCCCGGCTGCAGACGATCAGCAGATCCGACATCGAGGTCAGCACCGAGGAAATGAACTGCTGGGTATCCTCCAGCGTCGCGTTCTTTTCCTCGAGGGCGACTTCGTATTGCAGCAGGTCGTTGTAGACCTCGTCCATCTTGCGGATCACGTCGAGCCAGATGCCGTCCTCGGCGGAGGCGCCGGCGAGCATGTCGACGGCAAGGGGGGCATGGCGTGCCCCCAGCCGGGATTCCGGCGTGGCGGCGGGAGGCGAATCGGGCTCGGCGGTCATGGCCGCAATGTACCTCAAAGTTCCTGAACCGACATCAATGCCGGGCGTATGGCATATATTTAGGCCGCCCGGGAATACACAGGAGATTGGTTTCGTACACCCGTGGCCATACCCAAAAACCCGACGGAGGAATTGCCATGACTGCTAAAAAACTGTTTGCGGTGCTGTTGTCTTTCGCCTCACTGTTTGTTGCGAGCTTCACCTGGGCACAGGCGCCGGCGCCCTACGGCATGCCCATCACCCTCGACCAGGCGAAAAAAGCCATGGCCGCTGCCGAGGCCGAAGCAAAGAAGAACAACTGGAACGTGGTCATCGCCATCGTCGATTCCGGCGGCAATATGGTGATGCTGGAACGGTTCGACAACACGCAGTTCGGCTCGGTCAAGGTTGCCACCGAAAAGGCCCACGGATCAGCTGCCTTCCGTCGCCCAACCAAAGCCTTCCAGGATCTGATCGCCCAGGGCGGGGTCCATCTGCGGCTACTGAACATCACCGGAGACGCAAGCGTGTTTGAAGGCGGCGTGCCCATCATCGCCGATGGCAAGATCATCGGCGGCATCGGTGTCTCGGGCGTGACCCCGCAGCAGGATGCCCAGATCGCCCAGGCGGGTGCAGACGCCCTGAAGTAAAGCAGTGAACTGACGGCACGGCGCGAACGGGCATCGCGCCGTGCCGTCGCCATATTCCGGGCCGCAAATCCAGGTCCGGAAAAATCACCGGTATTTGATCTGGGACTAATGTCAGCGAAATTGATGGGGTAGCATAAACCCATGACAAATGCTGTCACCCAAGCCCTCGGGCAGCTTTTGCGGTGGTTTGCCCTAAGCCTGTGCTGCGCCCTGACACCCCCTGCCAGCGCCGATTCCAAGGCCGGCACGCAGGTATCGGCCGAGCCGGTGCGGATCGGCGTGCTGGCGTTCCGTGGCGCCGACCGCGCACGCCAGGACTGGCAGCCCCATGCCGCCTACCTGTCGGAAAAGCTGTCGCCCCTTCGCTTCGAAATCGTGCCGCTGACGCTGCAGGAGTTCGCCCCGGCAATCGCCGCCAGGCGCATCGATCTGCTGGTTACCAACACCGGTCACTATGTCGAGCTGGAAACGGGCGGCGCGATCTCGCGCATTGCCACCATGCGCGTCGCCGGCCCGCAAGGCCCGGTCGATCGCTTTGGCGGCACGGCGATAACCCGCGCCGACCGCGCCGACATCAACTCCTACGCCGACTTGCGCGGCAAGCGTATTGCGGTTCCCGACACCCAGGGCTTTGGCGGCTGGCAGGTGCACCTGCGCGAGGCCCGTGCCGCCGGCATCAACCTTGATCATGACCTGGCCGAAATCCTTGAGCTGCAGGCGCAAGACAAGGTAGTGGCCAGCGTCATCGCCGGACGTGCCGACGCCGGCTTCGTGCGCTCCGACATCGTCGAATCCATGGCTGCGGCGGGCAAGCTCGACGTCGCCCGGATCAAGGTGATCGGCGAACGCAAGACCGCGGGCTTTCCCTACCGCCACAGCACCCAGTTGTACCCGCACTGGCCCTTTGCCACGCTCGGCCATGTTCCCGACGACCTGACGCGCGGCCTGCTGATTGCCCTGCTGAGTCTTCCCGCCGACCACCCGGCCGCCCGCGCTGCCGGCATCCACGGCTGGACGCTGCCGCAGAACTACCAGACGGTGCATGAACTGTTCCTCGAATTCCGCCTGGGGCCCTACGCCAACCTGCCGGTAGACATCGACCACATTGTTTCCCACTACGGCCAGCGACTGGCCCTGGTCGGCGCCGGCGTAATTTCCTTTCTGCTGGTGCTGCTGTGGTGGGTTTCGCGCACCAACTTGGAGCTGCGGCGCAGTCGCGACCACCTGCAGCTTGCCGCCGGGGTGTTCGAGCATGCCCAGGAAGGCATCGTGATTGCCGATGCCGGCGCCCGCATCGTCGACGTCAACAACACCTTTGTCGAACTCACCGGCTACACGCGTGCGGAAATCCTGGGCCAGAATCCGCGCTTCCTCTCATCGGGCGAGCACGATCCCGAGTTCTACCGCACGCTGTGGTCCCGACTCGACCAGCAAGGGTTCTGGCGCGGCGAACTGATCAACCGCCGCAAGGACGGCAGCCGCTACGTGCAGCAGACCAGCATTTCCGCGGTGCGCGACAAACACGGCCGGGTGCGTAACTACATCGGCCTTTCGAGCGACATCAGCGCCCTCAAGGAATCGCAGGACCGGCTCGAACAGATGGCCTATTTCGATGCCCTGACCGGCCTGCCGAACCGGCGCCTGCTTTCCGACCGGCTCAATCAGGCGATCGGCCAGGCCAGTCGCAGCGAACACCTGCTGGCCATCTGCTATCTCGACCTCGACGGCTTCAAGCCGATCAACGACCGGTGGGGGCATGCCGCGGGCGACGTGCTGCTGATCGAAGCCTCACGCCGCCTGGTGGCGAATGTTCGTGCCGGCGATACCGTAAGCCGCCTCGGCGGCGACGAGTTCGTCGTGCTGCTGAGCAATCTGGTCCATCTCGATGAGTGCGAAGTCGCGCTCGAACGGATACGCAGCTCCCTGAACAAACCGTTCCAGTTGAAGGAAGGCGAGGCAACGCTTTCCGCCAGCATGGGCGTAACGCTGTTTCCGCTCGACGGCGCCGACCCCGACATGCTGCTGCGTCACGCCGACCAGGCCATGTACCAGGCCAAGCAGGCCGGTCGCAACCGCTACGCGCTGTTCGACGTCGAACACGACCGGATGTCCGAGATGCGGCGCGAATCACTGAACAGCATCGAACGCGCGATCGCCGACAACCAGTTGCGGCTTTACTACCAGCCCAAGGTCAACATGCGCAGCGGCCATGTCATCGGCATGGAGGCACTGCTCCGCTGGCAACATCCCGAACGCGGATTGCTCGACCCGGCCGAGTTCCTGCCCATGGTCGAGTTCGTCGGACAGCACGGCCAGGTGGGCGAATGGGTGCTGGAAACCGCCCTGCGGCAGGCGGAGAAATGGAAGGGCGAGGGCCACGACCTGGAAATCGGAATCAATATCGCCGCCGAGCAGCTGCAAACAGAGGGTTTCGCCGATGTACTGCGCCACGCCCTGGCGCGACACCCGGGCGTGCCCGCCGGGAGCATCGAGCTGGAAATCCTCGAAACGGCGGCCCTCAACGACCTGGAAAAGGTCGCCTCGGTGATGAGCACCTGCCAGACCCTGGGCGTTAGCTTTGCCATTGACGATTTCGGCACCGGCTATTCCTCGCTGACCTACCTCAAGCAGTTGCAGGCAGGCACGCTGAAGATCGCCCAGTCCTTCGTCAATACCATGCTGATCGATCCCGACGATCTTTCCATCGTCGAAAGCATCATCGGCCTGGCTGCCTCCTTCCGTCGCGGGGTGATCGCCGAGGGTGTCGAAACCGTCGCCCACGGGACAATGCTGTTACACCTGGGCTGCGACCTGGCGCAGGGCTACGGAATCGCCCGCCCCATGCCTGCCGACGACGTTGCACCATGGTTGAAAAGCTGGACCCAGCCCGACGAGTGGCGTCACGTTTCGCTCTGGCCGCGAGAAGATCTGCCGCTGCTTACCGTCGAAATCGACCACCTGCGCTGGATCGACCAGTTGCGCAGATCGATAGCCGCCGCTGCGGGAAAGCCCTCGCCGATGCCGCCGCTGGATCCGCACGACTGCCGCTTCGGCCATTGGCTGGATTCGATCGGGCGCGACCGGTACGGACACTACCCTTCCTTCGACAAACTCGTCGAAATGCATCGCGCCGTGCATGATACGGGACGCGAAATCGAGCATTTGGCACACCGTGATCACGCCGCCGCCCGCAATGGGCTCGGCCTTCTCGAAAATCGCCGCGACGCGCTGCTTGGCGCGCTCGGCGAACTGCGTGATGAGGTTTTCAGCAGGGCCGGCTGACGATTCACCCTGCGCCCTGCTAACTCCTGTCGTCCCTGCGCGCGATTCGTGGCGGCTCGACGACCGTGAATTCCTCGACGATCACCGCCTCGCCATCGATCACCGTGCCGCCAGACGGCGCATGTGCCGCCTGTTCGCGCATCGCCTTGCGCAGATCGCGGGTTTTCCAGCGCAGGTAAAACCAAAGCGCGACGCCAAGCACGGCAAGCACGGGAATCACCAACAGCGAAAACATCAGTCCGAGCACCAGCAGCGCTGCTCCGACGACAATGGTTGCAAGTTTGCCGAGTAGGCTGACCTGTTGCGGTTGGCGAATCATCCGCCCATTCTGCCCTAATGCACCGTATAGACCATAGACCAAACGGGAAAGCCCGATACTTGGCTCAACCACGGGGATTCTCGCCCTGCTTCATGGGCGATCCTGGCGACAAAAAATCGGACGTTATCTGTCATTACAAATCAACCTGGTTTAAGGGGGGGTATTCATACTTTTGAACCCGCAACGAGCACACTGCAGGATGGTTACGGGCGAGTTTCACGATTTTGTTGCTTCCTGCCAGCGGCGCACATCGATACCGGAACGGGTGTAGTTTTCAGGCGCTGCACATACCATCCGCGGCAGGCGGGCAGCATCGCCCGCTAGCGCAAGCCACTTGCGCAAACCCTTGAACATATCCTCGGTGACGGTAGCAGATGACTTTATTTCTACGGGACACAAGCCCTCCGGCTCATCGAGCAACAAATCCACCTCCAAGCCAACATTGTCACGCCAAAAGTAAAGATTCGAGGGAAAGCCCTGATTAAAGCGAGCCTTTAGAAATTCGACGACGATCAAGGTTTCGAAAAGCGCTCCACGTAGCGGGTGTATGGCTAGTTGCGCCGGGGTCTGGATACCCATGAGCGAAGCTGCAAGAGCTGTATCCAGAAAATATAGCTTTGGCATTTTCACCACGCGCTTCCCGAGATTTCGGTGATGGGGTGGCAACAGGAAAACGATGTAGCTTGCCTCGAGCACCGAGAGCCAGGCTCGAGCCGTGCTCTGGGAGATGCCGGTTTCTTGTGCGAGATTCGACAAGTTCAGTAACTGACCCGTACGACCGGCGCACAAGCGCAGGAAGCGCTGAAAGGTCGATAGGTCTTGCACCTGAATGATCTGCCGCACATCGCGCTCGAGATAAGACATCGTGTAGTCCGCCAGCCATCGTGCGGGGTTCAGGGAACGCACATACAGCGCCGGATAGCCTCCCCTGAGCATCATGGCATCCAGTTCATCAGGCATACATTCGGCGGCAGAGAGTTCGGCAATTGACAATGGCAGGAGTTGCACCAGCGCCGAACGACCGGCCAAACTTTGCGTGATATGTGCCATCAGCGCAAAGTTTTGCGATCCGGTGAGCACGAAGCGTCCCATCGACCCCGCAGCGTCCACATCCGATTGAATCCAGGAAAACAACGCTGGAACGTGTTGGACTTCGTCAATGATTGCCCCGTCCCGCCATCGCGCCAGAAATCCGCGGGGGTCGGTCGCCGCAAATTCCCGCTCATCCGGTGTTTCCAGAGACACATAGGGCTTGTCAGCGAAGGCCGCGCGTGCCAAGGTGGTCTTGCCGGACTGACGTGGGCCAGTAATCGTGATGACCGGGTAACCGGTGCGGACTTCGCCAAGAAGAGAATCAGCCGAACGTGGAATCATAACGCGACCTTACAATTACATGATTAGTTCGTGGAATTGTAAGCTTTTGAGCCAAGATTACCTACTCAATTTAATCACCTGCGCAAAGCCTTCATTAATGCACCGTACAGACCATGCAGGGATCAAAACTGCGTACCACGTGATGGATGGCTGGCGGTAGCTGGCCTGTCGCACTCGCCGGCAGGCCTTGCAGCGCCTGCTCGAGGACCCCCGGCTGGCCGGCCGCATCGCGGGGCGAGAAGTTCCAGGTGGTCGGCGCGATGATCTGGTAGTTATGGATGCGGCCGCGGCGCACCGTCAGCCAGTGGCCCAGC
>CAJBYR010000125.1 GCA_903959855.1 uncultured beta proteobacterium
ACCGCGGTCGACACGGCTGCCTGGCGCGAAGAACTCAAACTGCACGCCGAATGGTTCGACAAACTGAAGAGCCGCATGCCGCGTTCCCTGACCCTCAAGCGCGAATTGTTTGAACTGGCGCTGGTGGACTGACGCCCGGCGTTGAGCTAACACCGACGGGAAAATCGGCCGCCTTGCGCAAAGCAGGGCGGCTTTTTTTAGGGTCTTCTCGGAATAGTGTGGGTGAAATCGCATGACGATCAGATGGCGGGGAGCATGGAAGTGAGCACTTTGAGGCGGAGATATTCCTCATCGCGGAGTCCATATGCTCGTCGCTGGAGCACGCGAATCTTGTTGTTGAGTCCTTCGACGAAGCCGAGCGATACTTTGTTCTCGGGATTGCAATAGGCAGCGATACCATCCCAATGACGCTCGATCATCTCGGCAAACTTCTCGTAGGGTTTCAGGCGCTGCCATTTCAGGCTGGCCTTCCAGTTCTCGAAGAAGCGCCGTGCCCAAGCTTCGCTTTTGTAGTTCCAGAGCTGGCCGAAGGACTCCTTGAGCAGGTAGGCCGTGTTCAGTCGCTTGTTCGCCGCCAGCAAGGTCTTCAGCGACTTTCTGCCATCGACCGTCAGATTTTCCTTGTGGCTGAGCAGGACATACTTCTGGCCCTTGATGTAGCGTCGCTCCTTGCCGGAGAGGCGGGCATATTCGGCCTTGCGGACCTTGTCCAAGGCGTCGTTCAGATGGCGCATCACATGGAACTTGTCGAACAGGATCGCCGCCTGCGGCGCATGTGCATTGGTCGCGGTGCGAAACGGTTTCCACATATCCATCACCGCCAGACGGATACCCTTGGTCTTCTTCGGCCCCAGCCAGTCGTAGAACTCCTTCATGCTGGCTTCCGAACGGTCCTTGCCGCCAAACCAGATCGGTCGTCCGCGAATCAAGTCGCTCACCACGATGCGGTAAGTGTGACCCTTCCTGATCGATATCTCGTCGATGCCAATCGCCTTCGGTCCCGGCGTGCCGGCACGTTCCAACTGGATGCGCATGTACTCCTTGTCGAGTTCCTTGACGGCGCCCCAGTGCAGGTTCAGTTCCTTGGCAACATCCTTGATCGTGCTGCTCCGGCAGCGCCGGCCAACGAACCAGGCAAACCGCTTGGTGTAGAGCGGGTTGTCGGCCAGAAAGTCCAAGTGTTCGCGCCTCACCTTGCCGTTGCAAGGGCAGCAAATGCGCCGCACCTCGAATTTGAGGTAGATCCGCGTGTCGGCGCTGGACAGGTCGCGTGCCCGGCGCGTGGTGCGGTCGTACCAAGTCGTATGCACTTGCCCGCATTCCTTGCAGACCGTTTTTTTGAGCGGCGGACAAGCGGAATGACTCGCGCCAATGGGTCGCCGAAGATGCCACGCACTTCAGCGCGGGGAGCAAAGCCGGGGAATCGGTATGCGTCGAGCAGACGCTTGCGCTTGGGTAGGGTAGCCATGGCGAATTCTTGCCATGACCGCCGCCGCCGTCAATCCCGCAGCCCATGCCGGTCCGCCTCCGCCATCTGATCGTCATGCGATTTCACCCACACTATTCCGAGAAGACCCAATATCTGAGAACCCTGCTGGGCCAATTGCGTAAGCCCGCAGAACCAAGTTGAATTGAACACTGGGCACACTGGGCCTCTGGACGGCATCCAGAAAAGCTGGCGCCTTAATGTTGCGACGCTATCAGCATAGCGCCAAAAACGCGTCGCCCGAGGAACCCCTCATCCAGATTGTTCCTGCTGAAGTTCTCGATGCATCGAATCGGGTTCAAGAATCGCACCGCCGACGGAGCAAACATCGCCGCAGGCTCCGTGTTTCCACCGTCGGCGGTCCGCTCTGCACCGTAGGCGGCGTGTCTCCTCCCGTATGCAGTGAGACAAAGTCTAGCCGACCGGTGAGACCACCAGGCGATCGCCATGGCTGATCTTCTGCAGGTAGAACAGGTGAGGCAGTTCTCGCGCATACCCGCAGTTTCGGGCGAAAGTGCAAAGAGCCCAGCTCTGCTCTCGTACCCCGGCAAACCCCGGTTGTCTGGCAACCCTTGCTAAG
>CAJBYR010000126.1 GCA_903959855.1 uncultured beta proteobacterium
ATCACCGGAACCAACGAATTTCATGGTGACGCGCACAACCCCTGGGACCCGGCGCGCTCGCCCGGCGGATCGTCGAGCGGCACGGCCGCGGCCGTGGCGGCCGGCATGGCGCTGGCGGGGACAGGCTCGGACACCGGCGGTTCGATTCGCGCGCCGGCCTGCTGGACCGGGCTGACCGGCTTGCGCCCGAGCCATGGTCTTGTCAGCCTGGCGGGCGCGCATCCGCGCAGCCACAGCCTGGACTGCGGCGGGCCGCTGGCCCGCAGCGCGGAGGATTGCGCGATCCTGCTGCAGGCCATGGCCGGGCCGGACCCGGATTACCCGCAGTCGGCCGGGGTGGCGCCCGGCGACTGCCTTGCGGCCCTGAAGCAAGGCGTCGCCGGCTTGCGCCTCGGCCTGGTGAGCGGCTACACCGAGCGCGACCTTAGTGAGGACGTGGCAAGAGGCATGCAGGAAGCCCTGGCGATCTTCCGCGGCCTCGGCGTAACGGTGCAGGTACTGCGCATTCCGTCCCTGGAAACGGCCATCGATTGCAGCCCCTTCTTCACTGTGCTGCTATATGAGTTTCACCAGGCCTGGGGGCCAACCTGGCAAGCCACCGAGGACAAGGCCCTGTTCGGCCGCATCGTGCGGGATGACTTTGCGCGCGCTTCGCTCATCACCCCATCCGCCTACGCTGCCGCGCAGCACGCCAGCCATGCCCTGCGGGAGGGTTTTGACGAAGCCCTGAGCCAGGTCGATGCGTTGGTGATTCCTGCCATGCCCGACACGGCCCCGGTGCTGGCTGCCGGCGGCGCGGAATACGACCGTGGCCGGCAGTTCCTGATGCCGGTCAGCGCCACCGGCCTGCCGGCCATTGCCATGCCGACCGGGCTGGACCGCCGGGGACTGCCGATGGGCATGCAACTCGTCGGCCGCCGCTTCGACGAGGCGACCCTGCTGCGCCTGGCCCACGCGCACCAGTTGGCCAGCGGCCACCACCAACTGCGGCCCCGGCTGAACTGACGCCGGACCCGCATGGATCTCGCCACCGCCCTGTTCCTGCTGGTCGCCGCAGGCGCCGCCTTCATCCAGGGCGCCTCGGGCTTTGCTTTCGCCCTGATCGCCAGCGCGCTCTGGGCCTGGCTGATCGAGCCGCAGGTGCTGGCGCCGACGGTGGTGCTGACCTCGCTGATCGGGCAGCTTTCGTCATTGGTGCGGGTGGCCGGCAAGGCGCGCTTCGCTCATGCCGGACCCTTCCTGGTCGGCGGCGTCCTCGGCACGCCGCTGGGCGTGATGCTGCTGCCGCTGTTCGATGCGGGAAGTTTCCGTCTCGCCATCGGCATCGTTCTGATCGTGTATTGCGCGCTGATGCTGCGAAAGGGGGGACTGCCGCGCGTCACGGCCGGCGGGCGCGTGGCCGATGCCGGCATCGGCGTCATGTCCGGCGTCATGGGCGGCGCAACTGGAATCTCGGGGCCGCCCATCGTGCTCTGGTGCGCCATGCGCGGTTGGGACAAGGAAACCCAGCGCGCCACCTTCCAGACCTTCTTCGTCGGCATCCTGCTGGTGATCCTGGGTTTTCAGATCGCCGGCGGGTTGGTCGATGAACGCTGCCTGCGCCTGGTGGCGATCGCCGCCGTGCCCATCGCCGTCTGTTCCTGGCTGGGCAGCCTGGCCTTCGGCCGCCTCAGCCAGGAAGGCTTCCAGCGCCTGATCATGTGGCTGCTGCTGGCTTCGGGGCTCGCTCTGGTTTACGGCGGTCTCTGAGCACGGAGCCCGAAAAAGCCGCTATTGACCCCTCAATTGCCGGAAGTCGGCGCTGGCGGTACGGCGTATCCTCACGCGATGCGCATCCGTTTTACCAAAATGCATGGCCTGGGCAACGATTTCGTCGTGCTCGACGCCATCAACCAGGCTTTCGTGCCGACGCCGGCCCAGGCTCGTTGGCTGGCCGACCGCCATTTCGGTGTCGGCTGCGACCAGATCCTGATCGTCGAGAAGCCGGGTACGCCGGGCGTCGATTTTCGCTACCGCATCTTCAATGCCGACGGCGGCGAGGTCGAGCAGTGCGGCAACGGCGCGCGCTGCTTCGTGCGCTTCGTCCATGAGCAGGGCCTCACCGCGGCACGCGAGATCCGCGTCGAGACCAGAAGCGGTGTCATCGCGCTGCGCCTCGAAGCCGATGGCCAGGTGACGGTGGACATGGGTGCGCCGATCTTCGCGCCGGCCGAGATCCCCTTCACCAGTGACACAGATGCCGCCGTGCAGCCGCTGGAAGTTGATGGAACGAGCGTCGAGATCAGCGCCGTCTCCATGGGCAACCCGCATGCCGTGCAGGTGGTGGCCGATGTCGACACCGCGCCGGTGGCCGCGCAGGGGCCGCGCATCGAATCCCATCCGCGCTTTCCGCGCCGGGTCAATGCCGGCTTCATGCAGGTGGTCGATCGCCACGCCATCCGCCTGCGCGTGTACGAGCGTGGCACCGGCGAGACCCTGGCCTGCGGCACCGGCGCCTGCGCCGCCGTGGTTGCCGGCATCCGCCGCGGCCTGCTCGATTCGCCGGTGCGCGTGACCACCCGCGGCGGCGATCTGTCCATTGCCTGGGCCGGCAGTAACGAACCCGTAATGATGACCGGCCCCGCCACCACCGTATTCAGTGCCGAAATCGAATTACCGAACAACCTCTGAAAGCCCCGCCATGAAATCAGAAGACGTCGCCCGCTACCTCCACGACCATCCGGAATTCTTTGACCAGTATGCCGAGATGCTGACCCTGGTCACGCTGCCCGATCCGCACAGTGGCCGCGCCATCTCGATCACCGAAAAGCAGCTGTTCAACCTGCGCGACAAGGTGCGCACGCTGGAAGCCAAGCTGGTCGAGCTGATCGGCTTCGGCGAGGAGAACGATTCGATTTCCGACAAGGTGCATGGCCTGGCCGTGGCGCTGATCGCTGCCACCGATCGCGCCGGTGTGGTGCGCGCCCTGTATTCTCACCTCGGCGGCGCCTTCGCCGTGCCGCACGTCGGCCTGCGCATCTGGGGCCTGGGCGAAGACGGCGGTGCCGAGAGCGACCCGGTGAGTGGCGAACTGATGGCCTTTGCCGCAGGCCTGACGAAGCCCAAGTGCGGCACGGTAACGGGCCAGGAATCGCTAGCCTGGTTCGGCGACGCCGGCAGCCAGCTGCGATCGATGGCCCAGGTGCCGCTGCGCGAAGCCGGCGGCCTCAGCTTTGGCCTGCTGGTGATGGCCAGCGAAGAGCCGACCCGCTTCTACCCCGAGCTCGGCACGCTTTATCTCGAGCGCATCGGCGAGATGGCGGCGGCGGCGCTGCTGCGGGTTACCGCCTGATTTCGGCGACGGGCCGGCGACGATGGACGCCTCGGTCGAGCAGTTTCTGACCGAGCTGGCCGTGCAGCGCCGCGCCAGCGCGCATACCCTGCGTGCCTATCGCGGCGACCTCGAACGCCTGACCACGCTCGCCGCAGGTGCTGACACCGCGCAGTTGAAGACTCCGCAACTGCGACGCGGCCTGATGCAACTCCATGCCCAGGAGTTAGCTCCGCGCTCCATCGCCCGCACGCTCTCGGCCTGGCGCAGTTATTACGCCTGGCTGGCGCGGCGCGGCACGATCACTCTGAATCCCGCCGACGGCCTGCGCGCGCCCAAGCGCCCGCGCACGCTGCCCAAGGCGCTGGGCATCGACCAGGCGGCGGCCTTGCTCGACGGCACGGGTGCCGCCGCCGATGCGAGCGCAGCGGCCGGGCCCTTGCTGGCGCGCGACGCGGCGATGTTCGAACTCTTCTATTCCTCGGGGCTGCGCCTGTCAGAACTCGTCAGCCTCGACTGGCCCGGCGGGCTGGACCCGGCCACGGGCGAAGTCACCATCACCGGCAAGCGGCAGAAGACGCGCACCGTGCCGGTCGGCGACAAGGCGCTCGCCGCACTGCAGGCCTGGCTGGCGCACCGCCCGGCCTTGGTGCGCGAAGGCCAGCCGGCGCTATTCCTCGGCCGTAACGGCACGCGCCTGACACCGCGCCAGGTGGCCAACCGCCTGGCACAGTGGGCGCAGCGCCAGGGCGTCGGCGTCCATGTCCATCCGCACATGCTGCGCCATTCCTTCGCTAGCCATGTGCTGCAATCCTCCGGTGACCTGCGCGCGGTGCAGGAAATGCTCGGCCACGCCAGCATCTCGGCGACGCAGATCTATACGCATCTCGACTTTCAACACCTGGCGAAGATCTACGACAGCGCCCATCCAAGGGCGAAGAGCAAATGAAGTCCCACCACTGGCCGTGGACCTTTGTCGCGTTCAGCATTCTTGGCGTGCTGCTCATGCTGGTCGGCATCGCCGCATTGGCCGGGATGCTGAAGGGCGTGCATCCGCTTTTCGGGGATGACATGGCCGGCTGGGCGCTGATCGTCTCGGCCGTGGCCGCCTTCCTGACGGGCGCCTTCCCGCTGGTGCTGCGCCGGCTCGCGGAGCGCGAGGGCGCCTGAAGCACGTCGCCGCCGGCCGCTGTCTTTCGGCGGCGCAAGGATTGCCGCAGTGCGCGGACTAGAATCCGGCTTCCCTTCAGTCAAAGTGCCCCCTGATCCATGACCCTGCGTATCGCCATCAACGGCTACGGCCGTGTCGGCCGCTGCTTCCTGCGTGCGCTATGGGAATCCCCGCTGAATGAAGACGTGTCGATTGTCGCCATCAACGAACCGGCCGACATCGACAGCATGGCTTACCTGACGCGCTTCGATTCGACACACGGCCGCTTTCCCGGTCAGGTTGAAGTCCAGGGATCGATGTTGCTGGTCGATGGCCGGAGCATCGCCGTATCCCACGCCCGCACGCCGGACGGCGTCGATTGGCGCGGGCTGGGCGTGGACCTGATGATCGAGGCATCGGGTCAGTACGCGACGCGGGATGCGCTGAATGCGTTTCTCGACGCCGGTTGCCCGCGCATTTTGTTGTCGCAGCCGGGGCGCAGCGCCGAGGATGTCGATCGGACCATCGTCTTCGGCAGCAACCACGAATCCCTGACCGGTGGCGAGCGTATCGTCTCTGCGGCATCCTGCACCACCAATGCGATTGTCCCGGTGCTGGCGATCATCGATGCGGCCTTCGGCATCGAACACGCGATGATGACCACGCTGCATTCGGTGATGAACGACCAGCCGCCGATCGACGGTTACCACCACACCGACCTGCGCCGCACGCGCTCGGCATTGCAGTCCATCATCCCGGTGGCCACCGGCCTGGCGAAGGGCGTGACGCGCATGCTGCCGCAGCTTGCCGGTCGCGTCGAGGCCAAGGCGGTGCGCGTGCCGGTGACCAATGTGTCGGCCATCGATCTGGTGGCGACGCTTGCGCGGCCAACCTCCGTCGCAGGAATGAACGCGCTGCTGCGCCGGTCTGTCGACGAAGGATTCCCGGGCCAGCTTGCCTACACCGAGGAAGCGCATGCCTCGGTCGACTTCAACCACAACCCGCACTCGGCGATCATCGACGCCAGCCAGACCCACATGAGCGGGCCGCAACTTGCCAATGTGCTGATCTGGTTCGACAACGAATGGGGTTTTGCCAACCGCATGCTGGAATTGGCGGCTTTCTGGGGCCGCCGCATGCCCTCGCCCGGCTTGGCCTAACGACACTCGGCGTCCGGCCGCGTGCCGATCAGTCTCGGCAATGCGTGTTCTGTGCCTTCGAGTTTGCTAGCCCGCCGGCAGGTCGCCCGCGGCTCGCGCCAGGCGGTAAATGCGCAAGGCGACGTGGGCGTCGTTGGCGGCGTAGAGCATCTGGCGCTCGTTAAGCCGCGGGCTGGCCCAATTCGACGTGGTGATGTGCTTCGACTTCTGCATGCGCCGGCCGAGGTAGCGGGCCACGGCGGTTTTGGCGCCCAGGGTCTTGTTGGGCGCTTCGCGCGGCAGCGCCAGCGACAGGTCGAGGATGCCGCGCGGCTCGATGCCGAGTTTGCCCCGCAGCTGGGCGAGGTCGCTGCCCAGGCCGAAGCCGACCTTGAGGATCTGCGGCGATTCGAGGATCTCGCGCAGGCCGGGATGTTCGAGCGGGTGGCGTACGGGAAACAGCCAGACCGTGTTCTCGGTGGCGAGCTGGATCAGGTGCGGCCCGGTCGACACTTCACCCTTGGCAAAGGTGGGTTTGGCCTCGGTGTCAAACCCGAGCACGGCCTCGGCCTGCATCCGGCGGCAGGCCTCGACGGCGGCATCGGCCGTCTCGACCAGCACGACGTCGGACAGCGTGATGCCTTCGTAGAGGGGAAGCTCAGGGGCCGGGGCGGGAGTTGGGACGGGGTCTGGGAGCGTGTTCAATGGATTTCCGGTTGCTGTGGCGTTTCCGGGCGGGCGTCTGGACGGGGCCAAAGTCTATAGGAGGAAAGGCCTGAGTCGGTCTACAATAGCGGGTTCGAACATTCACGAGTGCCCGGGCATGTCTGAAACCGCATTCTGTTACCACTGCCGGCAGCATCATCCGAAGACCGAGATGCGCCAGATCGAAACCAAGGCGGGCAAGCGCTGGCGCTGCATCCGCAGCATCGAGGCGACCCGTCAGGGTCAGGCCGCGCGCGAGGCCTATGGACGCCAGGTTTCCGAGATGAACAAGTCCGAGGCGCAAAGCCGCGCCCGCATGTCGAAGCCGATCGTCGTCTGACGATCGCGGCACGCCGTCCCGATGTCGTTGCGCGGGCTGGCCTTTCTCCTGCCGCTGCTGCTTGCCGCCTGCGCGCCCATGCCTGCGGGACAGGGTCGCGACGCGCTCTGGCGCCCGTCACCCAACGTCGATCAGCGCCGGCCGAACTTCGTCATCCTGCACCAGACCACCAACGACACTGTTGGCAAGGCGCTGGCCACGCTCACCGACCCACAGCGCAAGGTAAGCGCCCACTACCTGATCGGTCGTGACGG
>CAJBYR010000127.1 GCA_903959855.1 uncultured beta proteobacterium
CGATCTGATCCGATCGCAATCCTTCGCGAAAAGACGACCATGGCACGGAAACACTGATGCCACCCCTGACTTCTCCGACCTTGTAGCCCTGCCTTGCATGGCACTTCAAACATGCCTCCTCCACGAACAACGGGCGCATGAAGCGGTAGAAAGCTTGGTCGCCGAGTTGTGCAATGCCTGACACTTCCTGTTCGCCCTGCTCGAAAGCTTGCAATGCACGTTTCTCCCACTCATCCGCAGCGTTTTCAGGTCGGATGGGATTGAGACTCGTGATGTGCGCCTTTGGGCCAATGTCGACATTCCCCAATTCATAAACCTGGCGCATCATGTAAGCAGGATTGATCAGGGTCAGTTTCTTGCCGGAAGGTGTACTGATGTCTCGCTCCGCAATGTCGGTCAAATGGGCATTGGGCTGCGTCTCAGCCGTAACGGGGACGTACACCCCTCCGTGGCCGGCGCCCCAACGTCGAAAGATCAGGTCCTTTCTGAAACTTTCGTCGGCAAACGTTCGCGCCACACCCACCGTCGCCGCATGCGATCGCCAGTAGTTCCAGCTGGCGAATCCGACAATTGCAGCGGACCAAAAGACAACCAATACAAGAAAGACGTTGTCCAATCGGCGATTGAGTGCGGTCATGCTGGAGGCTACATAGGAAACTGGATTCAGGGCAGCGTGGGTTTGGCCGCCTCTGAATCCGTCAGGCTTGAATAGCGAGGCGGCTGGCCCAACTCTGCCAGCAGGCTGTTGACCTCCTGCTTCATGGTCAGGATGCGGCCCTCGCGGCCGAGCGTCACTTGTTGCCATCGGCGCAGTTCATCAAGTTGTTTGTCCAGCGTTTCGTTTGCTGACTCTGAGCGTCTGCGCGCTGCGACCGAAGCTTCCATAAGCTTCATCATCTCCGCGCTGGCTTGGCGCTGGGTTTCAAGGGCAGCAGCATGTTCCCTTTCGCGCAGCTGTTCGCTTTCAAGTCTCTGGGTGTCGGCCTGTTTGCGGTCGGTAATGTCGATGAATGTCACGACCACATGACTCACATTGTCCTTTTGATCGCGCATCGGAGTGGCGTTGCAAAGCAGCCAGAGTGGGTCGGCATGATCAGCCCGCTGTACCCCGACCACCCAATTGTGGATCCCCGCATTGGAAGCGATGACTTGATTGACCGGATACTCCTTCAGAGGCATGGGTGTCCCATCTTCATGAAGGAAACTCCAGTAGGGGTCCGCCGCAGCCTTCCCGAGGATCTGCTCGTGGGATAGTCCGAGCAGGGAGGTCGCCGCCTCATTGGCAATAAGTACCGAGGTGTCTGCACTGTGAACCACCACGCCGGCCGAGAGGTTGCCAAGCAGGGCCCGGTATTTCTTCTCGCTCTCCCGCAGCAAATCATCGATCTGCTTGCGTTCGGTGATGTCTTCTGCAGCCGAGAAGAGTTTGTCGCCTTGTGAGCTACGAATGACGGTACCCCAATATCTGCCAATGATGTTTTGGCCGTCCTTCCTACGGAGTGCAAGTTCCATACCATTCGCCCACCCAGTTTGCTGTATCTCTTGGATCATCCGCATCCGTTCATCCTTACCGATCCATCCAAGCTCTATCGCCGTCTTCCCGATGACTTCTTCGCGGCTGAATTGGGAAATCCTGCAGAAACTGTCATTGACTTCAACATATTTTCCGGTTGATAGGTCGCTGAGGCTGTTCATCATGGGATTCTTGTCAAATGCATAGATCAATAGCTCCCTGCTTTCGCGCAGCGCATCCGCCACCCGCTGACGCTCAATCTCTGCGGCTGCAACCAAGCGAATATGGGCCAGGCGCCGTCGCTGTTCCAGGAAAAGGCCGAGTGTGGCAATGAGAGTGATCAGACCGAACAGCATGGCCTTTTCGTTGGCGTCCCTGCGCCAGACGGAAAAGATGGTGGGTAAGTCGCGCGAGATGGACACCAGCAGGGTACTGTCGATCTGCGCGGCCGCGGGGTTGATGGTGTGCTGGGCCATCATGCGTTCATCGCCCGTAAGATAGGTCCTGCCCGTCATCACCGTCTCATGCTGTCCGCTGTCGCGGTGGCGAGTAAAGAAACTGCCGGGTTTCGCGACATCCGCCCCTTGCCTGCCGAATTCCTCGGGAATGCTTACAAACAACTTGCCGGCAGAGTGACTTATGGTGACCCGCATGTCCGGCGCGTAGACAACCGAATGCAGCAGCG
>CAJBYR010000128.1 GCA_903959855.1 uncultured beta proteobacterium
GATCCTTGTTGAGCTGGGCAGCGACGATGGCCATGCGCGCCAGTGTGGCCAGCGCCAGCAACGAGAACAGGCCGCCGGTCGCGGCGCCTTCGCGGCCGGTGTGACCGATGGCGATGGCCGAGCTCATGGCGCTCATCAGCACTGCCGCCCAGGCGCCACCGGCGAGAAATTGCAGCGCGACCAGAACTTCCAGCGACGGTGCCGACGCGGCGAGCGAGGCCGCCAGCGCGCCGAGCACGGCGCCCGCCGTCATCACCGGCATGCCGCCGAAGCGTTCGTTGGCGCGGCAGGCAGGGAAGATCAGCAGGTTGAAACCGATCCAGAACACCGGCATCAGTCCGTCGAGCTCTGCCGGCTTGGCGAAGCGCAGGTAGAGCGGCACCGAGTTGAGCGCGAAATGCATCTGGAATCCAAGCCCGAGCAGTGCAACGGCAGCGAAAAAGGCAAGCACGCGGGCGTCGACCGGCCGCGCCGGCGGCGGCTCGGCCGGTGCCGTCGCGACCAGGTGCTTCTCGGCCCAGAGGATGCCGCCGACGGCGGCGAGCAGCGCGATCGAGGCCAGCGCGAACGGCAGGCGCGGATCGACACCGCGCAGGCCCAGCGCGAGATACGGCGCGACGGCACCGGCAATGCCCAGACCCATCAGGCTCAAGGTCGACACCCAGGGCACGCCGGACGGCGGCACATACTTGCCGAGCAGCAGCATGGGCGGCGCGCGCAGCGCCGACGAGGTCACCGCCCAGACCGCGACAGCGATCAGCAGCAGGACGGGCGAGCCGCCGGGTGCCAGCAGGGGCAGCAACAGGAAGGCGATGCAGGAGACGGCGGTAGCTCCCAGCACCCAGGGCCCGAGCCGGCGCAAACGCCCGAGTACCTTGTCGGCCGCAACGCCCAGCGAAAAATCCATCAGGGTGAAGATGATCTGGTCGGCCATCAGCACCCAGATCACCCACTTCTTTTCGATGCCCGCCTGCGCCAGCAGTTGCGGCAGGTAGATGACATACACCGTCCAGCAACTGACGAAGAGGAACTGGACGATTCCGAAATAGATGCCGACGCGCGTCATCGCGCTATGGTGCACCGGCGCCTGGGTTCTGGCAATGGTCTTGGTCGCCAACCACCCTTACGCGCTCAGAGTCACACGGATAGGGTATCGGACTGCGCAGCCGGAATCGGCCTGCGCAGTCGAACAGTTGCCCAGAACTTGCTTCCCCTGCCCGGTTCGCTCTCGACACCCGCATCGCCGCCCATCAGCCTGGCGAGACGCCGCGCGATTGCCAGGCCCAGGCCATTCCCTCCATGACTGCGCGTCGTCGATCCATCCACCTGGGAAAAGGCCTGGAACAATCGCGCCTGCTGTTCGGCACTGATACCGATGCCTTGATCGCGGACTTCGATGCGTAGTAACAGGCTTTGACTGTCCTGTTCCACTAGATCAACCAATACAGCGATTTCGCCCTGTTCAGAGAACTTGATGGCATTGTCGAGATAGTTGAAAAGGATCTGCTTCAGGCGCTCAGCATCGCCCTTGACCAGATCCGGCACGGTCGGGGCGATCGTGCCGAACACCTGCAGTTCCTTGGCCCCAGCCCCCTGCCGGGCCTTTTGCAAGACCTCGTCCAACGCCCCCCTGAGGGCGAAATTTGCCTCCAACAATGGCAATCGCTCTGCTTCAAGCCGGGAAATATCGAGGAGCTTGTCGAGGACATCCAGCAGACCCTGCGCAGACTGTTCAACGACGATGAGCTGATCCTTTTGCTTGGGATCGGTTGCGCGGCGCATCGCCAGGCTGGTCATGCCCAGGATCCCGTTCATCGGCGTGTGCAGTTCATGGCTCATGTTGGCCAGGAAGACGCTCTTGGCGCGGCTCGCGGCCTCGGCGGCATCCCGCGCCTGTGCCAGTTCAAGGGTACGCGCCAGCACCTGTTCCTCCAGGTGATTACGGTGGCGGTCCAGTTCGGCCTCGGCCTGCTTGCGTGCAGTGATGTTCTGGTGAATCAGCACCGCACCGCGGCGCTGTCCCCTGAGTGGCAGGCCATGAAGGACAAACCAGCGCTGCTCGGTCGGTGAATGGCAGGGGTACTCCACGGTGAACTCGCGGGCCGTACCGGCAAGCACCGCCTTTATGCCTTTGAGTACTTCGCCTGCCTCCTCGCCGTAGCGTGACCTTTCGGCTTGCTCGCAAACCGCAAGATAGTTGGCGCCGATCGAAACCTGGGGCAGGTTGCCGGCTTCATTCTCGACGGCGAACTTCTGCCAGGCGGCATTCACGGCCGTGATCACACCCTCGCCATCGATAACGGCGACGTGTTCGGTCAGGGAATCAAGAATGCTGGTAACGAACTGCTGGTTGTCACGCAGACTCTGTTCAAGGGCTTCACGCTGTTCGATTTCCTGGGTAAGGGCCGCGTTTTGCTGCGCGAGCTCGGCTTCGGCCAGCTTGATCGGGGTCACGTCGCTGACCAGCACGAAAAAGCCAAGCACCCGGCCATCCTGCGCGACGTCCGGGATGTAATACGCCAGCGAATACGCGATGCTCTGGTCCGCCTTGGTCAGGGTTCGCTCGAACCGCTGCGGCTCGCCTTTCAGCGCCGCCCGGGCATAGGGTTCGTTCAAGGCGAACAGCTTTTCACCAAGGAGCTCGCGCATGGTCCTGCCAATGATTTCCTCGGGCGTCTTGCCGAACCAGTCCAGGTAGACCCTGTTGGCGAAATGGCAGCGCAAGCCGGCATCCCAGTAACCCACCATGCCGGGCATCGCATCGGTGATTGTGCGGACGAAACGTTCGTTCTCGGCCAACGCCTGTTGCCGGCGCCAGGCCAGGGTCGCGGCGAGCAAGGTGACTCCGGCCAGCGAAAGAAACACCAGCAGATGAACCACCAGGGAAGCACGCCAGTCGGCAATGGCGTCGTCGTAATCGCGCGAAGCAACCACGGCAAGCGGCGCCTTGGGCAGATTGACAAAAACCGACAGGCGCTCGACCTGTTCAAGCGTGGTCACATTGATGTGGCGCGAGGTATCTGTCTGCCCGGCCATGTGTTTCGCATAGGCCGGACCACCCGCGAGACTCTTGCCAGCCAGGCCGGGATTCGGCACATCAGTGAGGATTGCCCCATTCGTGTGAATCAGAAGGGCTTTCATGCCTGGCGCCCACAGCTCGAACTTGAGGGCATCGTTGAAGTACGAGCTTTCAAACGTTGCCACAATCGCGCCGGCGAATTTGTTGCTTTTGTCGATGATCGCCCTGGAAAGTGTGGTGGCATAGACACCAGTGACGGTCTTGAACGGACGGGCAACAAAGAAGCTCTGATCCAAGGGGGCGTCACGGTGCCTGGTGAAATACTCGCGTCCCGAGGCATCGAAACCAAGGAGTTGCAGGTTGTTGCTGGCTGTGACGCGGCCAGCGGCGTCGGTGATCAACAGGCTTCGCAACTGCGGCAGTTGTCGCAGTGCATCATTCAATGCATGACTTCTCTCTGTGGGGGACAATCCCGGTTTCTGATCGATATCGTCGATCAGGGCACCGAGCAGCAGGTTGACGCTCTCCAGCGAGCCCGAAATAGCGGCTTCACGCTGGCGCGCCTGGACTTCCAGCAACCGGAACTCCTGTTCGATTGCGTTCTGGTAATCATGATGGACAGTAAAGGCCGACGCAATCGTCACAACCGCCAGCACAACGGCGACGAGGGCCCAAAGCGGTATCCGCGCGAGCGGCCCGGGGAATGGAGTCGAAGGCGGTTTCATTGCTTGCGCGGGCGCTGTCGGAGTGAGTGTCTGTTTATCATGCCCAGGCAATGGTCGGTAGAGGCGATGGCGTATGGACAACGTCAACAGGCCAACGTAAACAAGTTTACGTTTCAGTACAAATTTAGTCAAATAGGGGGAAGATGGCGACCCGAGCCGAAGATTCACTTAGAGAACAGGTTCTCGATGCCGCGCGGAAACTTTTCATGGAGCGCGGCTATGAAGCCGTGGGTATGCGCGAGATCGCCGAGGCAGTCGGCAAGCAGCCCATCCAGATCTACCGCCTCAAACTTTCCAAGGCCGACATCCTTGCCGAACTGATCATTGAACTGAACCAGGAGCAGATCGAGGCCCTGCCTGTTTTGTGCAAGCGCGTCAGGGGAACTGCGGCGCTGGACCGCACCTGCTCCTACCTGCGCGAACTCTACAAGCTCGACATTCAACACCTGCCCATCCGCTCGGTGGGCGCGGCATTCGGCTGGATGTGGTCGGCAGATCAAGAGCGCCACGTGCTCGCGCAGGTCGCCCAACTCGTCGCCCCCGTGGTGCAATGGATGCAGGATGCCGGCCTCGAGGATGTCGAGGCGCGAGTCATCGGCATCTGGTCGCTGTATTACGTTGGCTACCGCCATGCGGTGATCCATGGCGGCTCGGCAAGCGCTTGCCTGAAGGCGATCAAGCCCAGTCTGAGCTATTTCTTCAAATAGCCGAACGCCTCTGCGTTCGCGGCGGCATGATCGCCGATGGCGTCGGCCAGCCGTGGCAGCAAGGCCTCGGGCAGATCATGGCCCATGCCCTCGATCACCAGGAGCTTGGCGCCCGGAATGTGCGCCGCCGTGTCGCGCCCGGCGGCAAGCGGCACCAGCGGATCGTCCGCGCCGTGGATCACCAGCGTCGGCGCCTTGATCTCCTTGAGCTGTTTGCGGCGGTCGCCGGACGCGATCACGGCGACCAGTTGCCGCGCCACGCCGGCCGGGTCGTAGGCGCGACGCACGCTGCGGCCGATGCGTTGGCGCCGTTCCTCGCGCGTCGACGGGTAGCCGGGGCTGCCGATGACGCCGAAGGCATGCACCAGGTGCTCGATCACAAGGTCCTGGTCGTTGGGATCGGAAGGCCGCGTCAGCAGTGCCTTGCCGGCGGCCTTGCTCGGCTTGGAGAGCTTGCGGTTGCCCGAGGTGGACATGATCGAGGTGAGGCTCAGCACGCGCTGCGGATGCGTTGCCGCCAGCACCTGGGCGATCATCCCGCCCATCGAGGCGCCGACGATGTGGGCGCGGCCTATGTCCAATTGGTCCATCAGACGCAGCGTGTCGTCGGCCATGTCGGCCAGCGTGTAGGCGGTACGCACCGGCAGGTGCAGAGCCGAGGCGGCCATCGCCAGCAGGATGTTGGCCCGCTTCTTCCCCGGCACGCGCCCCGAGAGGCCGACGTCGCGGTTGTCGAAGCGGATCACGCGAAAGCCGCGCGCCACCAGCGCGTTGCAGAAATTGTCGGGCCAGGCCAGGAGCTGCATGCCCAGGCCCATGATCAGCACGATGGCGGGATGGGCGGGATCGCCGAGCGATTCGTACTCGATGTGCGGCGTCATTTGACCGCACGCACCGCCGGCTTGCGTCGCGCTGCCTTTGGCAGGGCGGCGGCGGGTTTGCGCTTGGAACCAGCCACCACGGCCAGCTTCGGCTTGCGCTTTGCCGGCGGCTGCACCAGCGCGAGGTATTCCTGGAAGCTGTCGCGCAGGCATTGCGCCAGCAACTCGGGATCGGGCAACTGCTCGTAGCAGGCGGTGAAGGACACGATCACCATATCGCTGTAGCTGGTCACCGAGAACACCAGGCCCATGCCATCGGCAATCGGCATGATGGCGGAAAGATAGGTCAGGCGCGCGCCCTGCAGGTAAAGCGGCACTTGCGGCCCGGGCACGTTGGCAATCGCGCAGTTGGCCAGCGGCGTCCATTGGCCGAGCAGCGCCGAGGCCGAGCGCAGCATCTTGCTGGTGGCGGCGATCGCCGCCGATGGCGCCTGCTGCGCCAGCTCCGCCAGTTCGCGCGCGCTCACGGCCTGCGCCATCACTTCCGACGAAGAGCTCAGGGACTGGATCGCCGCCAGGCGCGCCACCGGGTCGGCGATGTCGGTGCCCAGTTCCAGGCGCACCCAGGAAAACACCGCGTCGTCTTCGCCGCGCAAGGCGATCGGCACCGCGGCGACCAGGCTCTCGTCGGGCAATTCGCCCTGCATGTCGAGGTAGCGGCGCAGGCCGCCGGCGCAGACCGCCAGCACCACGTCATTGACCGTGGCACCGGGCGCCAGCCCGCGCAGGGCCTTGAACTCCGCCAGCGGAAAACGCCGCGTCTCGAACACGCGATGCGGCGAGACCTCGCTGTTGAAGCGCGTCAGCGGGAACTCCTGCGGCCGGCCGAGGAATTCGCCGAGGAAGGTCGAGGTCGCCGCTTTCAGCGTGGTCCAGCTTTTCGCCAGCGGCTGCGCCATGCGCAGCGGCAGCGTCACGGCGTGGAATCCGGCGCGCCAGAGCAGGCCGAAGCTGCCCGGCGCATTTTCGGGAAACCAGGGCTCGGGCGGTGCCGGCGGCGGCGAATCGGGCGAGACGTCATGCAGCAGCGCGGTGATCTCGTTGCGCTTCGAAACATCGATCGCCGAGTGGTGGATTTTCAGCAGCACGGCGAAGCTGCCCACCGGCAGGTCGAGGAAGCTGTCGAGGCCCTCGATCACGTACATCTCCCACAGGGGGCGCTGCTGGTCCAGCGGCCGGGCATGGATGCGCGCCGCCTGGATGCAGAACTGGCGCCAGTCACCCGGCTTGGGCAAGGCAAGGTGGCGCACGTGGTATTCGATGTCGAAGCTCTCGTCCTCGATCCAGTACGGGTAGTCGAGGTCGAGCGGCACGCGCAGCAGCTTCTGGCGGAACACCGGCAGGCGACCGAGGCGGCTTTCGACATGGGCCAGGATCTGCTTGAAGCGCACCATGCCGCCCTTCGCCGTCGACTGGTCGTAGATATGCAGCAGCGTGACGTTGGAATTGGTGTGGGCGCTGTCCGAGTAGATGTAGGCGGCGTCGTTTTCGCTGAGCTGGCGCATGGTCAGTCTTCTTTCGTTCAAACGGCGGCGGAATGCATATCCTGCCGGCGGCCGCCGGCGGTGGCGCGCCAGACCCGGGCCAGCAGGCCCTTGGGCGCAAAGGGCTGCCAGGCGCCTTCGGCCTGAGCCAGGCGGTCGGCGACGATGGCCAGCACGATGCCGTTGAAGCCGAGGCCGAGATGGCTGCCGGGGACGCGGATGTTTTCGTGCAGGGCCGGGTCGCCGTCGATGGTGGCTTCCTGCGGCGGCACCACGCCGTCGCCCAGCGAATACAGGCAGCTGGTGGGAATCGCCAGGCGGCGATGTTCGCGCAGCGTCTTGGCGCGCGGCTGCATGACGTGCGCCGCCGGCCCGAGGCGGTGCGAGACCAGGCGGTAGAGCGCGCGGATCGCCGGCGGCGACTGGCTGCCGGCGGCATCGACGCTGACCGGGCTGCCCAGGGTGATGACGTTGCGCACGCATTCCAGGGTGTTCTGCGCGCCGTAGAGCGAGAACACCCCGCCCAGGCTCCAGCCCACCAGGCTCACCTTGCGACCGGTGATGTGGTGCAGGTAGCGGATCTTCTGCGGCAGGGCGCTGGCGTGCTTGCTGCGAAAACCCAGGTTGCGCCCCAGGCCCCAGGTATGGACGTCGTAGCCCTTGCGCTTGAGGAAGAGGCGCAGCGCGATCAGCGATTTTTCGTCGGCCATGAAGCCCGGCATCAGCAGCACCGGATGACCGTCGCCACGCGGCGCTTCGGCCAGCAGCGGCAGCGAGGCGGGCAACAGCGCCATTTCCAGCAGCGCGCGCGGTTCGAGCAGCGAATGCAGCGCGCGCGGGCGGCCGACGTGGCCGTGACGAAGGACGGGGCCGCGATTGGGCATGGCTCAGGCCACCTTTGTCACGCGCTTGCTGCGCGCGCGCGCCGGCACGGAAGTCGGCGCTGGCGACGCCCCGAAGGAAGTCCCCTTGGGGGACACGGCGGCCTTGAGTTCGTCATACGCCGCCATCAGGTCATCGGCCAGTTCGCCGGCCTCGGGCACGGCGTTCTTCGCCACCACGAAGCCAAAGCCCAGATTGCCGGCATAGCTCAGCAACGTGATATTCACACCGACCCCGTGCTCGACGATGGAGAGCGGCCAGTAGCCGGTCATGCGCAGGCCATCGACATACAGCGGCACCGGCGGCCCCGGCACGTTGGAGATCAGCACGTTGGCCAGGATCGGCAGCGTGTCGACCACGCTGCTGCGGCCGTAGAGCTTGGCCAGTGCCCCCAGCAGCCAGGGCACGCCGAGCAGCGGGATGTCGGTCGGGATCACCGACTTGGCCTGGCGCGCCACCGACTTGGTGGCGCCCGAGGAATCGCGGATCGCCTTGAGGCGCTTTATCGGATCGGCAATGTTGCTCGCCAGGTTCACCAGGCTCAGCGTCGCCTGGGTGCGCATCTCGGTGTTGCCCTGCTCGCGCAGCGAAATCGGCATCGAGGCAATCAGCGGCTTCCTCGGCACGGTGCTGTTGCGTTTGAGGTAGCGTCGCAGCGCGCCACTGCACAGCGTCATCACCACGTCATTGACCGTGGCATCGAGGGCGGCGGCGATGGCCTTGAGCTCGCTGCGCGGAATGGTCGCCGTGGCAAAGCCGCGCGGCGGCGTGATGGCAACGTTGAATATGGTGCGCGGGCCGAAGGAGGCGCTGCGTTTCAGTTCGGCGATGCTGGCCGCATCGGCCGCATTGGCCGCGCCACGCGACTTGGCCGCGGAGCCTTTTACTATGCCGGTCAGCGTCCGCAGCACGCCGGGCAACTCGCGCACCAGCTTGACGTATTGCGCCGCATCGTGACGGAAAGCGGCGGCGGCCAGCGCCAGGGTGCCGGGCTGTTCGGGCGCGACGGCTTTCTTGCGCGCGCTGCGTTTTGCCGGCGGCAGGGGTTCGGGCGAGGCGCTGAACAGCGCGCTGGCCAGAGCAACGCCGGCCTGGCCGTCGAGCATGGCATGGTGCACCTTGAAGTAGTAGGCCTTCTCGCCGCTGGCGAGGCCCTCGAGCACGTAGAGCATCCACAGCGGGCGCGAACGGTCGAGCAATTGCGCGTGCAAACCGGCCACCGCGGCTTCGAGCTGGGCCCGGGTGCCGGGTTTGGGCAGTTTGACGCGGCGGATATGGTGGTCGTAGTCGACCGTGTCCTGTACCCAGACCGGGTTCGCCAGTTGCAGTGGAAGGGCCGCCAGACGACGCTGCAGCACCGGCACCATGCGGCTTTGCATCATGTGCCGTACCGAGGTGTAGAAATCGCCCGTGTAGCCCGGCGGCGTCTCGAACAGGTGCAGCGAGCCGACATGCATCGGCGTCGCCTCGGTTTCAAGGTTGAGAAAGGCGCCATCGACCCCGCTCAGGGTTTCGATCCCGGCATCCTTGCTGCGACTGCGGCTCATCTCTCTCCCTGCCGACGTCATGGTTTTCATACCGACGGGTATGATTATTTGTACCGATCAGTATAATCGGATTCCGTCGCCCCATACTTGTCACCCAGACCCGTCACGCCACCATACACCGATGCCCGCCGCCCGTCGCCCCCGCCCTGCCTCACCTGCTCTGCCGCCAGCCGCAGCTCAGCAAAGTGGCGTGGACAAGCGCGAACGCATCCTGAGCGCGGCCGAGGACCTGTTCTACCGCAACGGGCTGGTCGGCACCACCATGGACATGCTCTGCGCCGAACTCGGCGTCACCAAGCCTTACGTCTACTACTATTTCAAGGACAAGCACGAGATCGTCGAGACCCTGGCCTGGCGCGCGTCGCTGGCCTGCCTGACGACGATGAAGTTTGCCGCCGACGATGCGCGCCCCGCCGACGCGAAGCTGGCCGAAGGCTTGCAGCGCTGGGTCGCCGCCTGCGTCACGCATTTCCGCGCCAGTGCCCTGGCCTTTCGCGTCACCGCCTCGCTGCGCCCGGAATTTCGCGCCGAGTTGCGCCGCCTCGCCAACGACTTCTACGCCGACCTGGCAGCCTTGATGGAAGAAGGCCGCCGCGCCGGCCGGCTCGACTTCGAGGATGCCGCCGTCACCGCCAAGGCCATGGGCGGCGCAGTCGGCTTCATGTACACCTGGTATCGCCCGGATGGCCGGCTGCCGCCCGAAGAACTTGTCGCGCGGCTGACGGCAACGCTCTACCGCATGATCGGCCTGCGCCCGATCCCGATCAAACCCACTCCAACGAAAAGGAAACGGACATGAAAGAGTTTCGCGGACGCACCGCCGTGATCACCGGCGCCGCCAGCGGCATCGGCCTGGAACTGGCGCGCCGCGCCGCCGCCGAGGGCATGAACCTGGTGCTGGCCGACATCGAGGCCGGCCGACTGGAAGCCGCCGTCGCCGGTCTCGGCGTCGAGCCTGCCCGCGTCCTCGCGCAGCGCACCGACGTCAGCCACGAAGAGGACATCAAGGCACTGGCCGACGCCGCCTTCGCCCGCTTCGGCGGCGTGCACCTCTTGTGCAACAACGCCGGCGTCGGCCTGACGCGGGTGAGCTGGGAGCTCAGCACCGCCGACTGGAACTGGGTGCTGGGTGTCGACCTGTGGAGCGTGATCCATGGCATCCAGCATTTCGTGCCGCGCATGTTGCAGCAGGCCGAGGGCGGCCATCTGGTGAATACCTCCTCGGTCGCCGGCCTGTTGTCGACACCGGGCATGGCCGCCTACAACGTCGCCAAGCACGGCGTGGTGACGCTGTCGGAAACACTGTACGGCGAATTGCTGGCGGCCAAGGCCAAGGTCGGCGTCTCCGTGCTGTGCCCGGCCTGGGTGCCGACGGCGATCCACGAATCGTCCCGCAACCGCCAGGAGCGATTCGGCCAGCCCACACCCGCGGAAGGCCTTTCCGCCGGCTATGAACAACGCATGGCCAATGCCGTGAAAGCCGGGCGGCTGACGGCGACCGACATGGCCAATGAGGTTTTCACCGCCGTCATGGAAGACCGCTTTTACGTGATCCCCCACCGCAAGATCAACAATGCCATCCAGCTGCGCACGGATGACATTCTCAACCTGCGCAACCCCACGCAACTTCCGTGATGCGTTCGCAGCACGGAAGTTGCAAAAATGACACCCGCCCCCTCCCATCCTCCCCCTCGCGGGGGAGGCTACTGATTGGCTCGCTGCGCTCGACGAAAATCCAACGCCGCTGGCTCCCACAATAAGGATCCCCCATGAAAGCACTCGTCTGCGAAGCCTACGGGCCGATCGCCAATCTCGCCGTCAAGGACATCCCCTCGCCCGTGCCGGGGCCGAAGCAATTGCTGATCGAGGTCAGGTCGGCGGCGGTGAATTTTCCCGACGCACTGATGGTGCAGGGTCTCTATCAGGTCAAGCCGCCCTTGCCCTTCATCCCGGGCGCTGAAATTGCCGGCGTGGTCAAGGCGGTCGGCGCCGAGGTGAAGCATTACAAGCCCGGCGACCGCGTCATCGCCCTGACCAGCACCGGCGGCTTTGCCGAGGAATGCCTCGCCGACATGGCGCGCGCCATGCCGCTGCCGGCGGGCATGGATTTTGATGCGGGCGCGGCACTGGTGCTGACCTACTGTACCTCGCTGCACGGGCTCAAGGACTGTGGCCACCTCAAGCCCGGCGAAACCCTGGTGGTGCTGGGCGCGGCCGGCGGCGTCGGCATCTCGGCGATCGAGATCGGCAAGGCCATGGGCGCACGCGTGATCGCTGCCGCATCGTCCGAGGACAAGCTGGCCTTGTGCCGCAAAGTCGGCGCTGACGAGACGGTGAATTACAGCACAGAGAATCTGAAAGACCGCATCAACGAACTGACCGGGGGCAAGGGCGCCGACGTGGTCTACGACCCGGTCGGCGGCCCTTACACCGAGCCGGCGGTGCGCGCCCTGGCCTGGCGCGGGCGCCTCCTGATCATCGGCTTCGCCGCCGGCGAGATTCCGAAGATTCCGCTCAACCTGGCGCTGCTCAAGGAACGCTCGCTGGTCGGCGTGTATTGGGGCGATTCGGTCAAGCACGATCCGGCTGGTCACCTGGCCAACGTGCATCAGCTGCACGAATGGTTCGCCGCCGGCAAGATCAAGCCCGTGGTCAGCGAGCGCTACCCGCTGGCGCGTGCGGCCGAGGCGGTGGCCAGCATCGCCAACCGCCAGGTCAAGGGCAAGATCGTGGTGGTGCCCGACGCGTAAGCGAGCCTGCCGGTAGCGGGCTTTGCCTCAGCCGCCGAGCAGCGCGATGGTCACCGTCACCGTGCCGAGGATCAGGTTCACCAGCACCAGCGGCCGGATCACGTTCATCGCTGCGCCGCCTGCCGGCCAGTCCTGCGCCGCAACCGCCGCCTTGAGGCGCGGGTAATAGTTGAACAGGATCATCAGGTAGATCACCAACATCAGTGTGCCAATGCCAGCCATGGCATGCCAGCGCCAGGGGATCGACGCGCCGGAATGTTCTCCCAGGCGCCAGAAGCCGGTGGCAAATATCGCAATCACGGCGATCGTCACCGCATTGAAGAAGCGGCCGAGGACGGCTGACAGCAGCGGCAGGCGCTGCGGCGGCGGCAGTTGCTCGGCAGCAACCGGGCGCAGGCAGACATGGGCGAAGAACATTCCGCCTACCCAGACGATGACTCCCGACAAATGGATCAGCAGGGCAAGGCGCATGGCAATGGGCTCCGCAATTTCGAAGCTGCGATTGTGCCTCAAGCGAAAGTGCCCGGCCAGGAAAGCAGCGCCGGGGGCATAATGACGGCCAGAGATAAACAAGATACGGGGAGAACCATGCGGGGGGATACGTCCGCTGCCGCAAACGGCAATGGCGCCGCGCCCGGACCACAGGGTGTGCTTGGCCTTGTCTTGCGCGCGCCGATCGCCATCGCCGGTCTGGTGCTGGCGATCGGCGTCGTTGTCAGCCTCGCCTACTGGCACCACGCCGCACTCCAGCGCCAGGATGACGAGCGCCAGCACTTCGAGGCCAGTTTCTCGCAGCTCCAGGGCGACATACAGCGCCGCATCGACGAATTGCGCGGGGTGGTGGTCGGCATCCAGGGGATGTTCCTGGCATCGGAACGCATCGATCGCGGCGAGTTCCAGCGCTACAACGAAAACTTGCGCGCCCACCTGCGGATACCGGGGGTACGCGCCGTGCACTTCACGCGCCGGGTACCTGCCGCGGAGCGCGAAGCCTTCGTCGCCCGCGTGCGCCGTGACAAAAGTGTCAACGGCCGAGGATATCCGGACTTCGACGTCCATCCGGCAACCGGCGGTGACGAGCACTTCGTCATCGAGTACATCGAGCCCTTCGAAACCAACCGACGCGCCTTCGGCCTTGACGCGCTGAGCCAGCCGGTCAATCGCGAATCCTTCCTTGCCGCGCGCGATACGGGCAGGATCAGCCTCACCGCACCATTCCAACTGCTTCAGGCGCGTAGCGGGGAACGCGGCCTGGTGATGCGTGCCCCCGTGTACCGTCGTGGGATGCCGACGGACACTGTCGACCAGCGGCGCGCCGCCTTCGTCGGCCTGGCCGGAATCTCCCTCGATGCGACGGTGATCCTGAGCGACCTGTTCACCGCCTCATTCCTTGACGGCCTGTGCGTCGCCGTCGATGACCTGAGCCCCCACGCCACAGCCGGATCGGGGCCACTCCTGAACCCGGTCGCCGCAAGCTGCGAATCCGGAAAGCTGCCAGGCGATGCGCAGACGGCGGCCACCATCGTGCCGGTAGGCGAGCGGCTGTGGGAGATCCGCCTGTCGGCGGACAAGGACCGGCCGCGTGCAATGCCCGGTACCAGCCCGGCACAGGTGGCGGCCGGGGGCATCCTGATCAGCGTCTTGCTGGCCGCGCTCTATCTCGCGCTGGCACGTTCCCGCAGCGCCGCCGAACGCCTTGCAACGCGCATGACGCAGGACTTGCGCCGCAGCGAACAGCGCTTCCGGACGATGGCCAAACTCTCCTCGGACTGGTTCTGGGAAGAGGACGAAAACGCACGCCTGATCAAGGTCAGCGGTGTCAACCGCGAGATTGCCGCGAGGCTGCCGTCGCTCTCTCAGGTGCTCGGTCGCACGCGCTGGGAGATCAGCCCCGAGGCACTGACGGCGGAGCAATGGCAGCCCCATCGACGGCAACTGGAAGCACACCAGCCCTTCGAACTGAGCTATCCCATGCGCGACAGCGCAGGTAGGGAAATGTGGCTCGAAGTCCACGGCACGCCTCGCCATGACGAAGAAGGCCGCTTTCTCGGTTACCACGGCACCGCGCGCGACATCACCGAGGAAAAGCACGCCGCACATGAGATCGAGCGCCACGGCCAAGTGCTGCAGGCCACGCTGGACAACATCTCCCAGGGCATCAGCGTGGTCGACGAAAATCTTCACATGACGGCGATGAACGAAAAGTTCTGCGAAGTGCTCGACCTCCCCGTCGACATGGCACGCAGCGGCGCCTCCTTCGAGGCTTTCATCCGCTACAACGCCGAGCGCGGCGATTATGGTCCCTGCGACATCGAAGCCAAGGTAAGCGAGATGGTGGCCCTGGCCCGCGACTTCAAACCGCACCGCTTCACCCGTACCCGGCCCAACGGTCGCATTGTCGAAGTCGTGGGCAATCCGCTGCCCGGTGGTGGCTTCGTCACCACTTACACCGACGTCACCGAGCGCGAACTCGCGGTCCAGGCCCTGCGCGCCAGCGAGGCCCGCCTGCGCCGCGCTGAACTGGCCGCCGGCTCCGGCAACTGGGAACTGCACCTCGCCCGCGGCACCATGATCGCCTCGGAAGGCGCGGCGCGCGTGTATGGACTTGCCCAGACCCGGTTCGACTTCGCCGCAGTCAAGACCATCCCCCTGCCCGAGGATCGGGCCCGACTCGATGCTGCTATGAATGACCTGATCGAGCGCGGCACACCCTATGACATCGAGTTCCGCATCCGCCGCGCCGACAACGGCGAGATCCGCGACATTCATTCCCAGGCGATGTTCGACCGCGGGGAGCGTGTGATCTTCGGCGTGATCCAGGACATCACGGAGAAGAAACGCGTTGCGGCCGAACTCGAGCGTCATCGCGGGCATCTGGAGGAACTGGTGCGCCAGCGCACCGCGGCGCTGGTCGAGACTACCAAGGCCGCCGAAGCCGCCAGCGTCGCCAAGAGCGCCTTTCTCGCCAACATGAGTCACGAGATCCGCACGCCGATGAACGCCATCCTCGGCATGAGCAGCCTGTTGCGGCGCGCCGGGGTGAGCCCGGCCCAGGCCGACCGGCTGGACAAGATCCAGACCGCCGGCGAACACCTGCTCACCGTGATCAACGAAATACTCGACATTTCCAAGATCGAGGCCGGCAAGCTGCAGCTCGAAGAAACGGCACTCGATCCGGCGGCGATGGCTGACCAGGTCGCCGGTATGCTCGCCGAACGCGCCCGCGAGAAGGGCCTTGCGATCGCAGTCACGGAACGCCCCGCTCCCGCGCTGCTGCTCGGCGACCCGACGCGCCTGCAGCAGGCGCTGCTGAACTACGTCGCCAATGCCGTGAAGTTCACCGAGCGTGGTTCGATCGCTCTGCGCATCCGCGTCGTCGAGGACACGGCACAGGGCGTGCTGCTGCGCTTCGAGGTCCAGGACAGCGGCATCGGCATCGACCCGCAGGCGCGCGCGCGCCTGTTCTCGATTTTCGAGCAGGCCGACAACTCAACCACCCGCAAATATGGCGGCACCGGCCTCGGGCTCGCCATTACGCAACGTCTCGCGGAATTGATGGGCGGCAGTGCCGGCGTCGACAGCGTGCCCGGTGTCGGCAGCACCTTCTGGTTCACGGCCCGGCTGCGGCGCAGCGCAGAGGCGGGAACCTTTGCCGCCGCGGCGGCGGCAGGCGACGCCGAGCAGCGGCTGCGCGACGAGTTTGCCGGCAGGCGCATCCTGCTGGTCGAGGACGACGCCTTGAACCGGGAGATCGCGGCCCTGCTGCTCGGCCAGGCCGGACTCGACGTCGACCCGGCGGAAGACGGCGACGTCGCCGTGGCGCTGGTGTCGAACCGCGACTACGCGCTGATCCTGATGGACATGCAAATGCCGGTGATGGGCGGCATCGAGGCGACGCGCCAGATCCGTGCCATGGACCGCGGCAGGGAAATCCCGATCGTGGCAATCACCGCGAACGCCTTCGCCGAGGACCGGGAGCGCTGCCTGGCCGCCGGCATGAACGACTTCATCGGCAAGCCGTTCAGCCCGGACGCACTCTACGCCACGATCCTGAAGTGGCTTGCGCGCTCGCGCGACTAAGGCCGGTTCCGGATCATGCGGCGGGCGCGCCGTCCAGCGCCGCCCACAGACACTTGCCCTTGCTTTCCTTGCCGATCTCGGCCAACACGCGGCCATGCTCGGCGAGTTCCGCCTCGCTGGCGCGCAACACCATGAGCGGCGGACGCTGCCGGACCTCGCCCGGCGCCAGTGCCGTCGCCGGGCTGTCGAAAGCGATTTCCAGGGAATTCTGGCCGCGCGTCATGGCCAGGTAAACCTCGGCCAGCAACTCGGCGTCAAGCAAGGCGCCGTGTACCTGCCGGCTGGAATTGTCCACGCCGAACTCGTTGCATAGCGCATCGAGGTTGTTCTTCTTCCCCGGGCGCATCTCGCGCGCCATGCGCAGCGTGTCGATCACGTCGCCACAGGTCCGGGCGATGCCCTCGCGATCGAGCAGGGCCAACTCGTTGTCGAGGAAGCCGACGTCGAAGGCGGCGTTGTGGATGACGAGGTCGGCCCCACGCACGAAATCGACGAATTCGCCGACGATCTCGGCAAACTTCGGCTTGTCGGCAAGGAAATCATCCGACAGGCCATGGATGCGTTCCGAGTCCGCCACCGGCCGGCCGGGATTGAGGTAGGCGTGAAAACGCTGGCCGGTAAGTCGCCGTCCGACCAGCTCGACGCAGCCGATTTCGACGACGCGATCGCCGGTGCGGAAATCCAGGCCCGTGGTTTCAGTATCGAGGATGATCTTTCTCATGTCACTTGCCCGCTCTTGCCCGCTCTTGCCTGCTCCACGCCGCGTCGCGCCAGCGCGTCGGCGCGTTCGTTCTCGGGATGCCCGGCATGGCCCTTGACCCAGATCCATTCAATGTCGTGCCGCGCGGCGAGGCGATCCAGTTCGCGCCAAAGATCCTCGTTCTTCACCGGGTCCTTGGCCGCCGTCTTCCAGCCGCGCCGTTTCCAGCCGTGTATCCATTCGCTGATGCCCTTCTGCACGTACTGAGAATCGGTGTGCACCTTCGCCGCCACCGGCTTTTTCAGCGCACGCAGGGCCTCGATCACGGCCATCATTTCCATGCGGTTGTTGGTGGTCAGCAGTTCACCGCCGAACAGTTCCTTCTCCGTGTCGCCGCTCCTGAGGATCGCGCCCCAGCCGCCGGGGCCGGGGTTGCCGCTGCAGGCACCATCAGTAAAAATTTCTATCATTGGTCCACTTTTTGAGCAATTGAAACGAGCGCCTTGGCGCGCAGCTTGCGGTCATGCCAGGCGGGCGTGATCAGGCGCATGCCGGCCTGGCGCTTGACCGCCTGCACCACATACACGGCGCCGGCGATGGGCCACCAGCGATCGCCGGCAGCATCCATGAACTGAAAGCGGCGCAGCCACTTTTCCTGGGTCACGGCCGGCGCATAGCAGCCGAAGAAGCCGGCCTGCATTTCAAAACCGAGCAGCGAGAACCAGTCCTTCAGGCGCGGCACGCTGAGATAGGCACCCCGCCAGGGCGGCAGCGCCTCGCGCCGCGACAGCTTGCGCCGCGCACCCCACAGGCTGAAGGGATTGAAGCCGGTGACGATGACGTGCCCCTCGGGCACCAGCACGCGCTCCACCTCGCGCAGCACCTGGTGCGGATTGGCGTCGAATTCCAGGGTATGCGGCATGACCACGAGATCGACGCTGTTATTGGCGAAGGGCAGGTAGTGCAGGTCCGAGCGCACCTCGGAGACGCCGTCGTAGCGGCCATCGTCGCAGCGAAAGCGCAACGGCATGCGGTTGGCGCGCAGAAAGTCGTGGCAGGGCAGCGAAAGCTGCGCGGCGTTGAAGCCGAAGATGTCGGCCACCAGTTCGTCGTGCTTCAACTGTTCCCAGTTGAGCACATACTGTCCGGCCGGCGTCTTCAGCCAGTCCTCGAATCCTTGAATTGACATCCTGCCCCGTTGGGAGAAAATTCCCGCATGACTGAAATACTTGCCCTACCCGCCTTCGACGACAACTACATCTGGCTGCTGCGTGCCGATGGTTGCGTCGCCGTGGTCGACCCGGGCGACGCCGCGCCGGTCTTGCAGCACCTGGCGCTCAGCGGCGACCGCCTTTGCGCCATTCTCGCCACCCACCACCACGGCGACCATGTCGGCGGCATCGCCGAGCTGCTGGCCACCAACGCCGTTCCGGTCTTCGGTCCCGCCGCCGAAAACATCGCCACGGTAACCCACCCGCTGGCTGGCGGCGAGCACATCACGCTGCCCGGCATCGGCGTCGAATTCGAGGTTCTGGCCGTGCCCGGCCACACCCGCGGCCACCTCGCCTATTATGGCCCAAGTCTCGCCGGCACCGGCGCCGTGTTCTGCGGCGACACCCTGTTCGGCGCCGGTTGCGGACGCCTCTTTGAAGGCACGCCGGCACAGATGCAGGCCTCGCTGGCCAAACTCGCCGTGTTGCCGGCGCCGACTCTTGTGTATTGCGCCCACGAATACACGCAAAGCAACCTGCGCTTCGCCGCCGCCGTCGAGCCCGGCAGCATCGCGGTGCAGAAACGCGTCGAGGATGTTGCCGCCGCGCGCGCGGCGCAGAGGTCAACGGTACCGACGACCATCGGCGTCGAGCTCGACACCAATCCCTTCCTGCGCTGGAATGCGCCGGCCGTGCGCAGCGCCGCTGCGTCGCGGCTCGGCCATGTTCCGACAGATGACGTGGAAACCTTCGCCGCGATCCGCGAATGGAAAAACCGCTTCTGAGGCCGCATAATCCTCATCCATGACATCACGCCGCAGCTTCATCAAGGCACTTGCCGCACTGCCCCCCGTCCTCGCCTATCGTCCGGCCTGGGCACAAAACAAAGCCGGTCCCGACCCCTCGCGGCTGGCCCTGGTCATCGGCAACAGCGACTATCCTTCCGCGCCTTTGGGCAATCCGGTCAACGATGCCAAGGCGGTGACGACGCTGCTCATGCACGCCGGATTCACGGTCGATTCGCTTTACAACGGCACGCGCCAGGACATGACGGCTGCAATCGAACGTTTCGGCGCCGCCGCCAAGCGTTCCGATATCCGGCAGATCGTTTTTTACTATGCCGGCCACGGCGCCCAGCTTGAATGGCGCAATTACCTGCTGCCGGTCGACGCCATCGTCGAGAAGCAGGAGCACATGAAGCAGCGCTGCGTCGATCTCGGTCTGTTGCTGGGCCAGCTCAGCGCCGCCAAGGACAAGACCCACATCGTCATCCTCGATGCCTGTCGCAATAATCCCTTTGGCAGCGGCTACCGGCCCGAACAAAAGGGGCTATCACAGTTCGATGCCCCGGTCGGCAGCCTGCTCGCCTATGCGACGTCGCCCGGCAATGTGGCCTCGGACGGCGACGGCGCGAACGGGCTATACACGGAGAACCTGGTGCGCGAGTTGTCGCGCCACAGTACCCGCATCGAGGACGCACTCAAGCGCGTCCGCCTGAATGTGCGCCTCGCGTCGCAAGGCGCGCAGGTGCCATGGGAGACGACGTCGCTGGAAGGTGATGTCTACCTGTTCAACGAAGGCCAGAAGAAGCTCAGCGAAAGCGAACTGGAAAAGCAGGTCGAAGCCGACATCACCGAATGGACGCGCATCAAGTCGTCCAAGAAACTCGATGACTGGACGTCCTATCTGCGCAACTTCCCCAATGGCCGTTTTGCGGAAATCGCCCAGTTGCGCCTCACACGCCTGCTGGCCGAAGTCGAGCAACGCGCGGCCGAGGAGCGACAGCGCGAAGAACGCAGGAAACAGGAGGAACAACAGCGACTGGAACAGCAGCGCCTGGAACGGGAGAAGTTGCGCCTCGCCGACGAGCAGCGCCTGGCCGAAGAAAAGCGCCTGGCCGGGGAGCGCCGGCAACGCGAAGAGCTGCGAGTCAAGGAAGAGCAGCGCCTGGCGCTGGAGCGCAAGCAGCGCGAAGACCAGCAGCTGCGCGAAGCCCAGCGCAACCTCGACGAACAGGCGAAGCGGCAAGCCGCGCTGCGCCTCGAGCGCGAACGTGCGACCGCCGAACGCAAGCGACAGGAACAGGAAACCCTGCTCACCGATCAGCGCAAGGTGGAGGAAGCCCGCCTCGCGGAGCAACAGCGCGCCGAACGGGAACGGATTGAAAGCGATCGGCTGGCACAGGAGAAGCAGCGCCGGGAAGAGTCGCAGCGCCGCGAAGAGCAGCAGGCACTCGCCAAGCGTACGGAACCCAAGGCACTTGTCGCCGCACCGGGTGCGCGTATCCAGCTGATCGAAATACGCGCCGGCATCGAGGTGCCGCAACTCATCCCGCCCTCGGACAATCCGTATTCAGCAGGGCGCTTCCCGCTCGGCCGCGTGTTTACCGTAGGAGATACCTTTGTTTCGCGGCAGACCGACATCCTCACCGGCGTCGAGGAAAATACGCGCGTCGCCCGGGTTACCCGCGTTGACCTGGACGAGGACCGGGTGGAATACAACGACGGCATGCTCGTCGCGGACCTGATGGGCAATCCGATCAAGAACGGTCCGGTGCAGTTTGATAATCCTGTGCAATTTGTTCCTGCGGAACTCCAGGTGGGAAAGAAATGGACCGCCGCCTTCCGCCGCAGCCAGAACGGGATCACGACGAATGCCTACTTCGAGTTTCATATCGCCAAGCGCGAAACCGTCACCGTTCCCGCCGGACGCTTCGACTGCTTCCGCATCGACGGAGAGGGCTGGAACACCAGCAACGGCTTGCAACTTACCAATACCGCCTGGATCGTCCCGGGCCTGAACGTTCCCATCAAGCGCGAACAGTTCGCACGCAACAAGTTCGGGCGGATCGGCCAAAGCGACAGAACTGAGCTGGTGTCGCTACGCCAGCAGGCCACAGGCCTGACAATTTGAGTGTCGATCCCGATCGGCGTAGGCGCCGTCGGTCTGATAAGATGCGCCGCCTTCACGAGCACCGGTCGCGGTGCCAATTCAAGCCCATGCGTCTGTTCCTCTGCGCCGTATCCCTGCTGCTTCTGCTGATTGTCCCGGCGCGCGCCGAACAAAACCTGCAGTTGAGTTCCGAACTCGGCGGATCGACATCGCGCAGCTTCGCCCCGGTGCCGCCCGCAGTGCCGACGCCCGCCGTGC
>CAJBYR010000129.1 GCA_903959855.1 uncultured beta proteobacterium
AGGCCCGAAGGCGGGCTCCAGGCGCGGTAGCGCACGCCGGCGACATACTCGCCGCGCGTGCCGGTGCCGGTCAGCGGCAGTGGGCGGCCGTTGCAGGTGATGTGGTGGCGGTTGTCGTGCATGTGGCGCACCTTGACCTGCATGCGCTCGACCGATGAATCGACATAGCGCGCCGTGCCGCCGGCGGCGACTTCTTCGCCCAGCACGTGCCAGGGTTCGATGGCCTGGCGCAGTTCGATTTCTATGCCGTGATAGACCACGGTGCCGAAGCGCGGGAAGCGGAATTCGAGGAAGGGCGCGAACCAGTCGAACTCGAAGGCATAGCCGGCGCGCTGCAGGTCGAGCACCACGTCCTTCATGTCCTGGGCGACGAAGTGCGGCAGCATGAAGCGATCATGCAGGCCGGTACCCCAGCGCATCAGGCCCTGGCCGCTGCCGGTGTAAGGCGTTTGCCAGAAGCGGGCGACCAGCGCGCGCAGCAGCAGCATTTGCAGCAGCGACATCTGCGCGTGCGGCGGCATTTCGAAGCCGCGGAATTCGACGAGGCCGAGGCGCCCGGTGGCGCTGTCGGGCGAGTAGAGCTTGTCGATGCAGAACTCGGCGCGGTGCGTGTTGCCCGAGAGGTCGACCAGCAGGTTGCGCAACAAGCGGTCGACCAGCCAGGGTTGCAGGGTCTCCACGCCCGGCTTGAGGCGGGCGGCCATCTGCTGGAAGGCGATCTCCAGTTCGTAGAGGCTTTCGTGGCGCGCCTCATCGACGCGCGGCGCCTGGCTGGTGGGGCCGATGAACATGCCGGAGAACAGGTAGGACAAGGCCGGGTGATGCTGCCAGTAGGCGATCAGGCTCATCAGCAGATCCGGCCGGCGCAGGCAGGGTGAGTCGGCCGGACTGGCGGCGCCGAGTGTGATGTGGTTGCCCCCGCCGGTGCCGGTGTGGCGCCCGTCGAGCATGAACTTCTCGGTGCCCAGACGCGTCAGGCGCGCTTCCTCGTAGAGGATCTGGGTGTTGGTCACGAGTTGGGCCCAGCTTGTCGCCGGATGGATGTTGACTTCGATCACGCCGGGGTCGGGCGTGATGCGAAATTCCTTGAGGCGCGGGTCGGACGGCGGCGTATAGCCTTCGAGGCGCACCGGGAGTTTCAAGTCGGCGGCGGTGGCTTCGATCGCGGTCAGCAGCGTGATGAAATCTTCCAGCAGCGGCACGGGCGGCAGGAAGATGCACAGCACGCCCTCGCGCACTTCGGCGCACAGCGCGGTATGCACGATTTCGCGCGGGTCGTAGCCGGACCTCGGCGTGGTCGGCGGTGATTCGATCTTGAGCCTTGGCGTGTCAGCTTCCACTGCCGCCACCGCGGCGGGGTCGGCGAGCGGCTCCTGCTCGGCAAACGGGTCACGCGCGTGTTCCTCTTCCTTGTCGCCGGGTGCCACCCAGGGCAGCGAGGCCAGCGGCAGGCGCAGGCCCAGCGGCGAATCGCCGGGAATCAGGTAGAGATGTTCGCGGCGCAGCGGCCAGGGGCTGGAGCGGAAGCGTGATGCGGGATGGGAGTCGGCGCTGGCGGGACGGCGTTTGGCTAGCGGTGGCAGCGCCTTCAGCGGCAGCACGTAGCCCGCCGCTTCGCCAAGGCCGCGCTCCAGCAGCTTTGCTACGCGAAGGCGTTCATCGGGCTGCTTCAGGTCGGCCTTGAGCGGGTCGAAATTCTCCGGCCAGCGTTGTTCGGCGTCGATGATGCGCGTCACGTCCTCGTAGGCCGCGATCACCCAGCCCGGATCGAGCCCGAGCTCGCGCGTCAGGCGGCGGATGAAGTGCAGCGCGTCGGCCGCCTTTCGCGTGCCGGCGCCGTCGGTGGTGACCAGCCAACTGTGGTCCTTCCACAGCGGCTTGCCGTCGGTGCGCCAGTAGCAGCCCAGCGCCCAGCGCGGCAGGGGCTCGCCGGGATACCACTTGCCCTGGCCGAAATGCAGCATCGCACCCGGGGCGAAATGGCCTTGCAGCCGCTTCAAAAGTTCGCCGGCAAGTTCCCGCTTCTTGTCCGACAGCGCGGTGTAGTTCCACTCCGGCCCGTCCATGTCGTCGATCGAGACGAAGGTCGGCTCGCCGCCCATGGTCAGGCGCACGTCGTGTTTTTCCAGTTCGGCGTCGACCTGGTGGCCGAGGTCCTGCACCGCCTGCCATTGCGCTTCAGTATAGGGTTGCGTTACACGCGGGTCCTCGTGGATGCGCGTGACATGCATGGCGAAATCGAAATGCGCTTCGCATTTGTCGGTGCCGCCGATCACCGGCGCCGCCGAAGCGGGCATCGCGGTGCAGGCCAGCGGGATGTGGCCTTCGCCGGCCAGCAGTCCCGAGGTCGGGTCGAGTCCGATCCAGCCGGCGCCGGGGATGTAGACCTCGGTCCAGGCGTGCAGGTCAGTGAAGTCGTAGGTGGTGCCGGAAGGGCCGTCGAGCGCCTTGACGTCGGCTTTGAGCTGGATCAGGTAGCCCGAGGCGAAGCGCGCGGCCAGCCCGAGGTGGCGCATGGCCTGCACCAGCAGCCAGGCCGAGTCGCGGCAGGAACCGCGTTTGAGTTCGAGGGTTTCTTCGGGCGTCTGCACGCCGGCTTCGAGCCGCACGATGTAGCTGACATCGCCCTGCACGCGCTGGTTGATTCCGACCAGCATGTCGATGGTGCGCATTTCCTTCGCCAGCAGTTCTTCGCGCGTACGCTTGAGCCAGTCGGCCAGCAGCGGTCCGGCCGGATCGGCTTCAAGGTAGGGACCGAGTTCGCGCTTGAGGCCTTCCGGATACTCGAAGGGGAAGTTCTCGGCGGACTCGTCCATGAAGAAGTCGAAGGGGTTGATCACCGTCATGTCGGCCACCAGGTCGACGGTGATCGAGAGCGATTCGGCCTTCTCGGGGAAGACCAGGCGCGCCACCCAGTTGCCGAAGGGGTCCTGCTGCCAGTTGAGGAAGTGCCCGGCGGGTTCGACCTTCAGCGAATAGCCGAGGATGGGCGTGCGCGCATGCGCGGCCGGGCGCAGGCGCACCTCGTGCGGATACAGCGTGACGGCACGGTCGAAGCTGTAGCGGGTCTGGTGGTTGAGTGCAACGCGGATGGTCATCGGGAACCGTTCAAAATGACAAATCTGTGGAAAGACAGGGAGGGCGCGCTACCACTGGATATTCGGCAACTGTGCAAAGGCGCGGCGCACACCCTCGCCCCAACTCAGGCGCAGGCTCCGCATATAGGGATCCTGGTCGTCGAAGCGACGCAGATGGCCCAGTTGCAGCGATTCGCGTTCGTAGCAGGCAAGGTCGATCGGCATGCCCACCGACAGGTTGGAACGCATGGTCGAGTCGAAGGAAACCAGCACACACTTGATGGCGTCGTCGATGCAGGTCTCGGCGCTGATCACGCGGTCGATGATCGGCTTGCCGTACTTGGTTTCGCCAATCTGGAAATAGGGCGTTTCCGGCGTCGCCTCGATGAAATTGCCTTCTGCATAGACCATGAACAGGCGCTGGTGCTCGCCGGCGATCTGGCCTCCGACAAGGAAGTTGGCGCCGCCGTCGACGTTGTTTTCCATCAGATACGGCCCGTCGCGGTGCCGCACTTCGCGCAGCGCCCGGCCTATCAGCTCGGCGACGTCGTACATCGAGTACACGCTCATCAGGTGCGGCTCGGTATTGTGCCGGATGGCCTGTTCGAGATGGTTGATGGTGGCCTGGGTAATCGCCAGGTTGCCGGAATTGACGATCACCAGCGCCCGGTCGCCGGGGCGCTCGAAGGTTTTCATCTTGCGGAAGGTGGAAATGTTGTCCACGCCGGCGTTGGTCCGCGAATCCGAGGCAAACACAATGCCGGCATCAATCATTGTGGCGACGCAGTAAGTCATGGTTCCGTTTCCCCGGGGGCGATCAGGCCATCATCTGGCTGGAGGAAGAGATATTGGGGGATAGTGACGCCGCCGGCAAGCTGCCAAACATGGCCGGAGGTAACTCGTCGGTGGACCAGAAGTAGGTGGTGTTGATCAGGTCGCCCAGTTCGTAGATGCGCTCGAGGAAGTCGGAGAGGTACTCGTGCAGGCCACGGGCGAAGATGCCGTCGATGCTGCCATAGCGCAATTCGCCGCTGAGCAGGCCGCTGCGCCGCAGCAGTTCGCTGGAGCGCGGACCGTTGATTTCCTGCACCAGGCGATTGACTTCGTTCATGCAGGCCGTCAGCGAACGCGGCATGTCCGGGCGCAGGATCAGCAGCTCGGCGACCCGGGTAGGCGTGATCAGGTCGCGATATACCTTGCGATAGGACTCGAAGCTGGAGACCGAGCGCAGCAGCGCGCCCCAGTGGTAGTAGTCGGCGGCGCCGCCGACATCGCTGAGGCTGGGCAGCAGGATGTGGTATTTGACGTCGAGGATGCGCGCGGTGTTGTCGGCGCGCTCGAGGAAGGTGCCCAGGCGCAGGAAGCGGAAGGTGTCGTCACGCAGCAAGGTGCCGTGAGCGATGCCGCGCGACAGGTGAGAACGCTCCTTTACCCATTCGAAAAAGGCCGAGACGCCATCCTCGGCGATGCCTTCATCGTGTATCCGGCGCATTTCCAGCCAGGTGTGATTCAAGGCTTCCCACATTTCGGAGGTGATTGCTCCGCGGATGGCGCGAGCATTCTCGCGTGCGCTGAAAATGCTGTTGTAGATGCTGCCCGGGTTTTTTTCATCCTGCGCCATGAAGTGCATCACGTTCTCGGCGCTGGGCTCGTCGTAGCGCGCCTCAAAATCCTCGTGCAGGCCGCTGATCGAGAGCATGGCTCGCCACTCGTGATGCGGCTCGGCGACCGTCTGCTTGAGCAGCGACATGCGGTAGGTGACGTCGAGCATGCGCGCCGTGTTTTCTGCCCGCTCCATGCTGCGGGCCATCCAGTAGAGGTGATCTGCGGTCGATGAGAGCATGATTGTTCCGCCTTAGTTTTCGAGGACCCAGGTGTCCTTGGTGCCGCCGCCCTGCGACGAGTTGACCACCAGCGAGCCTTCCTTCAACGCCACGCGGGTGAGTCCGCCGGGCACCATGCTGACTTCCTTGCCCGAGAGCACATAGGGGCGCAGGTCGATATGGCGCGGCGCGACGCCGCTCTCGACATAGGTCGGGCAGGTCGAGAGCGACAGCGTCGGCTGCGCGATGTAGTTGTCCGGCGTGGCCAGGATCTTGGCGCGGAAGGTTTCGATCTCCGCCTTGCTGGAGGTGGGGCCGACCAGCATGCCGTAGCCGCCCGAGCCGTGCACCTCCTTCACCACCAGTTCGGACAGGTGTTCGAGCACGTATTTCCGGTCATCCGGTTTTGACAATTCCCAGGTCGGCACGTTGGAGAGTATCGGTTCCTCGCCGCAATAGAAGCGGATCATTTCGGGTACGTGGATGTACATGGCCTTGTCGTCGGCGATGCCGGTGCCGACGGCATTGGCCAGGGTCACGCGGCCGGCGCGGTAAGCGCTGAACAGGCCCGGGACGCCCAGCACCGAATCCTTGCGGAAGGCCAGCGGATCAAGGAAGTCGTCGTCGATGCGGCGGTAGATCACATCCACCCGCTGCGGGCCTTGCGTGGTGCGCATGAACACCGTGTCGTCGCGGACGAAGAGGTCGTTGCCCTCGACCAGTTCGATACCCATTTGCTGGGCGAGGAAGGCATGTTCGAAGTAGGCGCTGTTGAACTGGCCCGGGGTCAGCAACACGACATTGGGATTGATGACGCCCTCCTGCGCCACCGAGCGCAGGTTTTCCAGCAGCAGGTCGGGGTAGTGCTCGACCGGGGCAATCGCCATGCGCGTGAACAGTTCGGGGAAGAGCCGCATCATCATCTTGCGGTCTTCGAGCATGTAGGACACGCCGGAGGGCGTGCGCAGGTTGTCTTCCAGCACGTAGTACTCGCCCGCGCCGGCACGCACCAGGTCGATGCCGGCCACATGGGAGTAGATCTTGCCGGCGACGCTGACGCCCTGCATCTCCTTGCGATACTGGCTGTTGCCCAGCACCTGCTCGGCCGGAATACGTCCTGCCTTGAGGATGTCCTGGTCGTGGTAGATGTCGTGGAGGAAGGCATTTAGCGCCTGTACGCGCTGGCGCAGGCCCTGCTCCATACGCTGCCACTCCTGCGCGGCAATGATGCGCGGGATGATGTCGAAGGGGATCAGGCGCTCGGTGCCGGCATCTTCTCCATACACGGCGAAGGTGATGCCGATGCGGTGGAAGAGCAGGTCGGCTTCTTCGCGCTTGCGCGCCGTCACCGCTTCCGGGATGGATTGCAGCCACTCGGCGTAGCTGCGATAGCTGTCGCGGACGGAACCGTCGGCGGCATGCATTTCATCAAAGGCGATCATGGCGGTCGTGCCCTGCTAAGAAATCTGCCATCTAATCAGCAGAAACCATGCCCACTAAAATGGTGTTGTGAATCAGCGGGATGACGGTCGGCTGGAATATGGCACGCACCACATTGGTGCGCCATGCCACGTTACCACGCACCAGAATGTTTCAGACAGGATCAAAGCGAAAGGCGTCCAGCGCCAGCGCACCCAACTGGTAGTCGTGATGGAAATTGTCGACACGCACGTCTTCGCCCGCGGCGCCGAGTGCGACGAAGATCGGCAACAGGTGTTCCGGCGTCGGGTGGGCACGCTGCGCATGGGGCGCCAACGTCTCCCATTGCATGAGCGCCGGCAGGTCGTGCCGCGCCAGGGCGGCGGCGAACCAGTCACGGAATTCCGCGACATGGCGCAATGCCGCGCCGTCAGGGGCGTCGGCCACCATGTCGCCGAGGTTGTGCGTCAGTCCGCCGGACGCCAGCACCAGCACGCCGTCGCGCGTCAGCGGTTCGAGTTTCCGGCCGAGCTGGTAATGGGCGACGGCATCCGCCCCCGGCATCACGGCGAGTTGGATCACGGGGATGTCGGCCTGTGGATACATCAGGCGCAAGGGCGACCAGGCGCCGTGATCGAGGCCGCGCCTGGCATCGATATGGATGTCGGGGACCAGGCCGGCGATCTGCGTCGCGAGTTCGGCACTGCCCGGTGCCGGGTAGTCGAGATCGTAGAGGGCATCGGGAAAGCCGTAGAAATCGTGGATGGTGGCCGGTTGCGGTGCGGCGCTGACCGCCGGTATGCGCGTGGTCCAGTGCGCCGAGACCGCGAGTATCGCGCGCGGCCGGTGCAGGGTGTGCGCCAGAGCCTGCCATGCCGCGCCGGTGCGGCCGGGTTCCAGCAGCAGCATCGGCGAGCCATGGGAAAGGAAGACGGGCGGGATGGTACTCATGCGGCCAGTCTAGCCTTTCGGTTCAAGGCGGTCAGCCGCGGCCGGGGAAATGAATGTTCCCGCGCCGGCAACAACTAACTGCGCTGGATCAGCTCGATCTTGTAGCCGTCCGGGTCTTCGACGAAGGCGATCACGCGCGTGCCGCCCTTCATCGGGCCGGCCTCGCGCGTCACCTTGCCGCCGCGTGCCTTGATCTGCTCGCAGGCGGCGTAGGCGTCGTCCACGGCCAGCGCGATGTGGCCGTAGCCGGTGCCGATTTCGTAGCGCTCGACACCCCAGTTGTGGGTCAGTTCCAGCACCGGGCCGTCGGCCTCTTCCTGGTAGCCGACGAAGGCGAGCGTGAATTTGCCC
>CAJBYR010000130.1 GCA_903959855.1 uncultured beta proteobacterium
CCGGCATCGAGGTGAAAGCCACGCGATGGCTCTTGTCGCCGGAGAGCACGACCTTGTTGATGCCTTTGGCATCAGCATTCATCCATTTGGTCAGCAACTGGCCGGTGGGACTGTCGACCAGGCCCTTGACGGCAGGATCACTTTCCTTGAGGTCGCGCCACTTGGCGTTGCCCATGCCGGCGAGCGGACCGGCGGCATTTGAATCCTTTACCGCTTTCACGATCAACGGATCGGCGGCCCATGCAACCGCCTGCTTCTTGTAGGCATCGATCTTCGGCTGCATCTTTGCCGTCACGTCGCCGGCGAGGGCGGCACCGCTGCCGGCCAGCGCCAGGCAGCAAACAGCAAATTGAACCATCGTCCGCGAAATGGACTGAAGCAACGTAGCGTGCATGATGACCTCCTCCGGTTGTCCAACTCAATTGTCCGACGGAAAAGCGCGCTGCCGGCCCCGTCGTCCCGTAGCCAGGAGCTCTGCCTTGCGCTCCTTGCACCACGTGACTAGTATTCGCCCCTGAGAACACCCTGTCTGTCGGCCAGCCGACATTCGGCAATTTAATCGAATGGTTTGGTGCATTGATATGGGAGGCGGCGTGGAGTCGAACCAAGCACAAGCGGCTCCCCAATCCGGACCGGTGGACTTCCTGTCGCGCCTGAGCGCCGCGGACGCGGACGATCTGGTGCGGGCCAGCCAGCGCAAGCTGTTTGCGAAGAACGAGTTCATCTTCAAGGCCGGCGACGCCGGGCGCCACGTCTATTTCCTGCAACGCGGCCGGGTCAAGATCTACCAGCCGGCGCCGGAAGGCAAGGACGTCATCCTCTGGTTCTGCTTCCCCGGCGACATGTTCGGCATGGCCGAAGTCGCCCGCGGCGGCGGCCGCGTGGTCCATGCCCAGGCCTGCGAAGCCAGCGAAGTGCTGGTCCTGTCGCAGACCGAACTCACCGAGTACCTGCAGACGCATTCGGCCGCCGCGTTGCTGATCATGCAGGTGCTGTCCAATCGCCTGCGCGCACTGGGCGACGTCGTCGTCAACCTGATCAACGACGACGCCCAGACCCGCATCATCAAGCTCATCCTGCGGCTGGCCACCCGCTACGGCGTCCGGGTGGACCAGGACATCCACCTCAGCATCCAGCTCACGCACCAGGAGATCGCCGACATGGTCGGCGCCACGCGGCAGACGGTGACCAGCGTGCTCAGCCAGTTGCAGCGGCAGGGACTGATGCGCCTGGAGAACCGGCGCATCCGCATCGAGAGCATGGAGTCGCTCGACGAGATGACCAACCAGGGCTAATCCACTCCCCCCAAGCAAAAACGCCACGGCAAGCCGTGGCGTTTTTGCTTGGAGCAACGACCAAAATCAGCTCTTCAGCGCCACCAACACTTCATCCAGCATCTTCTTCGCGTCGCCGAACAACATGCGGTTGTTCTCCTTGTAGAAGAGCGGATTGTCGACGCCGGCGTAGCCCGAAGCCATCGAACGCTTCATCACGATCGAGGTCTTGGCCTTCCAGACTTCCAGCACCGGCATGCCGGCGATGGGGCTGGTCGGGTCGTCCTGCGCCGCCGGATTGACGATGTCATTGGCGCCGATCACCATGGCCACGTCGGTGGTCGGGAAGTCGTCATTCAACTCGTCCATTTCCATCACGATGTCGTACGGTACCTTGGCTTCGGCCAGCAGCACGTTCATGTGGCCGGGCATGCGCCCCGCCACCGGATGGATGCCGAAGCGGATGTTGACGCCCTTCTCGCGCAGGTGCTTGGTGATTTCGTACACCGTGTGCTGAGCCTGGGCCACGGCCATGCCGTAGCCGGGAACGATGATCACGCTCTTGGCATCCTTCAGCAGTTCGGCGGTCTCGGTGGCGCTGATGGGCACCACTTCACCGGCCGGTGCTGCCGCTTCACCCTTGGGCGCAGGCGTGCCGCCGCCGGTGCCGAAGCCGCCGGCGATGACGCTGATGAAGCTGCGGTTCATCGCCTTGCACATGATGTACGAAAGAATCGCACCCGAGGAACCCACCAGCGCGCCGACCACGATCAGCAGGTCGTTGGAGAGCATGAAGCCGGTCGCCGCCGCCGCCCAGCCGGAGTAGCTGTTAAGCATGGAGACCACCACCGGCATGTCGGCACCGCCGATCGCCATCACCATGTGGATGCCGAACAGCAGCGCAATCGCCGTCATCACGATCAGCGGCAGCATGCCGTCGCTGATCGAATGCGAACGGATGAATTCGCCGCCGAACCAGATCACCACCAGCAGGCCCGCAAGGTTCATCCAGTGGCGCCCCGGCAGCAACATGGGCGAACCGCCGATCTTGCCGTTCAGCTTGCCGAAGGCGATCAGCGAGCCGGAGAAGGTCACCGCGCCGATCAGGATACCGACGTAGATTTCCAGCTCGTGGATGGTCTTCTCGGCGCCGGTGAGCGGAGCCGAGGTGTCGATGTAACTGGCGAAGCCGACCAGGCAGGCCGCCAAACCGACCAGGCTGTGCATCAGCGCGACCAGTTCGGGCATCTGCGTCATCTTGACCACTTTTGCCGCGTACAGGCCGATGGCGCCGCCGACCACCATGGAACCGATGATCCAGGGCATGCCGGCCGCCGTGACGCGCGGACCGAATACGGTGGCCAGCACCGCGATGGTCATGCCGATCATGCCATAGAGGTTGCCGCGCCGCGAGGTCTCGGGGTTGGACAGCCCGCCGAGGCTGAGGATGAAAAGAATGATTGCTCCGATGTAGGAGACGGTTGCCAGATTTCCAGACATGTCGTGTCTCCTGGGTTATTTGCGGAACATGTCCAGCATGCGCTGGGTCACGGCGAAACCACCGAACATGTTGACTGCGGTAAGGGCGATGCCGCCCACGGCCAGCCAGCGTATCCACGGGTCCGGCGGCAAGCCGCCGGCCAGCGGCGGCGCAATCTGCACCAGGGCGCCGATGCAGATGATGCTGGAGATCGCGTTGGTCACGCTCATCAGCGGCGTATGCAATGCCGGTGTCACGTTCCACACCACCATGTAGCCGACGAAGCAGGCCAGCACGAAGACCGTAAAGTGGGCGAGGAAAGCGGCCGGTGCATTGGCGCCGACGAACCAGAACAGCACGGCGGAAACGGCGAACATGATGGCCAGCTTGTTGCCCGCCATGGGTTCACTGGCGGCGCCGTGACCATGGCCCTTCTTGGCCTGTACCACGGGTGCCGCCGCCGGCTTGGCCGGTGCCGCCGCCTGCTTGAGCGGCGGTGGCGGCCAGGTGATGCTGCCTTCCTTGATCACCGTCAGGCCGCGGATCGCATCGTCCTCCATATTGACGTCGATGATGCCGTCCTTGGTCTTGCACAGCTCTTCGCTGAGGCGGAACAGGTTGGTGGCGTACAGCGTCGAGGACTGCTTGGCCAGGCGCGAGTTGAGATCGGTGTAGCCGACGATGGTCACGCCGTGCTTGACCACCGTTTTGCCGGCCTCGGACAGCTCGCAGTTACCGCCGCGCTCGGCCGCCATGTCAACGATCACGCTGCCGGGCTTCATGCTCTGCACCATCTCGGCGGTGATCAGCCGGGGCGCGGGCTTGCCGGGGATCAGCGCGGTGGTGATGATGATATCCACCTCGCGCGCCTGCTTGGCGTACATCTCGCGTTGAGCCTGCAAGAAGCCCTCGCTCATGACCTTGGCGTATCCGCCGCCGCCGGAACCTTCTTCTTCGTAATCGACCTTGACGAATTCGCCGCCGAGCGACACAACCTGGTCGGCCACTTCGGCGCGCGTGTCGTTGGCGCGCACGATGGCGCCCAGGCTGGCTGCCGTGCCGATCGCAGCGAGACCGGCGACGCCGGCGCCGGCGATGAAGACCTTGGCCGGCGGCACCTTGCCCGCAGCGGTGATCTGGCCGTTGAAGAAGCGTCCGAAGGCGTTGGCCGCCTCGATCACGGCGCGGTAGCCGGCGACACCGGCCTGGGAGGTCAGCGCATCCATCTTCTGCGCGCGGGAGAGCTGGCGCGGCAGGGAATCGATGGCCAGCACGGTGGCCTTCCTGGCCGCCAGTTGCTGCATCAGTTCGGGATTCTGCGCCGGCCAGACGAAGCCGATCAGGGTGCCACCTTCGCGTAGCAGGCCGACTTCATCGCTGGTTGGCACGCCGACCTTGAAGACGATGTCCGACGCGGCCCACAGCGCCGCGGCGCCGTCGATAACCTGGGCGCCCACGGCACGGTAGCTTTCGTCATCGCAATTCGCTGCGGCGCCGGCGCCGGATTCGATCGCCACGGCAAAGCCCAGCTTGATGAGCTTTTCGACGACTTCGGGTACGGTGGCCACGCGTTTCTCGCCCGCCAGCGTTTCCCGGGGAACTCCAATTGTCAGCGCCATGATTCTCCCATTCATTTGTATTTCGAATTTTTTGGAAGGACGGTATCTGCCTGCTCCCGTCCGGGCCAGTTCGCACCTAGCCGGCGCCAAGACCCTACCGGCGTTATGATACCGCCTTTCACCCGCCATCATGCCGAATTCCAAGCCGAGTCGAGCCCGCGCCCGCACCGCCAAACGTCTCTCCAATGCCGCCAAGATAGGCATGGCGCCGGGGGCGCTGATCCACCTCGGCGAGCGCAAGACCGAGCAGGCTGCGATTACGCTGATCGAATACGGTCCCGGCGAAATTGTCGAAACCCAGTTCAGTTCCCTGGCCGATTCCCGGGCCTACCAGTCGCGACTGCCTGTGCTGTGGCTCAACGTGCACGGATTGCACGAGCCCGAGGTCATGGCCGAGATCGGCCGCCGCTTCAACCTGCACCCCCTGGTGCTGGAAGACATCCTCAATACCGATCAGCGGCCCAAGGTCGATGACTACGGCGACTACCTGTTCATGGTGGCGCGCTTCTTCGAGATCGAGACCGAGTCCGGACAAACCGGATCGGATCAGGTCAGCATCATCCTCGGCATGAATTTCGTCCTCACCTTTCAGGAGCGGCCCAGCGGCCGCTTCGACCCGATCCGCGAACGCCTGCGTCAGGACCGCGGACAAATCCGCAAACTGGGTGCGGACTACCTGGCCTATTCGCTGCTCGACACGGTGGTCGACCGCTACTTCACCATCCTCGAGCACATCGGCGAGCGCACCGAGGAGTTGGAGGACATCATGCTGGACCGGCCACGTCCCAACGCGCTGCAGCTGGTGCACCAGCTCAAGCGCGAGACCCTCGATCTGCGGCGGGCAATCTGGCCGCTGCGCGAGATGATCAACAATCTGGCCCGCGCCGACGACCGCTTCTTCCGTCCCGAGACCCGGCCCTACCTGCGCGACGTCTATGACCACACGGTGCACGCAATCGAATCACTGGAAGCCAACCGCGACGTGATTGCCGGCATGCTCGACATCTACCTCTCGGCGGCAAGCAACCGCGTCAATCAGGAAGTAAGGGCGCTCACCGTCGTCGCCATCATCTTCATGCCGGCGACCTTGATCTCGGGCATCTTCGGCATGAATTTCAAATTCATGCCGCTACTTGACTGGCCAAACGGATTCTTCGTCGCCATCGGCCTGATGGCGACCGTCGCCACCACGCTGTCCTTCATCTTCTGGCGCCGGCGCTGGCTGAAGTAGCACTCAGGAAACTGGCGTTCCCGAACTGTGGAACACCCGCTTGGCCGCCGCCACCAGCACGAATACCTCCTGCGCCGTCAGCCCCGGGAATTGCTCGTGCAAGGCGCGGTAGGCCAGATGTTCGTGGGTCTGTCCGCCCCAGTCGTTGGCCGGATCAAAGAAGGGCTTTAGCAGGTCGTAGGCCTCGACAAAGACAGTGCGCAGATGCGGGTTGCTGCGGCGTTCGGCGCCACCGGCGGGGTCGGTCATGGTCTCGCTTTCAGTTTCAGGATCCGCTGCGTTGCCGCAGCAGGCGGCGCTGTACTTTGCCGGTGGTGGTCATCGGCAAGGCGTCGATGAACTCGATGATTTTTGGATACTCGTAAGGTGCCAGGTATTTTCGCACATGGTCCTGTAGCGACGCCTCCAGATCAGCCGAAGGATTCTGTCCGGGCTGCAGCACGATAAACGCCTTGACCACGGTACCACGGGTCGCGTCGGGTACGCCAATGACGGCCGCATTCAACACCGCCGCGTGCTTGACCAGGCAGTTCTCGATCTCGCCCGGGCCGATGCGATAGCCGGCGCTCTTGAACATGTCGTCGCTGCGGCCCTGGTACCAGAGCACGCCGTCCTCATCCATCTTCGCCAGGTCTCCGGTGCGGCCCCAGGCCTGCGGGTCGGAGATGCCGTCACCGAAAAACTTCTCCTGCGTCGCCTCCGGATTCTTCCAGTAGCCGAGCATGAACACCGGGTCCATCTCGCCGTTGCAACTGCGCTGCACGCAGACCTCGCCCATCTCGCCGGGCGCCACCGGATTGCCCTCGTCGTCGAGCATCCCGAGCCGGTGTCCGGGATAGCCGCGGCCCATGGCGCCAAACTTCGGCGGCGTTACCGCCGCACAGTTGCCGACGATGTAATTGATCTCGGTCTGCCCGTACATTTCGTTAACAGTCACGCCCAAGGCCTCGTGCGCCCAGCCGCATACAGCCTCGCCGACCGTCTCGCCGGCGCTCATGATCGAACGCAGGGCGAGGTCGAACTTCTCCTTCGGCTGTGGCACCGCCTTCATCATCATCTTCAGCGCCGTCGGGAAGAGGAAGGCATTGCGCACGCCATATTTCTCCATCAGCCAGAAGGACTTTTCCGGGTCGAAACGGCCACGGTAGCCCAGTATCGGCTGGCCGAAATTCCAGGCCGGCAACAGCGCATCGAACAGGCCGCCGGTCCAGGCCCAGTCGGCAGGTGACCAGAACATGTCGCCGCGCTGCGGATAAAAATCGTGCGAGCAGACGAAGCCCGAGAGGTTGCCAAGCAGGCTGCGCTGGGCGATCAGCGCGCCCTTGGGATTGCCCGTCGTACCGCTGGTGTAGATGATCATCGCCGGATCGTCGGCAAACGTGTCACGCGCCACGTAGCGCGACGACGCCAGCGGCAGCAGCGTGTTCCATTCGCGCACCCAGGATTCCCGTGCGCCATCGACACCGATCACATGCTTGAGGCCGGGCAGCTTCTCGCGCACGGCGCCGAGCTTTTCCAGGCCGCCCTGGTCGACGATGGCAATGCGCACCTCGGCATGCGCGAGCCGGTATTCCAGGGCGTCGGCGCCGAACAGGTGCGAGATCGGCAAGGCGATCGCACCCATCTGGTAGCAGGCCATGTGGGCGATGCCGGTTTCCGGTCGTTGCGGCAGGATGATGGCAACGCGGTCGCCGGCCATTACGCCCATGGCACCGAGCACATTCGACAGCCGGTTGGCGGCCTGCTGCACGTCCCAGAAGCTCCAGGCTTCGGTGTGACCGGATTCGTCCTCGTAATACAGGGCGAAGCGGGAACGATCTTCGGCCCAGCGACCGCAGCAGGCACGGGCGATGTTGTAGCGTTCGGGAACGTTCCAGCGGAACGTCGAATGCAGCGTGTCCCAGTCGCGCGCCGTGGCGTCGAGAAACATGCCCATCGCGTCAGCCGGCAAGGCGTTCGTCTATCAGTTCGATCCAGTGCCGCACGGGGATTTCAGCGGCGCTGCCGAGGTGACCGATGCAGCCGACATTGGCACTGGCAATCGCCGCCGGACGGCCGGCCGTGAGGGCATGTAGCTTGTTCTGTTGCAATCGCTGAGAGATCTCCGGCTGCAGCACCGAGTAGGTACCGGCCGAGCCGCAGCACAAGTGCGAATCCGCCACCGGCGTCAGCGTATAGCCGGCCGCCGTCAGCAGGGCCTCGATCGGGCCGCGAATCTTGAGCCCGTGCTGCAGGCTGCAGGGCGAATGGAATGCCAGCAGGCGCTCGCTCTCCGGCAGGGGCGGGCGGGCCGCCAGCAAGACTTTCAGTGCCTCGACTTCGGCGATGACAACTTCGCTGACGTCGCGCGTCGCCAGTACCACGCGCGCTGACTTGATCGCATAGTCCGGATCCTCCTGCAACAGGTGGGCATAGTCGACCACCTGGGTGCCGCAGCCGGATGCCGTGATCACCACGTGTTCGGCGCCTGCTTCAAGCAGCGGCCACCAGGCGTCGATATTGCGCCTCGCATCCTCGCGCGCGCCCTCGGCCTCGTTGAGGTGCATGCGCACCGCGCCACAGCAGCCGGCCCCGCTGGCCTCGATCATTTCGATGCCCAGCTTGTCCAGCACGCGCCGCGTCGCACCGTTGATGTTCGGGTACATGGAAGGTTGTACGCAGCCCGCCAGCGCGATCACCTGCCGCGCATGCTTGCGCTGTGGCCGCGGCCCCGCCGACGAAAGCGGCGGCACCTTGGCACGCAGAGCATCCGGCAGCATCATGCGCACCGACTGGCCCAGCTTCATCGCGGCGCCGAACAGGGTCGGGCGCGGCAACAGTGTCTTCAGCGCGCCGCGCATCAGGGCATCGCTGCCGCTGCGCGGCACCTTGTGCTCCACCACCGCGCGGCCGATGTCGAGCAGGCGCGAGTAATGCACGCCGGAGGGACAGGTGCTCTCGCAGGAGCGACAGGTCAGGCAGCGGTCGAGGTGCAGGCGCGTCTTCTCGGTCGGCTCGGCGCCTTCCAGCACCTGCTTGATCAGGTAGATGCGGCCGCGCGGCCCGTCCAGCTCGTCACCCAGCAACTGGTAAGTCGGACAGGTCGCGGTACAGAAGCCGCAATGCACGCAGCGGCGCAGGATTTCCTCGGCCTCGCGGCCGGCGGTGGTATGTCGGATGAAATCGGCGAGATGGGTTTCCATCAGAACTCCGGGTACAAACGGCCGGGATTGAACACCCCGTAAGGGTCGAAGCTCTGCTTGAGCCGGCGATGGATTTCCATGAGGGCAGGCTGGAGCGGGGTAAACACGCCGGCCGACTTGTCGCCGCCACGGAACAGCGTGGCATGGCCACCGGCGCGTGTTGCAATTTCACGCATGCGCACAGCGTCGGCATCGCCCCGGGTCCAGCGCTGCGCGCCGCCCCATTCGATGAGTTGATCGCCGGGAATATCAAGTGGCGTAACGGCAGAAGGGACGGAAAGGCGCCAGAGCGGTGCCTCGCCGGAGAAGAATTCCGTGGCCTGCTCGCGCAAGCCCTGCCAGAAGGCAAGAGCCTCCGGCTCCGGGATCGACTCGCCACCCAATTTGACGCAGGCCGAGGAAACGGCGGCCTGGGCACCGGCAAGGCGCAGGGTCAGGACGCCGTCCTGCCAGCAGTTCGCCACCATCGGCAGCGGTTGGCCGGCCCAACGATTGAGCGCCTCCAGCGCCTTGTCCTGCGGCATCTCGAAACGCAGGCTGGCGTCGCCCGGCGGCACCGGCAACACCTTGAGCGAGACTTCAAGGATCAGGCCCAGGGTTCCCAGGCTTCCGGCAATCAGCCGCGAGACATCAAAGCCGGCGACATTCTTCATCACCTCGCCGCCGAAACGATGCACGCGGCCTTCGCCGTCCATCAGCTTCACGCCGAGAATGAAGTCGCGCAGGCTGCCGACCGCCGCCCGACGCGGCCCGGAAAGCCCGGCGGCCACCGCACCGCCCACGGTGGCCGCACCGAAGTGTGGCGGCTCGCAGGGCAGGCATTGTCGCCGTGCCGCCAGCGCCGACTCCAGTTCCGCCAATGGCGTACCGCAACGCGCCGTGATCACCAGTTCGGTCGGCTCATAATTGACGATGCCGGCGTGCCCCGCCGTCTCAAGTACCTCGCCGCCATGCATGCCGCCGTAGAAATCCTTGCTGCCGCCACCGCGCAATCGCAGCGGCTTGCGTTCGAGGATGCGGGCACGAAACGCATCGAGCCTGTCTTCACTCATCACAGGCGCTCCAGTTCCGGAAATTTCAGATTACCGCCATGGACATGCATGCGTCCGAACTCGGCGCAACGATGCAAGGTCGGCACGCCCTTCTCGGGGTTCAGCAAGCCCTGAGGATCGAAGGCGCTCTTGACCGCGTGGAACAGGCGCAGTTCGTCGCTGCCGAACTGGTCGCACATCGAGTTGATCTTTTCATAGCCGACGCCGTGCTCACCGGTGATGGTGCCGCCAAGGTCGACCGACAACTTGAGGATCTCGGCGCCGAAGGACTCGGTGCGCTCCAGTTCGCCGGGCACATTGGCATCGTAGAGGATCAGCGGATGCAAGTTGCCGTCGCCGGCATGGAAGACGTTGATGCAGCGCAGGCCGTATTTCTTTTCCATCGCGGTGATGGCGGTCAGCATTTCGCCGAGGCGCTTGCGCGGAATGGTGCCGTCCATGCAGTAGTAGTCCGGCGAAATGCGCCCGGCGGCGGGGAATGCCGCCTTGCGCCCGGCCCAGAAGCGCAGGCGCTCGGCCTCGGAAGCCGAGACGCGGATCTCGGTGGCACCGCTGGTTTCCAGCACCGCCTTCATGCGGCCGATTTCTTCCGCCACTTCTTCCGCCGTGCCGTCGGATTCGCACAGCAGGATGGCGGCGGCATTCAGGTCGTAACCGGCCTTGACGTAGGGTTCGACCGCGGCTGTAGCCGGCTTGTCCATCATCTCCAGGCCGGCGGGGATGATGCCGGCGGCGATCACCGCCGCCACCGCCTCGCCCGCCTTCATGACGTCGTCAAAGCTGGCCATGATCACCTGCGCCAGCTCCGGTTTGGGCACCAGCTTTACCGTGACCTCAGTCACCACCGCGAGCATGCCCTCGGAACCGATGGCCAGCGCCAGCAGATCGTAGCCGGGTGCATCCAGCGCGGCATTGCCGATCTCGACGATCGTGCCGTTCATCAGCACGGCACGCACGCGCAAGACGTTATGCAAGGTCAGCCCATACTTCAGGCAATGCACGCCGCCGGAATTTTCGGCGACATTGCCGCCGATGGAACAGGCAATCTGCGAACTCGGATCCGGCGCGTAGTAAAGGCCCAGGGGCGCCGCCGCCTCGGATATCGACAGGTTGCGCACGCCCGGCTGCACCACGGCAACACGCGCCACCGGGTCGACATGAAGGATGCGTTTCATCTTGGCCAGGCTCAGCACCACACCCTGAGGATGCGGCAGCGCGCCGGCGGAAAGCCCGGTGCCGGCACCGCGCGGCACGATGGGCACGCCGGCAGCGGCGCAGGCCTTGAGCACCGCAACCACCTGCGCCTCGGTTTCCGGCAGGGCCACGGCGATCGGCAACTGGTGGTAAGCGGAAAGCCCGTCGCATTCATAGGGCTTGAGGTCCTCGTCGACGTGCAGCAGGGAACTGGCCGGCAGGTGTTGCGCCAATTCGGCAATCAGCGCGGCGCGATCGATCCCGGAGAAATCCTGTGCAACGTCGGCAGAGTGTTCGCGCTGGTTCATGGCTGGGTTGTCTCCGCAGGGCCGCCCCAAGAATACAACATGACAATGACACGGAAGCCGCAACGCGGCTGAAACAGTGTCACCCCCTTCCTAGAGAAGGGGGCTGGGGGGAAGTTTGTCATGGTTGTTCGATCAGGATGGCCCTGAAGTCATTGACGTTGGTGCGCGTCGGCCCGGTGACCACAAGGTCGCCCAGGGCAGAAAACACGCCATAGGCGTCATTGTCGACCAGCCGCGCGCGCAAATCAATTCCGTCGGCGGCAGCACGCGCCGGGGTGTCCGGCAGCAGCAGTGCGCCGGCATTGTCTTCCGACCCGTCGATGCCGTCGGTGTCGCCGGCAATGGCATGGATGCGCGCATGGCCATTGAGCGTCAGCGCCAAGCCGAGCAGGAATTCCAGGTTGCGCCCGCCACGCCCCCGGCCCTTCACCGTCACCGTGGTTTCGCCACCAGAAAGCAGCACGCAGGGGCCGGCCAGCGGCACGCCATGCCCGGCGCAGGACAAGGCGATACCGCCCAGCACGCGCGCCACTTCACGCGCCTCGCCCTCGATGGCGTCACCCAGCACCAGCGGCGTCAACCCCTGGCGGCGCGCCAGCTCGGCCGCCGCGGCGAGCGAGCCCTGGGCCGTGGCGATGATGTGCGATTCGCAGCGGGCAAAGCCCGGATCGCCCGGCTTGGGAGATTCGGCGGCGCCACTTTCCAGCGCGGCACGCGCCGCTGCCGGCAGGGCGATGGCGTAACGATCGACAATCTCCAGCGCATCGGCGCAGGTGGTCGGATCAGGCACCGTCGGCCCCGAGGCGATGGTCGAAAAGTCGTCGCCCGGCACATCGGAAATCGCCAGCGTGACTACACGGGCCGGTGCCGCCGCCAGGGCCAGCCGACCGCCCTTGATGGTCGACAGATGTTTGCGCACGCAGTTGATCTCGGCGATGTTGGCGCCGCAGGCCAGCAGCGCTTTGGTGAGCGCACGTTTTTCGTCCAGCGTGATGCCGGGCATCGGCGCCGCCAGCAGGGCCGAGCCGCCACCCGAGAGCAGCACCAGCACCAGATCATCGACGCCAAGCCCCTGCACCGCCTGCAGCAGCCGCTGCGCCGCCTTTTGCCCGGCGGCATCCGGTGTCGGATGCGAGGCTTCGACAACTTCGATGCGGCTGGTCGGCGCGCCGTGGCCGTAACGCGTGACCACGATGCCGGACAGTTGCCCGACATCGCCGCGCCAATGCGTCTCGACGGCACGCGCCATGGCCGCCGCCCCTTTGCCGGCGCCGACGATCACCGTGCGCCCCTTGGGTGGATCAGGCAGCCAGGCCGACAGGCAACGGGCAGGATCGGCCGCAGCGACGGCGGCATCGAACAGATCGCGCAGCAGGGCACGCTGATGCAGAAAGCTCATTGCCAGGGCGCCATCCAGGCAAAGCTGTCGCCGGTCGCGGCGCTCGGCTTGTATTCGCAGCCGACCCATCCGGCATAGCCGATGCGATCGAGGTGGTCCAGCAGGAACGGAAAATTGATCTCGCCGGTGCCGGGCTCGTTGCGCCCCGGATTGTCGGCCAGCTGGACGTGGCCGATGCGCGGCAACTTCTCCTGCAGGCTGCGGGCAAGGTCGCCCTCCATGACTTGTGCGTGATAGATGTCGTACTGCAGCTTCAGGTTGGCATGCCCGACTTTCTCGATCAGTTCGAGCGCGGCGGCGCTGGTGGCAACGAAAAAGCCCGGCGTATCGCGCGTGTTGAGCGGTTCGATCAGCAGTTCGATGCCGGCGCGCTGCGTCACCGCAGCGGCGAAGCGCAGGTTCTCGACCAGGGTCTCGTGTGCCCGCTCGACGCGGACCTCCGGCGGCGCGATCCCGGCCAGGCAGTTGAGGCGCGGGCAGCCGAGCAGGCGGGCATACTCGAGGGCCAGCCCGACACCATCCTGGAATTCGGCAATCCGCCGCGGATGGCAGGCGATTCCGCGGTCCCCGGCGGCCCAGTCGCCGGCCGGCAGATTGAACAGGACCACCTCCATACCCGAGGTCAGCACCACCTCAGCCAGGGCGGCGCGATCGAAGGCATAGGGGAAATGAAATTCGACGCCGCCAAAGCCTGCGGCCCGAGCCGCGCCGAAGCGTTCCAGAAACGGACGCTCCGTGAACAGGAAGGATAGGTTCGCGGCAAAACGGGGCATCGGGCGAGTATATATGTCTCCGATGCTTCGCATCGGGGACGGTATCCCGGCGATATGTCCCGGCGCGCAAGCGTCGGGACGGTATCCCCTTGCGGGATATGTCTCCGATGCTTTGCATCGGGGACGGTATACCCTGTGGGGGCAGCCCCGAGAAAGGTCCGGGGAAGTACGGCGCCATTGTTGCAAACGGGGCATCAATCATTTGAAGTCGCAGCTATTTCCCCATTGCCTTACGCCACGTAGAGTTGGGGGCTCGTCAATTCCATTGTTCCTGTCGGCTTTATGAACACTCCGGCACACCCGCCTACCAGCTACACCCACACCGCCATCGCCCTGCACTGGTTGATCGCGATCGCGCTGACCGGCAGCTTCGGTCTCGGCCTCTACATGCACGAACTGCCGCTTTCGCCGCAGAAGCTCAAGCTCTATTCCTGGCACAAATGGGCCGGCGTTACGATCTTCCTGTTCGTGATCCTGCGCCTGGTCTGGCGTCTCGGCCATCGCCCGCCGGCCTTACCCGTCCTGATGCCGGCCTGGCAACGCCTGGCGGTCGAGGCCACGCATGTGCTGCTGTACCTGCTGATGTTTGCCGTGCCGCTGTCCGGCTGGCTGATGAGCTCGGCCAAGGGCTTCCAGACTGTCTGGTTCGGCGTGCTGCCGCTGCCCGACCTGCTGAACAAGGACACGGAACTGGGCGACCTGTTGCAGCAGGTGCACATGATCCTCAACTTCAGCATGGCCGCTCTGGTGCTGGCGCATCTGGGCGCCGCGCTCAAGCATCACTTTCTGGAACGCGACGACGTGCTCACGCGCATGCTGCCGTTTCTTGCCAAGCCCACCATCGGAGTCCCTAAATGACTACCCGCCAAACCACGCTCGCACTGGGCGCACTGCTGCTCATTGCACCTGCCGCACACGCCATCGAATTCACCCAGTTCCAGCCGGCCAAAAGCTCGCTGTCCTTCGTCTCGAAGCAGATGAACGTGCCGGTCGACGGCCGTTTCAAGACCTTCCGCAGCAAGCTGGCCTTCGACCCGGCCAACCCCGCCGCCGCCAAAGCTGAACTCGAAATCGACCTCACCAGCATCGATGCCGGCTCCAGGGAGGCCAACGACGAAGTCGCCGGCAAACCCTGGTTCAACACCAGGGAATTTCCGGTCGCCAAATTCGTGTCGACCACCGTCAAGCCGCTGGGCGGCAATCGCTACGAACTCGCCGGCAAAATGAGCATCAAGGGCAAGACCCTCGATCTGGTCGCCCCGCTCACCGTAACGCAGGACGGCAACAGTGCCAGCTTCGACGGAGCGCTGGTGTTCAAGCGCGCCGACTACGGCATCGGCGACGGCGTCTGGGCCGACTTCGGCACCGTCGCCAACGAAGTCCAGATCAAGTTCCGCATCGTTGCCACCAGCAAGTAACCCAACCCACCCAGGAGAAACCCATGAACAAGCTCATCATCGCCACCGCCCTTGCCGCGTTTTCCGCCACCAGCCAGGCCGCGCCGGAAACCTTCGGCATCGAACCCACCCACACCTATCCGCGCTTCGAGTACAGCCATTTCGGCTATTCGAACCAGGTGCAGCGCTTCGACAAGACCAGCGGCAAGATCGTGCTGGATCGCGCCGCAAAGACCGGATCGGTCGATGTGACGATCGACGCCAAGTCGGTGAATACCGGCTATGCGCTGTTCAACCAGCACATCCAGGCCGAGGATTATTTCCATACCGAGAAATTCCCCACCATCAGTTTCAAGTCGACCGCCGTGAAATTCGACGGTGACAAGCCGGTGGCGATCGACGGCAACCTGACCATCAAGGGCGTGACAAAGGCGGTGACGCTGACCGTGACCAGCTTTCACGCCATGCCGCACCCGATGCTGAAGAAGGACGCCATCGGCGCCAACGCGGTAACCAAGGTCAAGCGTTCGGATTTCAACATGGGCAAAAACGTGCCTTACGTCAGCGACGAAGTGACGCTTTCTATCTCCGTCGAAGCCGTCAAGGAGTAAGCCGCGCCTTCGCCCCGGGCTACAGGGCGATCGTGCCGACCTCGTGCGAGAGCGCCTCGATGGCGCTCTCGTCCATTTCGAGCAGGCGTTTGGCCAGTGCGAGGAAATGCGCCGCCCCGGCGCCGGCCACCTCGGCAATCGCCCCAGCACCGGCACCAGACGCATAGGCCGCCACCAGTCGCGGAAACATCTCGCGGCGCAAGCCGTCGAAGGTGGCGAACCAGAAGTGCAAGGAATCCTCGCCGTCACGCGCCAGCAAGCCGGGCAGCGTGACCAGGCAATCGGCCAGGTTGTCCTTCACCGCGCGGGCGAAGATCTCGGCGCGCTTGCCGCGCAGGCCGGCGAGCTTTTCCGACCAGGCGCCGCCGAGCAGCTGGCCAGCCGCCAGTTCCCCCTCCTCGTGCAGGATCAGGGTTTCGATCTCGCCTTCGGTCATGCGCTCGATCGCAGCCTGCGGATCGACATCGAAGCCATAGGCCAGCAAGGCCGACTTCAGGGCGCCGTCCTGCTGCTTCAGGTTCCAGCCGTCGGCCTTTTCCCACAGCCACTGGCGCAAGGCTTCGCGGCGCACGATCACGGTGCTGCCCTGCGAGGCAGCCGGAATCGCCGCCACGTCGCGCGCATATTCGCAGCCGCAGACCAGCAGGCGCGCATCACCGCGCCGCTCGTCGCGCGCCAGTTCGCCAAGGAAGAAATGCGGCTTGTGGAAGCGGCCGATGCCGGCGCCATAGACCAGGCCGCTGCCGGCCAGCGCGGCATTCACCGCTTCCGCATCGAAGGGATCCAGCGTCCTGCCGGCCACCGGCAGGTCAATGAAATCGCCATCGGCCATTGCATCCCAACGCGCCTCGCGCGCGGCGATCCAGCGCCCCACCTCCTCGCGCGGCGGCGCCACGCCGAAGGGCAGCTGGTGCTCCCAGCGGAAATACTCGCGCATGCCAAGCAGGTAGGTGCACAAGCTGACATCGCGCGCCTGGCGTGCATCGGCGATGTCGCAATTGGTCTGTACCGCGCTGACCAGCTCGGCCATGCCCGCGATCACGTCGGATCTCCCGCGTGGCGCCGGCGCCCCTTCCAGGCCGCGATGCCTTTGACGATCTCGGAATAGGGCAGCGCCTCCAGCGCACCGCACTGTTCCTGCGCCAGGCGCAGCAGGCGACGCACGTTGGGCGCCAATGCATCCGGATCGAAGACACGCTTCATGCCGTCGAGACCACCGCACTGGATTTTCATCAGCATGGCGTGGGGCAGGATGCGCCGGGTATCGGTGACACCCAGCGCGAAGGCTGACTTTGCCCGCAGCATTTCCGACAATCTCGCACAACCGGCATGGGCCGCCGGTTGGGAGCAGGCCACGGTTTCGCGCTCGGCGATCTGGTGGCTGGCGGCGAGTTCGCAGACCGCATGACGCGCCAGCAAGGCGCGCTCAAACACGCAAGGCAGGCGGTTGATTTCGCCTTTCGCGTTGCGGTAGGCGGTCTCGTCCATCAGCGTCAGTAGTCCTCTCCGGTCGTGAAGTCTTCCTTCGGGGGCTGGTTGAGCAGGTCTTCCGCTTCGAGTTCGTTGGCGGCGAACATGGTCTTGATTGCGTCGCCGGGGCCGAGTTCGGTTTCGCGACGCAGGCGCTTGGCCTCGTTCGACGCCTCCTTGAAGGCATCGAACTGGGTGATCTTGCTCAGTTGCCGGATCGGGCCGGTCTGGGTAATGCGATAGATGTAATAAGGCACGGGGTTAGTCCACGTAACGTTTGCTGGCCCGGCGGCGGCCGGGTTGGGATTTCTGGATGATCACGCCCTTGACGGCGGCCAGATCGGGAATGTCTGCCGGCGGGTAGGCGGGATTCAGGGCGCGCAACTGCCAGGCCCCGCCCGCTTTCGCCAACTGACGGAAGATCCATTCGCCTTCGAGCTGTGCGAGTACGAAAGAGCCATCGGTAGCCAAACCTTCAGGCTCGATCAGGATCACTTCGCCTTCACGGAATTCCGGCTCCATGCTGTCGCCCAGCACCATCAGCGCGAAGGGCTCGGCGGCGGCGCAGGCATCCAGCGCCGGGTCGGCCGCCTGGGGCAGGATGGGGATGTGACGTCGGGCTTCGGCCATGGCGCTACACGGCTTCCACATGAAGTTGAGCGGCAGGCAGGCCGGTGGCGCGCAAGGCCGCCTCGGCCGGCGCCAGCAGCGCCGCCGGACCGGCAAGGTAAACATCGCTGCCGGCGAGCGTGCTGTCAGCCGCCAGGGCGGCTTCGAGCCCGGCCAGATCCAGCGGCCGGTAGCTGAACTCGTCAAGCGCTGCCGCCCAGGCGCGACACTGGTTGGGCAGGTACTGGCCACCGGCCTGCGTCGCTGCCCAGTAGAGCGTGATCGACTCGGCGGCATCGACGGCAATGGCATGTTCGATCAGGCTGTTGATCGGCGCGAAACCCTGGTCGATGGCGACGAAGACCAGCGGACGCGTCGATTCGCGCTGCAGCACGAAGCGGCCCCAGGGCCCCCAGGCGGAAACTTCGGCACCGGGCTTTATCAGGCCGGCAAACAGGCAGGCGGTGAAGTCGCCCGCCGCCTCGACCTGAGAGTCGGCGCTGGTGCTACGGCGAACATGGAAGATCAGGTTGCGGTCGTCGCAGGGACAACTCGCCACCGGCAGTTCGGCATGCAGGTCATCGCTGCTGGCGACACCCGCGGAAAGCCCCAGCGTCACCCGCTGCCCGGCCAGAAAGCGCAGGCGGTTACTGCGCGGCGTCTGCAGGTGCAGGCGCATCATGTCCTCGCCCAGGACATCGACGGCACGCACTTTGGTGACGATGCGCTGCTCGGGGATGTCCTCGGGCAGGCCGGCTTCCAGCACCTCGATAACGAGATCGGAACTGTGCGCCGTGCAGGTGCACATCAGCACATGGTTCTGCGCCTTTTCGGCTTCGGAAAAATGGTAGTCAGAAGGCACAACGGCGCGGGCTTCGCCCGACACCACGCGCGCCTTGCACAGGCCGCAGTTGCCGTTGCCACAGCCATAGTTGGGTGACAGGCCGGCACGCAGCGCCGCCTTGAGCAGGGTCTCCGAGCCTTCGACGAAGAACTCGTGCCCAGAAGGTTTGACGGTGACGTGGGCCGACATGACCCTCAGCATAGCATCGAGCGCGCGCAGGTCTTCCTGCGGCGCCGGTACCGATATGGCGCGGGCCAGGCCCTCGTCGAGGATACGTCCCAGTTCGGCGGCCAGCGGCCGCGGCAGGCTGGCCAACCGCGCCCGCAAGTCCTCGACCAGGCGGTGGTAGCGGGTCAGCGTGCGCTGCAGTTCGGCCAGCTCCTGCCCTTGTGCGAACAGACGCTGGGCCAGTGCCTCCTGCGAGGGCAGCACGCGCTCGCGCAGGCGCTTGGCAAAGGCATCCTCGCGAATGGCGCGGGTCTTCTCGAAACTGCCCGAGGCATCGAGGTCCAGCTGCGGCCAGGCACGCTGCAGGTCCTCGGCGTCCACCATGCCGTCAAACGAGGGCAGGTCACCTTCGCGGATGCGCTTTTGCAGGGTCACGCGCGATATGCCGAGAATGTGTGCGGCGCGTGAAAGGGTCAGCCATTGGGTCATGGCCACCAATATAGCCAAGCCGGGCGCCGCCGCGATTCCAAAATTTTTATGTCCCCAACCGAAGGGCGGGGACGGTATCCCCTTGTGGGGTATGTCCCCCTCGAACCGGCAAAGGACCGGGGATTTCCTACTGTGCTATCGGGGTCTTGATGGCCGACGGCGGCGTGGTCGGAGCGGCGCCGCGGCCGATGCCAAGCAAGCCGAAGACGTCGATCTCCTGCGTCAGCCGGGCCCCCTCGGACGAGGCATAAACCTGGCGACGAATGATCGCCTCCAGTTGCTCGAACTGCGGGGTGGTGAGCGCAGGCAGGGCATCCCAGTGAATCCCTTTGGGATGGCCGTCCGCGCCTATCACCAACAGAACATCAACCACGCCGGGACCACGGCTCGATGCCGTTCGGGTACTTCGACCACCACTCTCGGCGGCGCGCTCCGGCAGAGACGTCCGCTGCGGCGTACCGACACGGCTGGCGGCAGAAGGCGGCAATGGCTGCGGCTTGCTCGCAGGAAGCGGCGGCGGCATCGACTGTGCCTGAGTCATGGCGAGCGTTGCGGAAGGCGGTGCCGGCGGTGTCACCGGCGGCGGTGTGACGACCCCCGGTTTGTCATCGACAGATGCCGAAGCGCGAAAATTAACCGTCAGCGCGCCGGCGTAGCCGGACTTGCGCAAGGGTTCGACGCCCTTGACATAGCCCAGGACCAGCACATGAAGCAGCAAGGAAGCGAGCAATGCATGGCCAAAGCGCTGCTCGTCCTCCTCGCTAACGAACCACATTCCCGGGCCGTGCCATCCGCATCAATAGGCCTCGAATTCGCGCCACAGCCCACGTTTGCTCTGGAAGGTGTTCGATACGGCGGCAGCGGCGGCGACGGGGACCGACAGGGTTTCCTGCTTGTAGTCTGAACGGGTAGCAATCGCCTTGTACTCACCCGAAATCAGGCGGATCACCGTCAGGCCCACCACCAACGCGCCCGAGACCTTGGTCGAGGCAAATTCCTCAATCGCCAGGCCCGTCGCTGCATCAACTGCGGTAAACCAGGCGTTGCCACCGACGGTGCAGGCACTTGCCGACGGAATGTTGGAGGCGAAGAGCAGTGTCCCGCTGACAATGCGCGGATCGACGTTGACGCGCTCGCCCGAATCCGGAGAAACTGGAGCCGGGAAACGTGCAAACCAGCCGCCATGCACCGAGTAGTCAAGGGCGGTGGTATCCGCGCCGGTACAGGTGTAGGTAAGGTTGGGTGCCGAACCCGAAGAAGTCACCGTTGGCGTCGATCCGGCGCAAATTTTGCGGTGGACGCTGATCACCCCATAGGAGTCAGTATGGGTGATTGGGTCGTCGTTCTGATCGACACTGATCAGCTTGCGCTCAAGGAACATCGGCTTGGTCGCATCGCTCGGCAGCATATCGGTGGTCGGATTCCAGGTGGCCTGGCTCGCTCCGCCCTTGTTCGCCGCGCCCATGGTGTCCTTGATGGCATAGACGGCCTGGATATCGGTATTGAGCAGATCACTCACTTCGAGATACTTACCGGTACCCACCATGATCAGGCGTACATCGTCCTGCAGGCGTGTCAGCTCGGGCTTGGTAGTGATCGGTTGCGGGACGCCTGCGTTTTCCAGGTGGGCCAGCTTGAACACCGCGCTGCCTGTATGACCCGTACCCGTTGGGTCCATGTCAAAGCGCCAGAGATCGCCGTTGGTGTCGCCCGCATACACGAACTGGGTGGTGTTGTTGGTTGCCGGACTATCGGCCCAGGGAGTGATCTTGCCCAGGTTGCTCGGGCTGCCGCCGGTGCCGGACAGATTCGAGATCGGGAATCCGCTCATCAACGCCGCGGTCCGTGGATTGATCGCAAACAGATGCCCGCCACCATCGCCGCCATTGGCCGTGTTGTTGTAGCCGGAGCTGAACATCACCGTCCATTCGCCGGTATGCAGCTTGGTGATGGCGACATTGGAATAGGTCTTGCCCAGATTGGCATGGCTGAACTCCCAGAGATACTTGGGGTTGGTCGGATCGGTGATATCCAGCGCGTAGTAGGAGGAACCGCCAGAACCCAGGCCACCGACCAGGATGGTGCGCCAGTCGTTGCTGCCGAAGTCGACATCGCCGACCGCGATCAGGCCGTCAACCAGGAAGCGGTGGCTGTAGTTGGCGTCGGCCAGCCACTTCATGTTCGCCATGGCCTCGGTCGGCGCGAATGCCCACATCTCCTCTCCCGGTCCCACCGGCGAGCCATTTACGCTGACATTCCCGGCATAGGCGTTGAAGGCATGCAGCATGCCGTCCTGCGATGACACCACGACCAGAGGCTTGCGGCTGGCCTGGGCGGTCTTGAACGCCGAATATCCGGTGTCGGTATACGCGGCGCTGGGCGCCTTGATGAAAATCGGCTGGGTATTGACGATATCGCCCAGCACACGCGCACGGTTGCGCCACACCTGGGCGTGTCCCAATTCGCCGTCCTGCTCGTATTCACGATTGCCGCGCAGGAAGTCCACCAGATTGCTCGTCGTCATCTCCGGTACCGAGGCGATGCCACCCAGCGGACAGTACTGGCTCAGGTTGGTCGTCGGGCTGGGGTTGGCGGCGCCGACGCAGGCATCCGGCCCGGGATTGAAATAAGCCCGCTCGGCCCCGCTCAGGTTGTCGTAGGTGAAGGCGCGCAGCGGATCGCCGGACGTTCCCGAACTCGGCTTGACGTAGATGCGCCGGGCCGACCAGGTTGTCGCTTCGAGCTTGGCCTGCGCCGACCATTGGCAGCCGTATTTGAAGGTACCGCTGCCGGAGACCACCCCGGTATTGACCTGCGAGAGCGTGACGCCAAGACCGGAGATGGCGGTTACCACGGCACCGGTGGCAATGCCGGTGCCGGTCACGGCGGCACCGACGACGAGGTCAGTCGTATCGCTAACCGTGATGGTGGTAGCGCCCGAGGCACCACTAATCGTCTTCTGCACCCCGATGGCAGCACAGTTTGTCTCGGGCGACACGTCGCCGGTGGCGACGTTGATCGAACGCGACTGCAGGTCACCGACCCAGTCCTGGGTCTGGTAGCTGGCAACGTAGGCGAAGTTATCGCCCGGCACCGGCTCAAGGTTCGACGTTGCCGCCGCGGCGGCGGAACCTACCCGGGCACCGATTTTGTTCAAAGCCTCGCGCAGGCCGGCCACCACGTTGGGCACGTTGCGCGCGCTGAAATACTTGCCGCGCCCATTCACTGTGGCATGCCAGAGGTCGTCCACACCCGTCGGATCGAGGTTGGCAACCGCCGGCCAGTTCACGCCGCCAATACCCTTGAGAATCGAATAATAGTCGCCGATCGTGGCCGTCTGATAGTCGGAGCGGTAGGCCAGTTTGCCTTCAATGCCCAGGCCCATGGCGAAAAAGTTCATGTGCTGGGCGAGGTTCTTGTCGTCCGCGGTGGTCAACACATTGTTGGCCGAGACATCGGTACCCAATGCCCCGTTGGCGTTACCCAGCGCCGAGGTGCGCAGGTCGGTGCTGTAGTAATGGTAGGTGATATCGGCCAGGGTGCGGCAGGACAACGCGCCAGATCGGGTTGTACCACTCGCCGGGGTCGTACAGGTCGTGGACGCCTGCTCGCCGTCGTAATACGGCCGTGCTGCCGTCAAAATGTTGTTGTCGGTATTGTTTATATCAGAGCCATCCACCTTCTTGATCGCGGTACTTTCAACTTCATTCCAGTAGCCGTCGGTCACCAGCAGCATGTAATTCTGCTGGCAGGAGTACTCGATCGGGTCCGGGTGCGCGGTGCTCACTGTCTGCTTCCCCGCGAAGTATCGGCCGATCTTTGCGGTTTCCGCACGCAGCGGCGTGGCGCAGGCGGGCGCTGCTTTGGTCAGACTGGTCCACCACGCGGTGCGATTGGCGCCGGTGAACTGGTTCACCGGGTTATCAACGGTCGTCCCGGTAGCCTGGCAGATATTGTCGAAGCCGACCCGGTAATTGCCGTCAAGCTGGTTGAATGCCAGTGTAGTGGCGGACTTCATCAACAGCATGCGGGTGCGGTAGTAGCTGTACCAGTTGGCAAAGTTCTGCATCTCTTCGGTGTAGCTGCAGGAACCGCCGACGCAGTCCGTGCGCGTCGAGGCGCGGTTGAAAGTGCGCCCGTCGTTCACGATGTCGACACGCTTGAAGATGCCGACCCCGGTCCAGCGGTTCGAGCCCACCACTGGGGCAGAACCACCGTCCAAGGCGAGGACATTGGGCGAGGTACCCGTGGCATTGGTCGGTACGGCGTTCGATGAGGCCACGCCGCCATTCATATTGGTCGTGAGGGTACTGATCGGTCCGACCGTGGTGCTGGTGATCGGAGTGATTGTCGTATTTTGGCTTGGCGCGCCGCCTGAGAAGGGACTTACAGTAAACAGGTAGGGCGCGAAATTATCAACGGCGGTCGTACCCGAGCTACCGTTGGACGTCGCCGCCACGCAGTAACGCTTGGTCGGCACCGAGCCCACATCGCCTGCAGCGGCGCCCCCTGTCATGCTGATCGTGCTGTCGTGTGCGATGCGCATTGAGCCGGCCGGACAATCAAAATCCGCCGCCGTACAGGCATTCACCCCGACCGGGCCGGTCACGGTGCACGTGGAGCTTGGGGTGGTGCTGGTGGCCGTGGTACAGGACACGGTATAACTATTGATGTCGTTGGCCATCAGCGAGGTGGTCAGGTTATTGATCCGCGAAGACACCGGGTCGGCAGCTGCGGCACCGGTATTCACAGTTTCGGTTGTGATGGTATTGACCCCGCCACAGGTAATGCTGTTGATCTTTTTGGACAAGGTTGTGGCGTCGTTGATGCGGAAGTACCAGGTGGCCGACGCCGCCGTGGTTGGTGCCGCGGGACAAGTCTGGGTGACCGAGCTCTTGTCGTTGATGTCGATTGCGCCGTCATAGTCGAAGCTCAGGTTGGTACAGTTGGCTGCGGCCACCGGGCCGGTCACCGTGCAGGTTGGCTTATCTACGGTGGTATCGCAGTCATAGGTATAGCCGTTGGCCCCGTTAGCTTCCAGTCCCGTTGCCAGCGCCTTCCGTCGAGGGGTTTCGTTATTGTTGGAACCCGAGGAGACCGTATCCACGGCGATGGTATTGACGCCACCGCATTTGATCGAGGCAATCTTCTTGTTCTTTTCGTCGGCGTCATCGATGTAAAAGGTCCAGGTCGGCGCGCTGATCGCCGCACATCCGGGCGAGCCACTGGACGTCTTGTTGTAGCTGTCGATAGTGATGCCCGACTCGTACGTCCGCACCAAGTCACCGGTACAGGCGCTGGCTCCGCTTGGCCCGGTCACGTAACAGTCCTGATTGTTCTGCGACCCCGTGTCGTAGCTGCACGAATAACTATAGCCATTGATGCCGGCGCCATTGAGGCCATTGGCGAGCGCCGTTGTGCACGTGAGGTTGTTGGTTCCGCAACCGCTGGTGGTGCCCGTGCTGGCATCGCTGCTCACAGCGTAGGCGGCACTGCAGCGTACGTAGTCGATGAGCTTGCTGTCACTACTGGCACCATTGATGCCGAATGACCATATCGGGCTCGACGAGACTCCGCCCGGATCGGACGGCCCATCGTTGAAGGTGAATGAAAGACCATTGTTGGCCGTTCCTACCGGCGCCGTAACCACGATGTTGTAAGTGCCGTCCCCGTTAGCGGTCGGAGCTGCCGCGGTGAACCCGTGGGTGCCGGTGCCGTTGTTGATCGCGGTGCGAATAGAGGTCGCGTTGTTCGAGACTGACGTGCCGTTGGTGATCGTGCCGGAATTGATGGCGGGTGCAATCGTGGTCGCGCTGACTTGAATCGTGCCGAGGTTGGCGCCGTAAGCATGCGTGGTGCTCGTCACCTTCATCGTTGCCGTCGCTTGTGCGCTGTTGGAGACCACCGCGAGCGCACCCGTACAACCCGTGATCGTGACGGTATCCGAAAGCCCCGGTGCGGACGCCGAGCATCCTCCATTGCCATTGATCTTCGCAGCCAGACTGTCGGCAATCGCCGCCTGTTGGGTGCCATCGGCAATCGACAGGGCCGGCGCCGTCATGATCGATACGCCAGCCAGCGTCACGTCGCTGATGCTTGTCGCGCCTGCGGTCGAGTTGATCTGGATCGCGCCGGTACTGATGGTCGCCGCCGCCGGCCCGGTGACGCTGATTGTGGCATTGTTGTCGGTGGTGTCCTTGATCATGCGCTGGATCATCACATAGGCCACATCCGGCGCGTCGCAAGTACCCCAGGCAGGAAGCGCACCGTCAGTCCCGGAACGCGCGGTGTACAGACTCGCGTTCGCCGCATTGCCGACAATACCGTTACAGATGCGTTGCGCGGTACTGCGCTCGTTGCCATCCGCGGTGACCGGCGCCGCCAGCAGTTCGACCTCGCTGGTGTCGGCGCGCTGGATCTTGATCGAGGTGATGGACAGGCCGGTGGTCGCACCGCCCGGACTCACGCTGATCTTGCCCTCGGCATTTGCTGCGCCCAGATTGATCGGTCCGAGGGCCAGTACCGGCAGGCCGTTCGAGGCTGTACCGACGGCGGCTGCCTGTATTGTGACGCGATTATTGCTCACCGAGCAGGCATAGCCCGTGGTCCCGGTATTGGCCTGGATCGCGGTACAGACATTGGTCGCGATGGTGTTTTGATCGCCCCCGGTCGAGGTGAAGGTCTGGCCGCCGACGATGTCGACGCCACCGACGGTAACGCTGTTCAGCTTGTTGCCTACAAGCGGGGCAGCATTCGTCCCGGGGGGATTCGGTCCGATGATCAGGTCCGCAGAGGCCTGGACGCCGGCTGCAGCACCGCTGGCGCCGATCCATCCGCCAAGGTAATTCGGGATGTAGTGGTCCAGATCGCGCCGCCCCTGGCAACCGCCGAAGGTCTTGGAAACCGGGTTGTAATACGAACACCAGCGGTAGTACGAAGAGGTTACGTAATCAACGCCACCGACTTTGAACGCCGGCACCGCCGCCAGGGCCTGGGCGCGAGTAATGCAGTTCGTGAGATCCGTGCCCGAACAAAACTCGGACGCATCCATGGTGAAGTAGCTGGCCGGGCCGAAATATTTGTTTTTGTAGGTGTAGGTCGCGTTGGGATACAGATTGTTGTTGCTGGTATCGGTGTTCTCCTTGCATTGGAGGTGGGTGGCGATGTTGGCGGCAGTGACTGCCGGGCTCGGACTCAGGGTCGAGCACCAGATTTCGTGCTCGTAGTCAGTATTGAGGTTGGTGAACGTGGTCACCTGATTGGGCGCGGGAGTGAGGGTATCCTTGTAGGCGCCTGAGCCTGTCGAACTTACCGGGGCCAAGGTAATCGAAGCGGCGGCGTAGGAGCTGCCATCCGCCTTGATCGGCGGCAAATAGCGCACCGCGGGATCGTAGTACTGGTAGTTGATCCTGGAAGTCGAATAGGGCATCTGCGGACGCGCCGTGCAGGCCGGATTCGCGGAACTGTCCTTCGGCGGGCCACCTGTCGTTGTGGTACCCCAGCACATGCCCCAGCCCGAGGTCTTCAAGCCGCCGAGGAATGTGACATAGGTACCCGCCGCCGTATAGCCGGTTCCACCATTGTCGATCACCACCGAGGCGATGGTGCGATTGGCATTCATGGTCACGTGTGCCGCCGCGTTGATGCCGTCGCCCTGAATCAGCACCGTCGGCGTGGCATGCTGGTAAACATTGCCGCCGACAGCACTGATCGCCGTGATGACCCCGCCGACGATGGTCTTGTTACCGATGTCGCCGGAGGACCCATTGGGGCCATACAGCGGATTTGTAGGGTCCGTGATCGGATTGTCGTTGATATAGTCCGGCGTGTAATCCCAGGCCATGGACCCCGAATCGTCAAGCACGTACACCAGGTTCGGGCGCACCACCGTCGTCGTGGTCGCGGCCAATGGCGTTGGCGCCAGGGCCAGGCTGGCGGCCTGTACCAGTTGGGCATGGCCAAAACTGAAGATCAGGAACCAGGCAATGGACTTGCGCAGGGAATGGCTGTTCATGATGGCACCTCGGTGCGGTTGCGGCTTCATGCTAAAAGATGAAGCCTTGGATGTAGCGGTTGTTCTGGCGCGGCCCGACTACCTTGACCGTGATACGGTAGTAGACGGCCGCATTGGTGGCGGAACTGCTCGAAAGGATTGCCGCAGTCGCGTCCTGGGATGAACCGGTGTTGCTCGAATTCAGGGTGACCGCGGGAGCCAGGCAGCCGGCGGTCGGACAGGTGCCACAGCCGGCCACGCCACCGCCAGCAAGGCAGGCGGCCTCACTGGTGTTGGCCATGCGGTGGACCACGTAGTAGAGCGTGTAGCCGGCCGGGTTGCCGGAGACCCTGGCGGCGCAGGGAAAGCCATCACCGCCATTAATGGTTTCGCTGAATCGATACGTCGTCGGCGTGAAGGCGTCGGCCACGCCATCCTTCTTGCAGCCGGCATCGGCACCGTTCAAGGTGGCGTAGTAGCGCGCAGTGCTGGTCGCCGCCGTCGCATCGACCGGGGCGATGTTGTTGTTGAGGGCCGTGGTCGAGCCGGCCATCTGCGTGTTCACCCATTGGAAGGCGCTGTCCACCGCCACGTCGGCGCTGCGCGTCGCCGCCTGGCGGAATGCGATGTTGGCCGAGGCGGAAATTCCGCCGCGCAGGCTGACTATCATGGCGATCGACGAAAGCGTCATGATGACCATGATGATCAGGGCGATGACCAGCATGAAGCCGCCCTGACCGGCTCGGCCATGGCCCTTGCGCGCCTGAAGAGCGGCACGCGTTGCGGTATTGACTGATTTCAGCGGCCCCATATCACGTTCTTCAAGGGAATGATGGTGGAATAGGCGCGATAGCGCACCGTGGTGTTTGCCGCGGTGACGCTATAGGTCACCGCGGCGCCAATCTCGGTAACGCCCGAAAGAATCTGCGGCAGCACCGGAAACGAGCTGGGCTGGTCGATCGTCTCGGGGCCTGCGCTCACGCTGCGCGCGACCACACCCACACGGACCGCCACCACGCAGTTCGGATGCACCGAGGGGCCAAGGCAATTGCTGCCGTCCAGCGTCGTCGCGCCACTGACCCAGCGCGAGACCGTTGCCGGGCTCCCGGTAATGGATCCGGCCAGGCCGTATTGCGCCTTCATGAACACGATGTTGTCCACCAGATTGCTGGTGACGAAGGCCGGGTAATCGGCAACCGTCAGGGCGCTGGGCCCGACCGCGTATTGACGATGCGTGAATTCTCCAGGCTGGCCGAAGTAGGCCAGATAGCCGGTGGCACTCGAGTTTGGCAGGGTGCTCGTGGTGTAGTTATAGCCGAGGACGGTGGCGGCCACGCTGTTGATGGGGGTCATGGTGCAGGTCTGAGTCGCGGCGACAATGTCATTAACACTGAAGCCGACGCTGGAGCGCACGTTGTACTGATTGCTGGTCATCGACGTGCCACTGCTGGTGTCGAGTTCCGTGCCGGGAATGCCGGACGCCGGATTGGCACCACGCACCGTGATCACGTCCGAGGCACCGGTACCGCCATCCTGGACCTGAACCGGATAGGGAGCGAACGACGCGCTGGCGCCATTGACGATCGTTGCGCAGCCCTGTAGCGGGAGCAAGGCGTAGCCTGCCTGGCCAATATCGCGTTCCAGACGATACAGCGCCATCACGCCGTTGTCCTGGGCGCCAAGGGTCTGCGTGATGCTGGTGCGCTTCTTGGAAAAGTTCATCATCATCGTGGCGACGGCCGCCAGGCCCATCATGCTGATTACAAGGCCGATCATGAGTTCGATCAGGCTGAAGCCGCGGCCGCGGCGCATTGATCTCGGGCCGGTTGCCATGGGGTTTCTCATTGCGAGTTCCGCGTAATCATGCTGCTGGCCTGATAGCGGCGCGGATAGGTCGGGTCGCGACGATCAGTCCAGGTGATAACCACCGTCACGGCCTGCGAGTTTCCGATGGCCACCGCCGTCCCGGATGTGGCGGCGGGGCAGAGATCGGCACCGCTGGTTGCCGTATGGTCGCAACTGGCCAGATAGACCAGGCCCGTGGCATCGGGCAACACGGATTGCAGGCGGGTATTCCAGGCCGTCACGTTTACGGTGCCACTGACCCACATCTCGGACAGCAACTCGCCGACAAGGTAACTGGCATCGTTGCGCGACTTCGACTGCCCGACCTGATTGAGCGCCTGAGCCGAAAGCGACATCAGCGAGAGCAGCCCGACCGCGAACAGGATCAGGCTGATGATGGCCTCGATGATGAAGGAACCTTGCTGGGATTGGCGGAGCTTCATGCGCTTACTCGCTCAGGTGCAGGGGCAGGCCATGGTGCATAGCCGCGTGTTGCCGCTGGAATTGACTTCAAGGCAATAACTTCGGCCGGTGACGCCGGTAGCCGGGGCAATCAATACGGAATAGGCCGGGGAGCCTGCCGGCAACGCGCCTTCGAGGTTGGCGAGCAGTTGCCCGAGCGCACCGAAGGTGACGACAAATCCGGCGGGCGTGCCCATGGTCGGTGTCGCGGTGACATTGATGTCGGGAACACGATCGGCCGGGCTCTTGTCGACAATAAACGGGTCGGTGACGCAACTCGCCGCGGTTGGCGGCGTCGCCGCTGTATTCACCGTATAGGCGGGCGTCGCCGGGCAGGGCTCTTCCTGGTCGGGCGGCGTATAGGCGGCAACATTGCAGCGGCCCGCCGGCACGCCGCGCGTGTTGGCCGGTGCGGTGAGGCCTACGTACTGGGTGACCACCCAGAGCCGCGAGGCGCCACTCGCGGTGCAGGTCGAGTCCAGCGTGCTAACCAACTGGAAACGCATCGGTGCATTGCGGCTGATGGCCTCGGAGCGGGCTTTCACGAGGCCGATCTGAATGGATTCGGCGACACCGCGCGAGCGGCCATTGACCATGGTTTCCTGGAACGAGGGCACGGCAATGGCCAACGCAATGCCGGCGATGGCAAGCACCAACAGCATTTCAATCAGGCTGAAGCCGCGAGAGAGCATCAGCAGGTTCCTGCCTTGGCCTTGACCCAGCATGTCGCCGGCGAAGGCACTGTCCAGCCGGCGATCGGCGTCGAAGTCGCGGCGGTAGTCTTGGCGCCGGACTGATCCACGGTAAATACGTAGCCGATGCCGGAGGTGGCTGTGGGGGTGGCGGTACAGGTGAAAAGCTGATTCGGGGTTGTTGTCGCGGAAGTGGTGCAGGTGCCTCCCCAGTATTGCCCGGCCACCCGCGGTGCCATGCCATTTACGTAAGCGCGATTGTCCTGGTAGTACTGCTCCTGGCGTAACTGCAACTCGGAGAGTACCGACATGCCTTCGGCGAGACGGCCGCGGGCCACGTAGGAATCGTATTGCGGCATCGCAATCGCCGCCAGCGCGCCGATGATCAGCACCACCACCATGAGTTCGACCAGGGAAAAACCGCGGCTTGTTGTCTTTCTGCTTTGCATGATCTGACACCTCTATGTGCGTTTGCGGCGGGATTGCTACCAAATTCGGCGCCTGGAAAGCCCCCGGTTACGATCCAGAGTATAGGAAAGGCCACCGCCGGCAGCCATAGGGGATACCTGATACGGGCGGCGTGTTGCCCCGGCGGTGTGACATATTTCACGCTGTCCGCCATCCGGGGGCAGTGCGATGCCGCACAAAGGCGGGGCAAGAGCGCCCTGTCTATAATCGGCCCACCACCTCACCGGGGAGTCGATCGCCTTGTCGCCAGCCCATGCCGCCGAGCAAATCACGGTTGCCTCGTCACGACAACTGACGCTGTCGGCCATGGTCCTGATCGCGGTGACACTGGCGCTGATGACCGGCTTCGCCTTCTGGTCCTGGAGCCGGCGCCAGGGCCTGGCTGCGCGCCGGCGCCAGGCGGAAGCCGCGCTGCGCGCCTCCGAGGACCGCCTGCGGCAGGTGACGCGGCAGCTGCCCCTGGCGATCTTCGAGTACCTGCCGGCGCCGCTGCCACGTTTCCAGTCGATCAGCGAAGGCGTCGCCCGCCTGCTGCCGGGTGGCGCCGAGGAGATACTGGCGGACCCGGAGGTATTTTTTCGCGGCATCCATCCGGACGACCTCGGCGGCCTGGTCTGGCGCGACCCCGCTGCGCCGCCGCTGCTCGACTTCGAGTGGATCGGCCGCAGCCGGGCTCCCGCTACCGCCCCGCGCTGGCTGCAGATCCGCGCCACCACCGGCGTGACCGCAAGCGGCGAGCGGGCGATCCACGGCGCCATGCTCGATGTCACGGCACTGAAGCGGGCGCAGGAGGACCTCGAACGCTCGCGCGAGGAGTTGCGCCTCCTCGCCAGCCACCGTGAACAGCGGGTAGAGCAGGAACGCGCGCGCCTGGCGCGCGAATTCCACGATGAGCTGGGGCAGGTGCTGACCACCGCGCGCATGCACGCCCAACTGCTCGAACGCCAGTTGCCGGCCGATGCCACCGAGGCACGAGCCGCAGTGCAGGACATCGAGGCGATGATTGGCGAGGCCAGCCGCAGCGTCAAGGCCATCGCCTCGGACCTGCGCCCCGCCGCGCTCAATCTGGGGCTTTCCGCGGCGGTCGAATGGCTCGCCGCTCGCGTGCTGGCCCCCGCCGGTATCGGCTACTCGGTATCCATCACCCCAAGCGCAGACCGGCTCGATGACAGCCACGCCATCGCCCTGTTCCGCATTGTCCAGGAATCGCTGAACAACGTCGTGCGCCACGCCGGAGCACGCCACGTGCACATCACGCTCGGCAGCCTCGACCAGGAACTGAACCTGCTGGTCGAAGATGACGGCAAGGGCTTCGACCCGCTGGCCGTCGATCATGCGGCGCACTTCGGCCTGCTCGGCATCGCGGAGCGCGTCATGGCGCTGGGCGGCAGCGTGGAGATCGACAGCAGCCCCGGCGCCGGCGCCCGCTTGTCGGTGAGCCTGCCCCTGCCCCCGGTGCCGGCCGCCACCGACGGAGCCGGAGCATGATCCGCATCATCACCGCCGACGACCACACCCTGTTCCGCGTCGGCTTGCGCCAGATGCTGCATTCCTTCGCCGGCCTCGAAGTGGTCAAGGAAGCCACCGATGCCGCCACCGCCCTCGCGGCGGCGAAGCGCGGCGGCGCCGACCTGATCGTCCTCGACCTGACCATGCCGGGCGCCACCGGAACCAGCCTGATCGAACAGATCCGCGCCGCCTGCCCCGCCCTGCCCATCCTGGTGCTGAGCATGCATGACGAGCCGGGCACGGTACGCCGTGCGCTGCAGGCCGGCGCCTCGGGTTACATCACCAAGGGATCAAGCCCGGACGTGCTGTTCCAGGCCGTCAGCCGCGTCGCCGCCGGGGAAGGCTACGTCGATCCAACGCTGGCCGAGGCACAGGCGCCGGCCGATAGCGCGGTGGGCCGCGACGATCCGCAGCAGGTGCTGAGCCCGCGCGAATGGCAGGTGCTGCGCCTGATCGCCCAGGGCCAGCCGCTGGCGCAGATTGCCGAGCAGCTGCACCTGAGCCCGAAGACCGTGACCACCCACAAGTCACACCTGATGGGCAAGCTCGGCATCGAAAACAATGCCGAGCTGATCCGCTATGCCATCGAGCAGAAGCTCGTCGGCTGACGCGGCAGCGTATCCGGCCGCCGGCAGCGCCACTGGAGGTACCTGCATGAAATCCGATACCCGCGGCCTCCGCCTTGTGCCCGCCACCGCCACCGACTACCGCGAGCTGGCACGACGGCGCCTGCCGCGCCACCTGTTCGACTACATGGATGGCGCCGCCTACGACGAAGTCACCGCCGGCGAGAACCTGCGCGGCTTCAGCAGCCTAACTCTGCGTCAGCGCGTGCTGCGCGATGTGTCTTCACTGAAACTGTCGACCCGCGTGCTCGACCAGGACATCGCCATGCCCGTGGTGTTGGCGCCCATCGGCATCGCCGGCGCCTTCGCCCGCCGTGCCGAGGTGCAGGCGGCACGTGCCGCCGAGGCCGCCGGCGTGCCCTTCTGCGAATCGACGGTGTCGATCTGCTCGATCGAGGAAGTCGGCGCCCGGACCACGGCGCCGTTCTGGTACCAGCTTTACGTCATGCGCGACCGCGGCTTCGCCCGCGAACTGATGCAGCGCGCACAGGCCGCCGGCTGCCCGGTGCTGGTGCTCACCATCGATCTCGCGGTGATGGGCGCGCGCTACCGCGACATCCGCAACGGCATGGCCGGCGGCCTTGGGCTGGGCGGCAAGCTGTGCAAGGCATGGGACATCCTCTCCCATCCGGGGTGGCTGCTCGACGTCGCCATCAAGGGCAAGCCGCTGACCTTCGGCAACCTGACCCGGGCCGTGCCGGACGCGCGCAGCCTGCCGGAATTCAAGGCCTGGGTGGACAGCCAGTTCGACCCGGCCGTGACCTGGAAAGACATCGCCTGGGTACGCGAGAACTGGCCGGGCAAAATCGTGTTGAAAGGCGTGCTCGATGTCGAGGACGCGCGCCAGGCGGCGAGCGTCGGCGCCGACGGCATCGTCATCTCCAACCACGGCGGGCGCCAGCTCGACGGCGTCGAAGCCAGCATCACCGCCCTGCCGCGCATCGCCGATGCCGTCGGCGACCGCATCGACCTGCTGATGGACGGCGGGGTCAGGAGCGGCCTCGACGTGGTCAAGGCACTGGCGCTGGGCGCCAAGGCCTGCATGATCGGCCGCGCCTGGGGCTATGCCGTCGCCGCGCGCGGCGAAGCCGGCGTCGCCCACGTGCTGGCGACGATGCGCAAGGAGATGGAGGTTGCGCTGGCACTCACCGGCACCACAGACGTTGCCGATCTGGGGCCGAATTCGCTGCTCGACTGACGCGGCGGCCGGTTCACGCCGGAATTCGCCGAAGCATCAGCGCCGACTTTCGGGATGCGGGGCGAACCTCGCAGGAAGACACGATTTACTTCTGATATCGAAGCAGCAAGGCCCTCCAAGCCATAAGGCAGGAGACTGGTATTACTTCTTCCCGTAAGCTCCGTCGTGGTCCTGATGTAGGGCGGCAAAGCGCATCCACCCTCCTTCACGAGTCGCAAGCGCACGGTACGACTGAGATAGTCGAATCGTATATTTTCCTGGCATGCTCCTGACCTCTTCCCAGTTCAGTCCTCGGTCCCGAAAGACCTCGTTCCAAGTGAGCCCCTTTAGCTTCTTCAGCGTCTTGAACACCTTCTTGACCTCCGGTGCATCGAGATCAAGCAAGTCGTCAAGGAAACCGGGGGTGTTCAGATCGAGCAGTACCTTGGCGTCGTTTCCGTTCATGAACCCGAAGTGAGCTTGGATTCAAGTGCGTCCAGGTTGGTTTCGCGAGGTGGGTTCTGACGCATCCACTCATCGGCGCGAGCGAGCTTTTCCTTCATGGCGGGCTCGTGCAACCAGCGCTCGTTCATGGGCACCACAACGGCACGTTTCAGCATGATGTCGCCGCTTGGCAATTCCTCCATGAGGAACTCCAGACCGGCGAGCGCCTTGCCGACCGAAATCTGGCCACTCTTACCGACAGTTTTGATGGAATGCATGGAATTCTCCTTCATGCGGCATGATTGCATGATACGCTAGGTTTTTCCTAATCCGGTAGAAAATTGCGGGCCATTTTTCAACATCTTTGCGAAACGGCCAGGTTTTCGGCCCGACACCCTACTTCGCCCTGCGCACCGCCGCCAGGATGCCCTGCATCATCGCCAGCGGCGTCGGCGGGCAACCCGGCACCCGCACATCGACCGGCACCACGTCGCTGACAGAACCGCAGCTGGCGTAGCTCTTGCCGAAGACGCCGGCATCACAGCCGCAGTCGCCGATCGCCACCACCAGCTTGGGATCGGGCGTGCACTCGTAGGCGCGCAGCAGCGCGTTTTCCATGTTCTTGGTCACCGGGCCGCTGACCAGCAGCATGTCGGCGTGGCGCGGGCTGGCGACGAACTTGATGCCGCGGCCTTCGAGGTTGTAATACGGGTTGTTCATCGCATGCACTTCCAGCTCGCAGGCATTGCAGGAGCCGGCATCGACTTCGCGGATAGTCAGGGCGCGGCCGAGAATGCCGAGCAGCTCGTCATGCAGTCGCTCGACCTCCCGCTGCGGCCCGTCCGTGACGGGCAACTCCGGCTCGGTGAGGATGCCGGTGCGGAAGATGTGCCTGAGCAGCGGGATCACAGATCGACTCCGGAATACGAGAGGTTGAAGGACTTGTTGATCAGCGGGAAATCGGGAACGATGTCGCGCAGCACGGCGAACTCCAGCGCCAGCCAGGCCTGCCAGGACGGATCATGCGGATGGACGCGCGCCAACCGGCCGGCGCCATCGAGTTCGACGCCGACTGCGACTTCACCGCGCCAACCTTCGATGACGCCAAGGCCGGCACCGTTGGCCACTGGCGCGACCTCGACCCGAACCGCGCCGCCGGGTATGTCTACCGCCAGCAGGCGCAGCAGGCGCAGGGATTCGAAAATCTCGTCGAAGCGCACCGCGACGCGGGCGGCGACATCCCCGCGCTCGTCGGTGGCGGGGCGCACGCCCAGCCCGGTGTAGGGCGGCGGCGGTGTGTAGCCCTGGCGATGGGCACGGCCGTCGAGCAGCATGCCCGTAGCACGCGCCGCCATGCCGGAAAGCGAAAGCTCGCGCACCAGGTCGCTGTCGATGATGCCGGTGGTGACGAAACGGTCCTGCAGGCCGGGGTGTTCATCGTAAAGCTCGCGCAGTTCCCTGACGGCGGTTTCGATCGCGCCGCACTGCTCGACGATGGCGGCCAGCCCCGCCGCGTCGATATCGCAGGCCACGCCGCCGGGGACGATGCGGTCGAACAGGAAACGATGGCCGAACAGCCTGGCGTTGAGCCGCACCCAGTCTTCCTTCAGGCGCAGGTAGTGCGTCAGGCCGAAGGCAAAGGCGGCATCGTTGCCCAGGGCGCCCAGGTCGCCGAGGTGGTTGGCGACGCGTTCGCGCTCCAGCATCAGCGCGCGCAAGGCCAGCGCCCGCGGTGGCGCGGCCGTTTCACAGGCGGCCTCGACCGCATCGGCATAGGCCCAGGCGTAGGCGCAGGCGGAATCGCCGGAAACGCGGCCGACCAGTTGCGCGCCGCGCGCGATGTCGGCGCCGATGAACAGCTTTTCCACGCCCTTGTGCTGGTAACCCAGGCGCTGTTCGAGGCGCAGCACGCGCTCGCCGACCACCGAAAAGCGGAAGTGGCCCGGCTCGATGATGCCGGCATGGATGGGGCCGACCGGAATTTCGTGCGCGCCCTCGCCGCCGACCTTGACGAAGTCATAGTCGGTCGGCCGGTTGGCGAATTCGGGTACATCACCGGCATCGTGGCGCAGCGGATACCAGTCCGCCGGCCAGCCGCCGTGACGCAGCCACGGGCGCTGGTCGCCGCCGTCGATGCCAATGCCGACCATGTCGCGGGTGGCGCGCTGCATGCGGTTGGCGGCGGTGAAAATGTCAGCGAGATCCGGGTAGCTCGGCGCCTCGGCAGGCAGATCGAGGCTCACCCAGGCATGGCCGGCTTCGATCCCGAACACGCAATGCAGGCGGAAGCCCGGGCCCTGCGCGCGACAATCGGTGCCCCAGATCGCCGTGATGCGGGCGCCGACTTCTTTTGCCGCGAGGGCGAAATCGTGCAACTCGCCACCGCTGGATGCGCGACCGCGCCACACCGGTGCGCCGATGCCCGGCTGACGGTTGAAGGCGATCGCTTGGAAGGCGCAAAGTTGCATTTTCAGGCCTTCGCCGGGCCGCCCCAAGGAGGCCTGCGGTCAGCAACACGGAAGCCGCTGGGCGGCTGAACCATAGTTACCCCTTTCCATGGGAAAGGGGACAGGGGAAAGGTTGTCATAGTGTCAGCCCAGCATGCGCGAGGCTTCGTGGAACCAGCGCGTCAGGTAAGGAGGAATGTAGAGGCCCAGCATCAGCACGATGCCCAGATGCAGGAACACCGGCATGATGGCCGGCGCATGTGGCAGGCGCCTGGCAGTAGTTTCACCGAAAACCATGGCCTGCACCTTGCCGAAGATGGACGCGAAAGCCACGCCCAGCGCCAGCAGCAGGATGGGCGTGGCCCAGGGGTAATGCTTCATGGCGTGGGTCAGGATCATGAATTCGCTGGCGAAGACGCCGAAGGGCGGCATGCCAAGGATCGCCAGGGTGCCCAGCATCAGGCCCCAGCCGATCAGCGGGTTGATCTTGATCAGGCCGCGGATGTTTTCCATCAGCTGGGTTTCGGTCTTCTGCGTGGCATGGCCGACGGCGAAGAAGATTGCCGACTTGGTCAGCGAATGCATGGTCATGTGCAGGAGACCGGCAAAGTTCGCGACCGGGCCGCCCATGCCGAAGGCGAAGGTGATGAGGCCCATGTGCTCGATCGACGAATAGGCGAACATGCGCTTGACATCCTTCTGCCGCGACAGGAAGAAGGCCGCGACCAGCAGGGTGAACAGGCCGAAGCCGATCATCAGGTTGCCGGCATAGCCTTCCGGCAGGGCGCCGTCGGCCAGTACCTTGCAGCGCAGGATGGCATACAGCGCGACGTTCAGCAGCAGGCCGGAAAGTACCGCCGAGACCGGCGTCGGGCCTTCGGCGTGGGCATCGGGCAGCCAGTTGTGCAGTGGCGCCAGGCCGACCTTGGTGCCGTAGCCGACCAGCAGGAAAATGAAGGACAGCGCCATGATGGTCGGCTCAAGCTGACTTTTCACATCGACCAGGTGGGTCCATAGCAGGGCGTTGCCCGTCGCGCCCAGCACGCGCTCGGCGGCAAAGTAGAGCAGCACGGTGCCGAACAGGGCCTGCGCAATGCCGACGCCGCAGAGGATGAAGTATTTCCAGGCCGCTTCGAGGCTGGCCGGGGTGCGGTAGAGCGAGACCAGCAGCACCGTGGTCAGCGTCGCCGCCTCCATCGCCACCCAGAGGATGCCGAGGTTGTTGGTAGTCAGCGCCGCCAGCATGGTGAACATGAACAGCTGGTACATGCTCTTGTAGAGGCGCAGTCGCGGTTTGGTCAGGCGTCCGCGATCGCGCTCGATCTTCATGTAGGGGCCGGAAAAGATGCTGGTGGTCAGTCCGACGAAGGCCGTCAGCGCGACGAAGAAGACATTCAGGGAATCGATGAAGAACTGCTCGCCGAAGGCAAAGCGCGGCCCGTTGGCAACGATCTCGCCGGTCAGCCCGACCGCGGCGAGGAAGGTGCCGAGGCTGGCGACGACATTGAGGTTGGGCGCCCAGTCGCGCTCGCCCACGATCGTCAGCAGCGCGCCGCTGACGAGGGGGATGGCAAGCATGAGGACGAAGAAATCCATGGTTTAACTTGCAGGACGCTGCCGAGCGCCCCCGAATAATCTCGAGCGAAGCGAGCCGACCAATAGCCTTCCCGCGAGGGGAGGATGGGAGGGGCGGGCCAATTTGCGAGCCCGGGCGCTGACGAAGTTGCTCTGTTTCACGATAAGTAGATGTATATCGAAGCCACGGGCCTTAACTATCCTTCAGCTTTTCCATGTGCCGGATGTCCAGGCTGTCGAACTGGTCACGGATCTGGAAGAAGAACACGCCGAGGATGATCATGCCGACCAGCACGTCGAGCGCGATGCCGAGTTCGACCACCATCGGCATGCCGTAGGTGGCGCTGGTCGCGGCGAGGAACAAGCCGTTTTCCATCGAGAGGAAGCCGACCACCTGGCTGATGGCCTTCTGTCGCGTGATCATCATCAGGAAGGCCAGCATGATCACGGCCAGCGCGATGCCCAGGGTGCCGCGGGTGATGGTGTGGGAAAGCTCCGAAATCGGCAGCGCGACATTGAAGGCCACCATGACCAGGCCGATGCCGACCAGCATGGTGGTGGGAATGTTGATCAACGCTTCGACGTCGCCCTTGATATTGAGCTGGCGCACCAGGCGGTAGAGGATCCACGGCAGCGCCACTACCTTGAGCAGCAGGGTCAGGCCCGCCGAGAAGTAAAGATGCACCTGCCCGGTGGTGACCGCCGCCACCAGCGTTGCCAGGCACAACGCCAGCCCTTGCAGCGCGAACAGGTTGACCAGCGAATGCATGCGGCGTTGCGCCAGCATGGCAAAGGCCAGCAGCAGGATCACCGCGGCGAACAGGTTGATCAGTTGCGCCGACAGGGGGATCGAAGGTGTCATACCCTTACCTCCAGCAGCAGGCGCACCAGCAGGCCGAGCACGGCCAGCATGAAGGCGATGCCGAGAAACTCGGGGGCGCGGAAGATGCGCATCTTGGCGTTGATGGTTTCGATGCCGGCCAGCAGGAAGCCGCCAATGGCGAGCTTGAACAGCAGCAGCGGAATCGCCGCTATCAGGGCCAGGATGTCGTCGCCGGGGGCGATGCCCCAGGGGAAGAACAGCGCCAGCCCGAGGCAGGAATAGGCATACAGCTTGAGGCTCGCGGCCCATTCGATCAGCGCCAGGTGGCGGCCGGTGTATTCGAGGATCATGGCCTCGTGGATCATCGTCAGTTCGAGGTGGGTGGCCGGGTTATCCACCGGTACGCGAGCGTTCTCGGCCAGCGACACAAAAGTGAAAGCCACGCCGGCGAAAGCCAGGCTCGGATAAATCACCGGTTCGCGGTGCGCCAGGGTCTCGACGATGGTAGCCAGCGAGGTCGACTGGGCGATCATCGCCAGGGTGAAGAACACCATCAGCAGCGCCGGCTCGGCGAGGAAGCCGATCAGCATTTCGCGCCGCCCGCCGAGGCTGCCGAAGGCGGTGCCGATGTCCATGCCGGCGAGCGCGATGAAAATGCGCGCCAGGCCGAAGATGCCGACCAGGGCCAGGGCATCTGCTGACGGCGCGAAGGGCAGGTCGGTAGACAAGGTCGGCACGATGGCGCAGGCCAGCACCATGCAGCCGAAGATGACGAAGGGCGCGGCGCGGAACAGCGAGGAGGCGTTGTGCGCCAGCACCACTTCCTTGTTGAACAGCTTCTGCAACATGTAATACGGCAGCAGCAAGGGCGGCGCGCTGCGGCTCTGAAACCAGGCACGACACTGGCCAACCCAGCCGGACAGGAGTGGCGCCAGAACCAGCGCCAGAAGGATGGCAAAGGCCTGGCCGAGGAATCCCGAGACGCTGATCACGGTCGCGCCACCATGAGAAGGACAAGCAAGGTGATGAAGCTGTACATCAGGTACACGGCGATGCGCCCGCCCTGCAGGGTCACGATCATGGCCGAAATCCGGTTCGCCAGGCGCGCGATCGGCAGATAACACCAGTACCAGAAATGGTCCTCGACCTTGACGCTGTAGAAGGGCTGTTTGTCGCGCGCGGCGGGGAAGTGCCGCTGCATGCGGAATACCGGCTCGAAGATGCGGCGGATCGGCTGGCTGAAACCCTCGGCCGTGTCCTGGGCGCGCGGCCCCTCGAAGTGGTAGCCGCAGTCCCAGGGCGAGCTGCGCCGCACGCGACCGTGGAACAGCGTCCTGACCAGCCAGCGTGCGAGCAACAACACCACGGCGATGGTGACCAGCACGATCAGCGGTTCATAGCTGGCGCGCTCGGCAGAGATGGGAGCCAGCATCCACCAGCCCTGCTCATTGAGCGTGTCGGACAGCCCGGCGCCGAGCAACTGGCGCGTCGCGGCATCCAGGCGCAGGATCACTGTCGAGGGCAACACACCGAGCAGCAGGGTGATCAGCGCCAGCCAGACCAGCCCCACCTTTTCCCAGGGGCCGGCATCGTGGGCATCCTTCAGCGCCGGATCGCGCATCTGGCCGAGGAAAATGATGCCGTAGAACTTGACCATGGCGAATCCGGCCAACGCCGCTACCAGCACCACCAGCGCAGCGGCAACGGGCACCACCATGTTGAGCCAGGGATGGGGAAGCCCGGGCGAAAACAGGAAACCCTGCAGCAGCAGCCATTCGGAGACGAAGCCCGAGAGCGGCGGCAGGCCGGCGCCGGCGATGATCCCGGCCAGCGCCAGCCAGGCCACCCAGGGCATGGGATGGATCAGGCCGCCGAGCTTGCCGAGGTTGCGTTCCTTCGTCGCATGCAGCACCGAGCCGGTGCACAGGAACAGCAGGCTCTTGAAACCGGCATGCGCCAGGCAGTGGTAGAGCACCGCCGTCATGGCCAGCGCCGCCAGCGCATCCATGCCATAGGCGTGGAAGATCAGGGTCAGGCCGATGGCCACGGCGATCAGGCCGATGTTCTCGATCGAGGAATAGGCCAGCAGGCGCTTCATGTCGTTTTGCACCGTGGCGTAAAGCACGCCGAACAGGGCGGTAACGAGACCGACAACGAGGGCGACCACGCCCCACCACCAGACCGTCGTGTGCAGCAGATCGAAACTGACGCGCAGCAGGCCGTAGATCGCCGTTTTCAGCATCACGCCGGACATCATCGCCGAGACCGGCGACGGCGCCGCCGGGTGTGCCTCCGGCAGCCAGACATGCAGCGGCACCAGGCCGGCCTTGGCGCCGAAGCCGGCCAGCGCCAGCAGGAAGGCGGCCGAGGTCCAGAACGGAGCCAGTTCCTGGGTGCGCATTGCAGCAAAAGAGTAGTCACCTGCGCCACCGGTCATGACGCCGAAGCACAGCAGGATGCCGATGGCGCCGATGTGGGCGATCAGCAGGTAGAGAAACCCGGCGTCGCGGATTTCCTCGTGCTTGTGGTCCGTGGTGACGAGGAAGAATGACGACAGCGCCATGCATTCCCAGGCCACCATGAAGGCGTAGGCATCATCGGCCAGCAGCACCATCAGCATGCTGGCAAGAAACACGTGGTATTCGAGGCAAAGCGTGCCCAGGCCGGCCACATCGCCCTTGCCGAAGTAGCCGGCGGAGTACACGGAAATGCCGGCGGAGGTGAGGCCCAGCAGGATCGCGAAGATCGCCGAGAGATTGTCGAGGCGCAGATGGAAAGGCAGGTCCGGCAGGCCGATCACCAGCACCGCGGTTTGCGGATCGCCGCCCAGCGCCGCGATTCCCGTCACCCCGACCAGCAGGCCGACCAGCGCGCCCGCAGGGAACAGCACCTGACTGACCAGGGCCTGATTGCGCGAAGCGAAGAGTCCGATCAGGCCGAGCGCCAGCCACGCCGCAGCGGCGACCAGCAACAGGTCGAGGGACAGGAGGCCAGGCATTGCTTAGTGGTTTCTGCGCGGTGTGTTCCGGTTCTGGCGCCGGATTCCGGGTCGCGGCGAAGATGGTTGCATCATTGACATTTTAACGTTCAAAACCCCTGCCTGGCTCATGGCTTCACGCGAATCTCTTCTGCGGAAGCGGCAGCAGCGGGCTCGCCGCATGGTCCTCGCCACGCACGGCGGCTTCGGCGTGGATCGCTTCGAGGGCAGCATCGGCCGTGGCGAACAGGCGAGATTCGCCAATGAACTCAAGCAAACCGGTAGCCCGCATCACGTCGACAACCTGCTTTTTCAGGCCGGAAAATGCAACCTCGATGCCGGCGTCCCGCAAGTGTTGAACCACGTGGTGCATCACCTCCTCGCCCGAGGCATCGATCTCGTTGATGCCCTCGCCGACCACCAGCACCGCCCGGGCTTCCGGATTGGCGGCGACGGCTTCGAGGATCGCATCCTCGAAATAGGCGACATTGGCGAAGTACAGCCGGCCGTCGAAACGTACCGCGGTGACCACTTTCGAAGGCGGCAGCTCATGCACGGCAGCGTCGCGCAGCGTGCCATCCGGATGGCGCCCCAGGATCGCCACGCGCGGCGTCATGGTGCGGTAGAGATACAAGCCGATGGCCAGCCCGGCACCGACCATGATGCCCTTGTCAAGATGCGGCGCAAAAGCCAGCGTGGCGACGAAGGTCACCACCGCCGCCACGCCGTCGTGCCGATTGGCTTGCCAGGCATGCCTGACCGCGCCGAAATTCACCAGGCCGATGACGGCCATGATGATCACCGCGGCGAGCACCGCCTGCGGCAGGTGGTAGAGCAGCGGCGTGAGGAACAGCAGCGTGAGCAGCACAAATGCCGCCGTGATCACCGAAGACATTCCGGTCCTGGCCCCGGCATTGATGTTTACTGCCGACCGCGAGAACGAGCCCGACACCGGGAAGGACTGGGTTGCCGCACCTACGAGGTTGGCAAGGCCCTGCCCGATCAGTTCCTGATTGGGATCAATTTTCTGCTTGGTCTTGGCGGCGATGGCCTTGGCAATCGAAATCGCCTCCATGAACCCGACCAGCGAGATCACGATCGCCGACGCCAGCAGGCTGCCGACCATATCCCAGGAAAACTTCGGCAGGCCGACCGACGGCAAGCCCTCCGGCACCTTGCCGACCACTTCGCCGCCCCCGGTAAGCTTCAGGCTGCCGCTGGCGGCACGGGCGATGTGCCAGTGCCGGCCATCGGATTGCGTACCCGCAGGCAACCTCCCGGAGGCGAAGTATTTCGGTGGCTCGCCGGCGGCCCCGGGGACTTGCTCGAACGCCATGCTGCGCACGGCACGATTGCGACGGCGGTTTTCGTCCTCGCGGTCCTTGAGTTGCAATCTGAGCAATTCGACCTCGTAATTCAGCGTGGCGATTTCGTGCGCATGCTCGCCGCTGCTCTTTTGCAGCAGCTTCATTTCTCCAGCCTTGGCGATGATCTGCTGGTTGATTTCGCGAATCCGCGCCTCAGTGCGGATGAACTCGCCCAGCAGGCTTTGCGCTTCGGGGTCGGCAACCTGCTCCAGCACTGCGGTGGCATTGCGCTCATAGCCGATCTGCCATGACACCACCGTGGTCAGCGCCACGGCAATCAGCACGCCGGGAAGTTTCGGTGCCTTCTTGCGGATCACCCAGATCAGGGAAATCGCGGTGAAGCCCATCACCAGGGTTGGGAGATGGGATTCCCCGACGAGCTTTGCCACGCCCCAGATGTCGACCAGGAAGGATTCGGAGCGCCCCATGGGCACGCCGAGGAGCTTGTTGACCTGAGACAGCGCGATGATGATCGCGGCCGCATTGGTAAAACCGACGATGACCGGATGCGAGAGAAAATTCACCACCACGCCGAGCTTGAACACGCCCAGCGTCAGCTGGATGAGTCCGACCAGCAAGGCCAGCATGATCGCCAGCGCGATAAAGCTCTCGGTACCGGGTGCTGCCAGCGGCGTCAATGCCGACGCGGTCAACAGCGAGGCCACGGCCACCGGCCCGGTACCAAGCTGGTTCGACGAGCCCCACAGCGCGGCCACCGCCACCGGCAGGAAGGCCGCATACAAACCGTAGTAGGCGGGCATGCCGGCCAGTTGTGCATAGGCCATGGATTGCGGCACCAGCACCAGGGCGACGGTCAGGCCGGCGAGAAAATCGGCGCGCAGGGTCGCCCCCCGGTAAGGGAACCAGCGCAGGAAAGGAAACAGGGCGCGCGGGGAGAGTTTCATGGGTTGTTGCTTGCGCCAGGCTTTCTGGCTGGCGCAGCCGTCACCAGCGGACAGGCCAGACGCGCCCACGGGTCGCTGGCTCGGTCGGCGGCAACGGTCTCCCATCCTTCGAGGGAATCGATGATCACGCTCGAAATGCACTCGTGGTTGTTGGCGTAATCGACGATGTCGCGCCGACGCATTTCGGGCTTCTGGGTCAGGCTGTAGGGCAAGCCGGCCTCCCTCAATTCGCGGATGAAATCCTCCAGCTCGGCGGACAGCGTGTCCTTGCCGGTACGCACCAGGATGTCCAGCTCCGCATCCATGCGCTGGCAAAGACTGCGCGCCGAGGCCAGCAGGCGGGCATCGAGACAGCCTTCGCGCACGGCGAGCAGGATTTTGCGGGGTGACTTGCGTGAGTCCATGGGCCAAAGGCATCGCAGCATTCGTGCCACCGCCCTGACCAGACAGCATTCCTTATGAATCAATTTGTTGAAAGCAGCCAAGTTTGCGATCGCAAGCACAGGCGCTTCAAAGTGCAACAATGCCATTCTTTACCGCATTGCCCGGCCTCTGGCACAGGGAGTTTCTGGTGTTGCAGTACTTGATGTCACAGTTGCATAATGCAACTGATGAGCTTCATCCCACTCCGCATGGATTCCCTGCGTCGAAAGATCGTCATCGGCTACGGCGCGGTCGCGACGCTGGTCATCGCGCTTTCGGCGTTCTCGCTGATCGAAACCCGCCTCCTCGCGGAACAGATCACCGGCGGCGAACGGGTGCACCAGTTTCTCGGCATCACCCTGGAGATCCGTCGTTTCGAGAAAAACCATTTCCTCTACGGCCAGGAAGCGGATCGTGAAGAGAACCGCGCCTATGTCGCCGAAGGCCGTCGCATCCTCGCCGAGCATGGTGCGAGCTTCGCCGCCGTGGCAAGCCCGCAGCGCATCGGCGCCATGCTCCTGGCGCTGGAGAATTACGACCGCCTGATGAGCGAGCGAGTGCCCGGCAAACGCGATACGGCCGGCGACGCGCGCCTACGCCAGGCCGGCAAGGAGATCGTCACCGTCGCCGAGGAATGGTCGCGCACCGAGCGCGGCATCCTCCAGCAACAACTGGAGAGCCACCGTCGCGGGCTGTTGGGCTCGATTGCGGCGCTGGTGCTGCTGGTCGTCGCCGTCGGCCAGATGCTGGCCTGGCGCGTGGCACGGCCGCTGCGCGAACTGGAGGACAACATGACGGCGGTGGCCGAAGGCCGACTGGCCAAGCTCGACCTTGGCCTGCAGGACCGCGAGATCGCCTCGCTGACCGCCGCCTTCAACCATGTGCTGGAACAACTGGAAACCCGTCAGGGACAGTTGCTGCGTTCGGAAAAGCTCGCCGCGCTGGGTACCCTGCTCTCGGGCGTGGCCCATGAACTGAACAATCCCCTGTCGAACATCTCCACCTCCTGCGAGATCCTCGCCGAGGAGATCGCCGATTCGAAAGTCGGCGCTGACAGCACGGCGTTCGAGAAGGAACTGCTGGCCCAGATCGATGCCGAGACCTGGCGCGCACGCCGCATCGTGCGCTCGCTGCTCGATTACGCCCGCGACCGCGCCTTCCACCGCGAGGCCGTGCCTCTGGCGCCGCTGGTCGAGGAGAGCCTGCGCCTGGTGCGGGGGCGGATTCCTCCGCAGGTCGCCGTCGTGATCGACGCGGGCGCCGGGCTCGTGCTCACCGGTGACAAGCAGCGCCTGCAACAGGCGCTCTTCAACCTCGTCGGCAACGCCATCGACGCCCTCGAAGGCGCCGGCGAACTGCGCGTCGCGGCACGGCCGGCGCGGAGCGCCTATCCCGTCGACGCACTGGTCTTCGGCGCCCGCGGCGAGAGCACCCCACGCATCGAAATCGAAGTCTCCGACAACGGGCGCGGCATCGAGGCCGCAGTCCTGCCGCGCATTTTCGATCCCTTCTTCACCACCAAGGAAGTCGGCCAGGGCCTCGGCCTGGGCCTCTTCATCGTCTTCGAAATCGTCGAGGAACACGGCGGCAGCATCGCCGTGAAGAGCACGCCCGGCCAGGGCACGACCTTTCTCATCCGACTTCCCGCACAGGACACCCCAGCATGAGCACATCTTCGCCCGGCAGGCTACTCATCGTCGATGACGAAAAGGTCGCCCTGCGCAACCTCGAGCACGTGATGAAGAAGGAAGGCTACGAGGTGGTCGCGACCCAAAGCGGCGGCAACGCGCTGGCCCATCTCGACAAGCAGGACTTCGACGTGGTGCTGACCGACCTGCGCATGGAAAAGGTCGACGGCATGCAGATCCTGCAGAAGTGCCGCGCCAGCCACCCCGACACCGAGGTGATCCTGATCACCGGCTACGCCACCCTCGAATCGGCGGTCGAGGCGATGAAGCACGGCGCCTTTTACTACATCGCCAAACCCTATCGGCTCGATGAAGTACGCAAGGTGGTGGCCGAGGCACTGACCAAGGTCCGCCTGCGCCGCGAAAACCAGGCGCTGCGCGAGCAGGTCGAGAGCTTCCAGGGCAAGGTGCGCATCATCACCCAGAACGCCGAGATGCAGCGCCTGCTCGACATGGCCCGGCAGATCGCGCCGACCGACTGCAATGTACTGATCACCGGCGAATCGGGCACCGGCAAGGAACTCTTCGCGCGCTACCTGCACCACCACAGCAAGCGCGGTCAGGAAACAGGCGGCGGACCGTTTCTGGCGGTCAACTGCGGCGCTTTCAACGAAGAACTGCTGGCCAACGAGTTGTTCGGCCATGTCCGCGGCGCCTTTACCGGGGCGCACGGCGACAAGCAGGGCCTGATCGCCGCGGCCCACGGCGGCACACTGTTCCTCGACGAGATCACCGAGATGGCGCCGGTGATGCAGGTCAAGCTGCTGCGCGTGCTGCAGGAGCGCGAAGTGCTGCCACTGGGTGCGACGAAACCGCAGGCGGTCGACGTGCGCGTCGTTGCGGCCACCAACCGCAACGTGATCGAAATGGTCAAGGACGGCAGCTTCCGCCAGGACCTGTATTTCCGCCTCAACGTGGTGAACCTGCTGATCCCGCCGCTGTCGCGACGCAAGGAGGACGTGGCCCTGCTGGCCTACCACTTCCTGCGCAAATGCGCAGCGCGCATGGGCAAGCCGGTGGACACGATCACCGCCGAGGCACTCGACCTGCTCAAGGCCTACGACTTCCCCGGCAATGTGCGCGAACTGGAAAACATCGTCGAGCGCGGCGTCGCCATCGCCA
>CAJBYR010000131.1 GCA_903959855.1 uncultured beta proteobacterium
AACGCGCTGTCCAAGGCGCGCTTCGAGTTCCGCTGGGAAGACCAGTTCAACCTCGGGCTGGACCCCGACAAGGCGCGCGAATTCCACGACGAGACCCTGCCGCAGCACGGCGCCAAGCTGGCCCACTTCTGCTCCATGTGCGGGCCACATTTCTGTTCCATGAAGATCACCCAGGATGTGCGCGAATACGCGGCAAAGCTGGGCGTCTCCGAGCAGGAAGCGCTCAACAAGGGCATGGAAGTCAAGTCGGTCGAGTTCGTCAAAGCCGGCAGCGAGATCTACAAGGCTTCGTAGGCCAACCGCCAGCAGCATACGCATCCGACTAAGCGCATTGATGTTGCAATAAAGTCGCGACTATTTTGCATTGATAGGTAAAATAGTCGAATGAAACGCGTTCTCGATGAGCTCATTGCGACCGATCTGCGGCGCAAAATGGTGATCCTGACCGGCCCCCGCCAAGTCGGCAAAACGACGCTGGCGCGCAGCATGATGGCCCCGTTTGCTCCCGCGCAGTATCTGAACTGGGACGTCGCCGACGATCGGGCGATACTGCAGCGGGCTACCTGGGATCGCCGCGCCCGCCTGCTGGTGATGGACGAGATCCACAAGATGCCCGGCTGGAAGACTTGGCTGAAAGGCGTAGTGGACGGGCGCGAACCGGAACAGACATTGCTGGTGACCGGCAGCGCACGGATGGATACGTTCCGCCAGAGCGGAGAGTCCCTTGCCGGGCGCTATTTTGCCTGGCACCTGCACCCCATTGATGTCCGCGAATGGTGTGAGCACAGTGCGGCATCGCCCGCCGATGCCCTGCGGCACCTGATGCGCCGCGGCGGATTCCCGGAACCCTGCCTCGCCCCGAGCGATGAACTGGCCGACCGCTGGCGCGCGCAGTACTACACTGACCTGGTGCGCGAAGACGTGCTGGAATTTTCACGGCTGCAGGAAATCACGACCATGCGGCTGTTTCTCGACATGCTGCGGGCGCGGGTCGGTTCACCCCTCTCTCTGGCTTCCATGGCACGCGATCTGGCGGTCGCCCCCAACACCCTGAAACGCTACCTGGACGTTCTCCAGTCGCTGTTCATCGTATTTGCCGTTCAACCCTGGCACCGCAACGTGGGCCGCGCGCTCCTGCAAGCGCCCAAGCTGTATTTTTTCGATACCGGACTGGTCAAGAACGATCCGGGGGCGCGACTGGAAAATGCCATCGCCGTGATGCTGCTGAAATACACCCACTATCGCCACGACGCGCTCGGCAAGGAGAGCGGGCTGCATTACATACGCACCAAGGATGGCGCCGAGGTGGATTTCGCCCTGAGTGAAGGCGGCGAATTGACCCATCTGCTGGAATGCAAATGCGCCGACGCGGCAGTGCATCGGCCGCTGGCACGCTTTGCGGAGCAGTTTGCCGGCACCGAAGCCGTGCAACTGGTTGCCGAACTGCGCCAGGAAGAGCAGCGCGGCAATGTCGCCATCCGTCGCGCAGGCGACTGGCTGGCGCGCCTGGGCGCATAAAATCATGCTTCCATTTCCGGAAGTCGGCGCTGGTGCTACGGCGGCAATGGCGTGTCGTCCAGGCTGCGGCGCTTGCTGCATCGCCCCTTCGATCAGTTCGCTGGCCAAACCCGCCGGCGTGCGCTGCATCCACCTGACCGAAGACCTGCGCTGCGCGATCTTTGGCAGTGATCGTCGGCCCTCATGTTGCAGCGGACTGCAAGCCTCGGCCGAGATGTGCGGCGGGCATCGTGACGAGGCCCTGGCCTGGCTGGCGCGGCTGGAGGCCGACACCGCCGCGTGCTAGACTCCGCGGCCTTCTCCGCCGCATTTTCCACCCCCCGCGCATCCCACCGACATGGATTTCCACCCGCTGCTCCAGGCCCTGATCCTGGGACTGGTTGAAGGCTTTACCGAATTCCTGCCGGTGTCCTCGACCGGCCACCTGATCCTCGCCGGCGACCTGCTCAAGTTCAACGACGAGCGCGGCAAGCTGTTCCTGATCGTGATCCAGGCGGCGGCGATGCTGGCGATCTGCTGGGAATACCGCGCGCGCTTCGGCCGCGTGCTCGCCGGCCTGGGCAGCGACCCGGCGGCGCAGCGCTTCGTGCTCAACATCGGCATCGCCTTCCTGCCGCTGGCGGTACTCGGCCTGATCTTCGGAAAAATGATCAAGGCCACGTTGTTCAACCCGGTGGCGGTGGCCAGCGCCTTCATCGTCGGCGCCTTCATCATCCTCTGGGCCGAGAAGCGCCAGCACGTAATACGTATCGACGATGTGGATCAGCTGACGCCGCTGGACGCACTCAAGCTCGGCCTGGCCCAGGCCTGTGCGCTGATCCCGGGCACCTCGCGCTCCGGCGCCACGATCATCGGCGGCCTGCTGCTCGGCCTCTCGCGCAAGGCAGCGACCGAGTTCTCGTTCTTTCTTGCCGTGCCGACATTGATGGCGGCCAGCGCCTACCAGGCATGGAAGGAGCGCCACCTGCTGGTGGCCGACGACCTCGGCCTGTGGGCCGTCGGCTGCATCGCCTCTTTCGTCTCGGCCTTCCTCTGCGTGCGCTGGCTGCTGCGCTTCATTTCGACCCACGACTTCACCGTCTTCGCCTGGTACCGCATCGCCTTCGGCATCGTCGTGCTCGCCACCTGGCAAATGGGCGTGGTGGATTGGTCATCACCATGATTCTCTACCTGCATGGCTTCACCAGCGGGCCACAGTCGCACAAGGCACAGGCGCTGGGCAAGCGCATGCACGAGCGCGGCCTCGGCGACAAGTTCCTCTCGCCGCAACTGCCGGCTGCGCCGGGGGATGCGATCGCGCTGGCCGAGGATCTGATTGCGCGCCACAAGGTAACGACGGTGATCGGTTCTTCGCTCGGCGGCTATTACTCGACCTGGCTGGCGGAGAAATTCGATCTCAAGGCGGTACTGGTGAATCCCGCCGTGGTGGCCCATCTTTCGCTGCAGAAGTACATCGGCCCGCAACGCTGGCTGTATACCGGCGAGAGCTTCGAGTTCACCCTGGACCACGTCGAACAGTTACGCGCCATCGAGGTGCCGGTGCTGAGCAAACCGGAGCGCTTCTGGCTGCTGGTGGAACAGGGTGACGAGACCCTCGACTACCGCGATGCTGTACGCCGCTATCTCGGAGCGCGGCAAACCGTGCTGGCTGGCGGCGACCACAGTTTCACGCGCTGGAACGACGTCCTCGACCCGATCATCGATTTTGCCGACCTGGCGTGACCCATCCCGCAGTTACGCCGGAAAACACCCGCACAGGCATCCTCGCCGGCATCAGCGCCTACGTGATCTGGGGCGTGGTGCCGATCTTCTTCAAGCAGATCGTCGAGATTCCAGCCGTCGAGATCATCGCCCACCGCGTGGTCTGGGCCATGCTGCTGATGACGGCACTGATCGGCTTCGGCCGCGGCTTCGGCGATGCCCTGCGAATCGCGCGCCAGCCGGCGCAACTGGCCCGCATCGCGCTGGCCTCTGCCTTGGTCATCAGCAACTGGCTGGTCTTCGTCTGGGGCGTGAACAACGGCCACATCGTCGAGACCAGCCTCGGTTACTTCATCCTGCCGCTGCTCAACGTTGCGCTCGGCGTACTGGTGCTGAAGGAACGCATGCGCCGTCTGCAATGGCTGGCCGTGCTCTGCGCTGCCATCGGCGTCGCCATTGAAACCACGCGCGCCGGCGGTCTGCCCTGGATCGCGCTGGTGCTGGCCGGCACTTTCGGCATCTACGGCCTGTTGCGCAAGCAATTGCCGCTGGATGCCGCCAGCGGCCTGTTCCTCGAAACCGTCTGCATGATGCCGCTGGCGCTGGCCTGGCTGGGCTGGCTGGCCTACAGCGGGCAAGGCCACTTCGGCGGCAGTGGTGCACTTTCGGCCAGCGACCTGTATCTCCTGGCTACCGGCCCGGTCACCGCAATTCCGCTGCTGCTGTTCGCCATCGCCGCGCGGCGTCTGCCGCTGTCGATGATGGCCTTCCTGCAATACCTGGCACCCACCATCGCCTTCCTGATCGGCGTGCTGGTGTACCACGAGACCCTCGACACCCAACGCATGCTGAGCCTGGCCGCGATCTGGGCCGGGCTCGCGGTGTATAGCGTTGACCTGCTGAAGACCGCCGCCGCGCGCCAGGAAGCGGCCCTGCCGTGAGTTTCGATACGAAGCAGTTCAAGCGCCTGGAGCGCGCCGGTTACGACCGGATCGGCCCGCGCTACCTGGCTGCCGCCGGCGCGCGCGATGGTGTTGCGTCAGCGCTGCTCGATGCCGCCGTCCTCGTGCCCGGACAGCGCGTGCTCGACCTCGCCAGCGGCCCCGGCCAACTGGCACACGCTGCCGCCGGGCGGGTCGGCGCCGATGGCCTGGCGATCGCCAGCGATATCAGCCTGGGGCAGCTTGCCTGTTGTCCCGGTTTGCCGCGCGTGGCGGCCGATGGCGAAGCCCTGCCTTTTGCCGACGCCAGTATCGACCGGGTGCTGTGCGGTCTCGGCCTGATGTTCTTCCCGGACGCCGATCTCGCCCTGCGCGAATGCCGCCGCGTGTTGCGGCCGCAGGGCCGCATAGCGCTCTCGGTCTGGGGTCCGGCCACC
>CAJBYR010000132.1 GCA_903959855.1 uncultured beta proteobacterium
AGCGGCGGTGTCGGGGAAGAAAGCCGCAAAGAAGAAGTAATCAGTTCGGTAGCGCAACATCAGGAGCCCGCCGTTGCGCGGGCTTTTCATGCCTGTGAATTGCGCCGTGCGCTCCTTCGCACGGGCTTCCCTTCTCCCGCTTCGGATTGCACCGAAGATTACCGACAGCGCGAGTCTGACTGACCCTTGGGCTGAGCCGAGCCTGAACCCGGCAAAGATGATCAGCCTGGCTTGTGGTCCTTCACGTATTCGCGCAGTGCCTCATCGATGCGCGTTTGCCAACCAGGCCCGCTAGCCTTGAAAAACTCCGTGACCTCAGCCGACAGGCGAATAGCCGTCGCGGTCTTGCGTGGCTTTTTCTGTGGTCCGCGCTGACCTCTGGCGCGACGCAACTCGGTCAGCGTGTCAGCAACGCCCCCGCCATGCGTGACGATGGCGCGATCCCACGGTTCGTCGTGAGCTGCTTCACCGTCCGGGGCAGCATCGATGACGGATTGCCAAGCGGCCTTATCGGCCAGTGATGGCTTTGACGTATTGACGGGTTTGGCTTTTGTCGGCATCTTGGCAAGAAAACACATGCGCTCCAGAGTCGCGCTCAGTCCATAGCAAAACGACCACTCGCCCATTCCACCAAGCGAGGCTTTTAAGGCGTTGTTCTCCGTAGGCAACGCGGTCGTCCTCGATAGTCACCATCGGTGAGTCAAAAGCGCTTTCTACCTCCGCCAGATCGATGCCGTGCTTGGCAATGTTGGCTTTGCGCTTGCGCCCATCAAAGGTGACCATGCTGCATAGTGTATATACAAAAAGATGCCTGTCAAGTCGATTCTGATGCTCATGACTTCAGCCGGAAGGTACAGTCGATGACAAAACCGACCCTGACCAAGGGTCGTGGTGGACCACAATGTAGGGCTTATAGGTGTATTGAACATCTCAAAGATTGATCGCACCTGTAGTGGCAACAGCAAGCAGGGCCGCTCAGATTACCAATTACCCGCCTTATGCATGGCCAGAACACCGCTATCGAAGATACCGGAAAGCTGTGCCCGCGTCGTTCTTGGCTTGCTCGCGCTCGAACGCCAGGGGCGTCATGGAGAACTTGTCGAGAACCGCAGAAGACTGCGTTACGCAAATCCCGCGCTGTTCGCGCGCTACATGCAAGACAGATAGGAAACTTCGCGGAATGGACGGATCTCGGTAGCTCACTTTCGTGCATGGCGACCCCTTTTCGCAGAACCGCTGCGGAGGAGGCCCGCTGACCCAGCACTTCGACATTGTGTGCTCGGACAAACTGTCGACAGTAAGACCTAACCGAGTTTCTTCGCCAAGTCTTCGGCACGTGGGTGGTAGTAGCGTGCCAGCATGCGCCTTCCTTTGTGCCCGGTAACCTTCATCAGTTCATGCAACTACAACTTGTCGGTGAGTCGTGAGGTGGCTTCATGCCGGGGTCGTGGAAGTGAAGGTCGATCAGTAGTGGATCATCATCGAGGTTCTGCATGATCTTGACGGTTCCCTGATGAGGCGGCTTGGAGCCCAGCAACTACTCGGGGCAAACTCGAGGCAAACGTCCAAGTCCCTTAAGGGACATTCGGGGCTTTTTCGGGGCAACAGAAACTAAAAAAGCCGACTTTCGTCGGCTGTTTTGCTTCTGCTGGCCCTGACAACCTCGTGGATGATTTTGCCAAATCACCTTAACAATCAAGGTAGTTGGCGGTGGGGCGGCAACTCCCGCCAAACTCCACCAACTCAGTGCGTTCTTACGTGCAAATGCTGCTTAGAACATTCGCGGAAAGATGCCTGACCAGCCGCAAGTCTATCAAATGCGATGTGTTGTTGCATCAACAATCATGACGCAGTTCGAATCCGAATCCCGCAGTCGAACCCAAATTCATATCGTTGCCAATGGCTGACTTGGCTTGTGGACGAAACAGCGCCTTCATGGACTCCCACCAACCCGTTCGGAGTCCTGCATGGAAATCATTCATTTCAACCAAAGAGCCCTTGCCACGCGCTGGGATGTCAGCGAGGCGACCCTTGAGCGCTGGCGCAGCGAAGGGATTGGCCCCATGTTTCTGAAACTGCAGGGCCGTGTTCTGTATCGACTGATCGATATCGAGGCCTACGAAGCGTCCTGCTTGTCAATTTCGACCAAGCGGCTCGCGTCGGAAAATGTCGCGGCTTGAACGAGTGCCGGCTCCAGTATTGCCCGAAGTTTCGCCACCACGTCGGACAGCGGAGTGATGGTGATCTCGTTCTTTTTCAGGAACGCATGCCACATGGCCTGGCGCGATACGTCGGTCGCAAACTCGTCCGTCAGGCCGATGGGCAGGACAGCCGGGACGGGCATTCCACGCCGGATGAAGGTCGCGGCGATCGCCCGCGCGAGCGTATTGGCATTCAGTGCCTCACGGTCGAGCAGCACCCACAGGTCCAGGTAATCCTTCAACCGACTGTTGGTCATGCCAAGCAAGGCGATGGCATGCAGCTTTTCCGAGATGACGGTGTAGACGGGGTATGTTCGCAGCCGAGGTGCCGGTAGGTCTGCGATCAGCACAGGGTAGATGGCGTGAACCGGGCCAGGCGTGACTGCATCACCGAACCCGATGTCGATCTGCGTTTTGCAGCGTGCCTTGGCAATTTCACCCGTAATCAACACCCGTGCACCAGCATACCCGGCATCCTTGCGGATTTCCTCTACGCTCACTGACGCCGGATCGAAGACGATACCGTCCTCTACCTCGACGCTGGCGATGTCACGAAATGTCTGGGCGATCGATTCAAGATCGCTAGCCCCGAAACCGAGCAGGTCGGCGTCGCGCGTGGTGCGGTGTGGCATGTCGTACCAGAGCGTGAACAGCAACGCGCCCTTGAGCAGAAAGTGATCAGCGTGCGCCGACTGGCTCAGTCGGTAGAGGATTCGCTCCAGGGCGAAGCGCACCAGCACCTGGTTGAAGTCCGCGCCTTGGGCTTTGGCGACGTTCAGCAACCGTGCCCGTACCGATGCGGCGAGATCCTTGTTCATTCCACCGCCTCAAGATACGGGCGCATCACATTGGCAACCCGGCAAATCTTGGCGAAACGCCAGAGGTCATCGGCCGAGGCCATTTTCTTAGCGCGTGCATCCTTCAGCGCTTCCAGCGCGACATCGAGTCCGATCTTGTTGCGGTGCTTGAAGCAGTCAGCGACGGTCTTGGCAACACTGTAGACACGGAGCTTGACCTGATCGCGCTCAACGATCTCAACTCCTTCGGAATAGGCTTCACCAGCAAACTGAACCATCTTGAGCGGAGGGTAGTCGATCTTGGGCGTATGACTGCCACGAGGCATGGCGATCCATACCTCTCGCGGTAGTTGGGTGGTCAGCTCATGGAACTGCAGGGCCGTGAGCAGGCAAAAGACCGCCTGCGGTACTTTCGTAGCAACCGTTGCCAGGCTTTCATGCTCGGAGCCTTGATTGCCAGGTAGCAGGTAAATGCCGCGTCCAGCCTTTTCCAGTAGGCCACTGGCTGTCATGCGCGTTAGCACTACCCGGGGAGCTCCGATAATATCGAGGTCGCCGGGGCGCAGCATTCCCTTCTGGCTGGCCAGCTCAAGGATGCGTTGGGTGTGGGTATCGTGGCGCATGGTCGGCAAAGTATGTTCCATATTTTCGTCGAATGCAAATAAGTGACGAATTAATGTAACATCAAGGCTAATCGTGGCGAACCCAATTACGGCTCTATCTGAGCAGGGCTAGTTTTCTGTTTGGCCTGAATCACGACTGGCGGGAATTTCATAACGAACCTGTTTGTTTTCGATCTACACAGGTCAAGGACGCGTTGGGTGAAGGGGGCTTAGCGCAGGTCGTACCAAACCCCTCGGCCACTGCCGTGCTGGTTCAATGTGCCGCGTTCGACCAGTGTGCGGAAATGCTGCTTCAACGTATTGCGGCTGGCGCTGGTCAGCTTGATCGCTTCACCAATCGTGACACGACCATGTTCGCTGGCAAACTCGACGATCTGTAGCTGCAGTTCAGGCATGGCCGCCAGCACGATCTTCTCACGCTCGACCTTCTTTTCCAGACGCCGCATCTGCTCGGCCAAAGACCGCAGAAAGAACACCAGCCACGGCTGCCAGTTCGGTGATTCCGTGCGGATCGTGCCTTGGGTTTGACGCAGCGCCAGGTAGTAGGCCTCCTTGCTGTGTTCGATCACGCTTTCCAACGAACTGTAGGGCACGTAGGCGTACCCGGCCTGCAGCAGCAGGAGCGTGGTCAGCACTCGGGAAAGGCGCCCGTTGCCATCCTGGAAGGGATGAATCTCCAAGAAAACGACGACACACAGGGCGATGATCAGCAGTGGATGTAGTCGGGCTGTCTCGCGTTCCTGATTAACCCAGGCCACCAACTCTGTCATCAGGCGCGGCGTATCGAACGGTGACGCGGTCTGAAACACGATACCGATCTGCGCGCCTGTTTCGTCGAAAGCAGCGACGCTGTTCGAGTTGGTTTTGTAATTGCCGCGATGCCAGGTGTCCTTCTCGCTGTGACGCAGCAGGATCTGATGCAACTGCTTGATGTGGTTCTCGGTGAACGGGATGTCCTGCCACGACGAGAACACCAAGTCCATCAGCTCGGCATAGCCAGCCACTTCCTGCTCGTCGCGGGTGGCGAAGGATTTGATCTCCAGATTCGACAGGAGCTGTTCCACCTCCCGATCGGACAGCTTGCTGCCTTCGATGCGGGTGGAGGAGCCGATGCTCTCGATGGTAGCCACGCGGCGCAAGGCCGACAGGCGATCGGGGGCAAGCGTGCCCAAGGCGCGCCAAGCGCCTTTGAACTCGTCGGTCTTGGCAATGAGGCTCAAGATCTCCGGGGTGATCTGAATGGAGTCGGTTTTCAGCATGAACCAATACTACACCCATTTACACCCAATAAAGAAGAGAAACCATTCCCACGCCCGATTACACCCATTTCATCGACTTATCCCGTAGTGTTGCGAAACATCGGGTGATTGACGTCTGACCCGATGGGTCGGAACGGGCGTGTAAGAACACGCCCACCCGGTAGCATCCTTCCCGGCCGAAGGCGGTCCGGTCACGCACGTTCCATTTCAATCTTTGAATGGAGTGCATCATGACCAAGCAATGCAAAGCCTGTGGCAAGGCGTTTCAGCCTCACCCCAAGGTTCCCAACCAAACCTACTGCTCGTCCCCCGAATGCCAACGCGAGCGTCGCCGGCGCTGGCTGGAGGAAAAACGGCAGGTTGACGCTGACTATCAAGGCAACGAACCGCAAAAGATCGAGCAGTGGCGAAACGAGCATCCGGACTACTGGAAGCAATATCGCCAGGCCAATCCGAACTACGCCGACCGCAACCGGAATCTACAGCAGACCCGCAACCAGCGGTCCAGAAACCCTGTGATTGCAAATGTATACGAGTTGCCGGAGTTTTCTCCTTTTCCTTCCGGGCGTTATCGGCTCATTCCGGTCATTGCCGACGTGATTGCAAATGAATACGAGTTGATCGTTGAAATCATCGTGATTTCATAACGTTAGGTAAGTGTCCACGTCTGATTGCAAATGAGGACGTGATAGGGAATGCCGCGCTGGACTGATAACTTCCGGCGCGTGCATTCTCGATCCTCAGCGCAACCGTCCCTGACACCATGCCGCCTTTGGCATCCGACGACGCCACATGATGCCCGGCGATTGAGAGGCAGCTTTTCGTATGCAAAGGGGCGATCTCGGCGATGGAAGAAAAAGAAAACACAAGTGGCGAGGGGCAAACCCAGACATCCCTATTCCGGGCCGCTGAATACGTGCGTATGTCCACCGAGCACCAGCAGTACTCTACCGAAAATCAGGCCGACAAGATTCGTGAATATGCAGCCCGACGCGGCATCGAAATCATCAGGACCTACGCCGATGCAGGTAAGAGTGGTCTGCGCATCGATGGCCGGCAGGCACTGCAACAGCTGATCAAGGATGTCGAAACCGGGGCGGCGGACTTCCAGGTCATCCTGGTCTACGACGTCAGCCGCTGGGGGCGCTTCCAAGATGCCGATGAGAGTGCGTACTACGAGTACATCTGCCGCCGTGCCGGCATTCAGGTCACTTACTGCGCCGAGCAGTTCGAGAACGATGGCTCGCCGGTTTCGACCATCGTCAAAGGTGTTAAACGGGCAATGGCTGGCGAATACAGCCGGGAACTATCCACCAAAGTGTTCGCTGGCCAATGCCGCCTGATCGAACTTGGCTATCGTCAGGGTGGCCCGGCCGGCTATGGCCTGCGCCGCATCCTGGTTGATCAGAACGGATCCGTGAAAAGCGAACTTGCGCGCGGCGAGCACAAGAGTCTGCAGACAGACCGCGTCATCCTGATGCCTGGCCCGGACGATGAAGTCCGCACCGTCAATTTGATCTACCAATGGTTTATCGATCACGGTATCTCGACTTCCGAGATCGCCGGCCGCCTGAACGCCATGAACGTGAAAACCGACTTGGGACGCGAATGGACCCGTGCCACCGTCCAGGAAATCCTGACCAATGAGAAGTACATCGGCAACAACGTCTACAACCGGATCTCCTTCAAGCTCAAGAAAACCCGGGTCGCCAATCCCAGGGAGATGTGGATCAAGAAGGAGGCGGCCTTCGAGCCCATCGTTCAACCCGACTTGTTCTACACGGCACAGGGCATCATCCGAGAACGAAATCGGCGCTACACCGACGAGGAGTTGATCGAGCGGCTGCGTGCCCTCTACGAAAATCGTGGACTCCTGTCAGGGTTGATCATCGACGAGACCGAAAACATGCCATCGGCCGCTGTCTATATGAATCGCTTTGGCAGTCTGATACGTGCCTACCAGATGGTCGGCTTCACGCCCGACCGGGATTATCACTACCTGGAGGTCAATCGCCTCCTGCGCCGGGTGCATCCGGTCATCGTGGCAGATACGGAGGCGCAAATCAGCGAAATTGGCGGACTGGTCGTCCGCGATCCGGCGACCGATCTGCTGCGAGTCAACCAAGAGTTCAGCGTTTCAGTAGTGGTGGTTCGCTGTCACACCACCGAAGCTGGTGGTCATCGGTGGAAGGTCCGTTTCGATACCAGTCTGCGGCCGGACATCACCGTGGCGGTGCGCCTGGACCATTCCAACCAAACCGCCCTCGACTACTACCTCCTGCCGCAACTGGATTTCGGCCAGCCACGCATCAGCTTGGCTGAACACAATGGGATCGAGTTCGAGAGTTACCGGTTCGACAGCATGGATTTCCTCTATGGCATGGCCGAACGCACACGGGTTAGGAGAGCAGCATGAAAAAAGAGCCCCCCTCCAGCAACTTGCAAATGATTCCGATCGACAAGATCGAGGTACTTAACTCGCGTGACCGCAATGGCAAAGTCTTCGCCGACATCGTGGGCAACATCAAGAATATCGGTCTGAAGAAACCCATCACCGTGACGCCGCGAACCGACGCGGATGGCAATGAGAAGTTCATGTTGATCTGCGGTGAAGGCCGGCTCAATGCCTTCAAATCGCTCGGCGAAACGACGATTCCAGCGATGGTGGTCGATGTCAGTGATGAAGACGCTTTCATCATGAGCCTGGCGGAGAATATTGCTCGCCGCCAGGGTCGCACTTTGGAACTGCTGGCCGGCATTGAAAAATTGCGTGACCAAGGTTACGACAAGAAAGCGATCGCGCTAAAAACGGGCCTCGGAGAAGACTACGTCTACGGCATTCTGCAACTACTCAAGAATGGCGAAGAGCGACTGCTGATTGCAGTGGAACAAGGACGCATTCCACTAAATGCCGCCCTCACCATTGCAGGCGCCGGCAGCAACGATAAGGATATCCAAGCGGCGCTGCAGGAGGCGTATGAGAACGGCCAATTGCGCGGAAATCACCTGATTCAGGCGCGTAAGGTCATTGAGAAGCGAAGGTCTCTGGGGCGGACCATTGCCCGAGGTGCGCCTCGAAAAGTTCCGGATGTCACCTCGTCTAGCCTGGTCCGCACCTACCAAAAGGAAGTCGAGCGCCAAAAGCTCATGGTCAAGAAAGCGGAATTTGCGCAGCAGCGATTGCTGTTTGTGGTGGAAGCCATGCGTCATCTCCTCGCAGACGAAAACTTTACCAATTTGCTTCGTGCTGAAGGGCTAGAAACATTGCCGAAGCACATCGCGGAACGGGTTTGGCCCGGAGGGAACGCGGCATGACGCAAATGCACCTTGGCTTTATTCCTGAACCGATTACGGTCGTATTTGAAAAATTGCTGCCATCACGCAAACAGCCAGAAGGTCTTGCGCACTCCAAGAAATTCAAGCAGATCGTGGCATCCCTTGATTCCATCGGCCTGATTGAACCCCTGACCATCGCCAAAGCGGACAAGGCCACCGGAATGCACTTGTTGTTGGATGGGCATATTCGAATGTTCGCGCTACAGGAATTAGGGTTCAGCAGTGCCCTGTGCCTGATCGCCAAGGACGATGAGAGTTACACCTACAACAATCGAATCAACCGACTATCGACCATTCAGGAACATTTCATGATCCGTCGCGCCGTGGAGCGCGGCGTCACGCCGGAACGCTTGGCGAAATCGCTGGAACTGGACATCGAACACATCACCAAGAAAATTAATCTGCTGGATGGCATTTGTGCGGAGGCAGTTCAGTTACTCAAGGACAAGCATTTCTCGGCCAATCTGAGCCCAGTACTGCGCAAGATGAAACCGACCCGACAAGTGGAGTGCGTGGAGCTGATGGTGGCCACCAACAACATCACTGTGTCCTACGCCCAAGCGCTGCTGGCGGCAACGCCCAGCAACATGCTGGTGAATGAAGGTGTGCCAAAGAAGCTAAAGGGTGTCACGGCCGATCAAATGGCGAAGATGGAGCGCGAAATGGCAAATCTCGAGGGGCAGTTCAAATTGGTCGAGCAGTCCTATGGTCAGGATGTTCTCAATCTGGTGCTTGCCAAGGGTTACTTGACCAAGTTGCTGGACAACGAAGCCGTGATCCGCTTCTTGTCGCAAAACCACCCTGAAATTCTGCGCGAGTTTTCCGGCATCGTACAAACGACGTCACTGGACAAGTAGTGAATGCAATCTGACGACAGACACGTACTCGATCAATAGCCAGATTCGAAAATCTCTCTGTGTAGAGGGTCGTAGTGCTGCCCGTGTGGGCGATACGCAGATCTTTAACAATCCGGATGCAATAGGGTCGTCGCCGCCGAAACGGATGTCCTGTTTCTGCCCGTGATCGGGCCGACGGTCGACAGGCTTGCCGCTGGCCTGCTCATTCGTCCATGGTGGGGATGGATGAGCGAACAGCGGCACTCCGAATTCATCGAGAAGTTCACGGTTATCTGTCAGCTATATACGCTTACTTTTGCACTGACTATATTGTTGGCCTCCCTCATTGTCTTGACCGCCATTCACCTCCTGGTGGTCTTTCCAGCCGGGCTGCTCAACCACGCTTTGGCCGCATCTGGATGGCGTTGAGCCCATTCGGAAAAGGCCCTGCCACGCAAGAATGCGTCATTCGAATTCACGAACTGGGCTGGCGGTGGCTCCGGCAAATCCTCCGTTGCGTCGTAATCCTTTTCGAGAATCTGTAGTGGCGTGCCGAAGGGATTATTCAGCGCTGACCGCATCTCAGGAAACAGTAGTCCGAGCAATCGGTCGTAGACGGTGTCACGCACATACGCCGGCTCTTCATTTTCGATGCTGGACTTCACTGTCTCACGCCATTTCGCAACTTTCTGCTCCTGCTCACTGGTTAATGTCGGGTGGTAAGTACGCACGGCGATCAGGTACAAGGTGTGCCACTTCAACGAGGACTCGCCCCGGTCGCAGCGGATGGCGTTAATGACGGCCCACGCATTGTCGAATTTGTACTCAACCCCGGTACCACAGCGAATCGACAAGAGCCTTGCGATGATGGTTCGCAGTGGGTTTTCGTTCATCAATGGGGCAATAAGGTACCCATGAGTCTCGAGGGCGTTTGCCGCCGCCAATAGCGCATCCTGTGCTTTCTGCCATGCTTCGCCGCCATTTATGTCATCGCTGGCAGCTAATTGTTCCTGCCAACGCTGCTGCAATGCCTGGAGATATCGTAGTCCCCAATCTGCCGCTGGAATATTCAATATTTCTTGCCGCTTGCGCGCCGCTACGTCCAGCTCATCTGATTCGCGCTTCATAACCGCGAGCAGGTGTCCCTCTTCCTCATCTAGAGTTGGGTGATAGAGCCAACGCTTGCCGGCAATTTCGTCAACGACCAGACGCGAGAACTCCTCACGTGTCACCTTGCCTCCCATGCGCCCGATGTCGATCTCAAGGACCGGAAAACCGAACGACGACAAGCGATCGATCCGCTCCTCTCCAATCGGGTTCGTCACCGTTACCTCGATCAAAATGGAATGCGTCCAGCGATCGTCATCTACCCAGGTCGCGATCACGTCCGGCACCGAGCAACCGAGATGCACTTCGAGTTCAACAGAGGTCAGTTCCACTTCGGAGGCCGGCTCAGACCATGTCCTCCGATCAACGAAGCCATTGCTGCGCCGCCACTGCGCTTCGACATGCAGACCCGGTAAGCAAATCCGCTTTTCGCGCTCCAGAATCGCTTTTACCTCCCGATGCAGCAGAGTCTCGCGTCGTTCCGCCGGCCCCTGGCTATTTGGCAAATCCGTTTGTTCAAGCCAGTCGAGCGCTTCAGCCGCGCTGGCACGTGCTTTCGCCTCCGCGTCACGATCCAGATCGGCATCCGCCCAATGCTGTGCCCAACACGCGCCAGACCAGGCAAGCTCTAAACGCTCAAAGATTTCCTCGGGCGACATCATCGCAATCGCCGGGTCATCGACCTCGAGTTCGATCCGCGCCAGCAATGACTCATCGCCTTCCAGATGCGAAACCTCACCATGCCCAACGAGCTGGACTACCAACCGGCGCCCGTCATCAAGGGTCAAAATGGCCGTCGCCTCGTCCCGGAATGTGCATTCGTTGATGCGGACTGATTCCGATGGTCGCTCAACCCAAGCATCAAAATAGCGACCGCTCAACCCCTCGACGTTCCGCGAACGACGCCGGCGCGGCAGAACAATGCGGTCCTGTTGGCCAAAAATTTCAGTCAGTGCCTTACGCGCAGCAACGATAACGCACCGCTCGCGTGCCGCACCTTCAGGGTGACGAAAATGCGGGCGCTTCTGAAACACTGCTTTCGCTGCGTTGACCGCAACAAGCGGCAAATCACAACTCGGGCATTTGCAGTTGGACTTACCACCACGATGTGCGGCATCCAGCTGAAGGATGTACCGGGGCTGGTCAGTATCCTGATCGACTGCCCAGGCCATAACCAGATCATGTGAAGATGGCACTCGGAGCGATCGTTCCGAGGACTTGATCACCTCCGTTTTCTGCTGAAGGCTCATGAAGTCAAATCCACATCGCCAGCCAGCACCTTTTTGCCATTCCGATTGCCGACAGTTCAAGCCGAACGAAACGCGTCGTATCGGTCGCGTCGGCACGTGGCGCAGGGCCAGTGACCGGCAAAAAGTGCAGTCGCCTCATCAAAAAAGAACTATTCCATGTAATTGCCGGCATCTATGACTTCACGTTTGATGTTCTTGAATTCAATCAGATGCGTGATCTTCATAGCGGATGCGCGCGATACTCGGAAACTCCACATCAACAGCTCGCTCGAATGAAAGCCTCAGGTCAACCAATGTTTTCGACTCAGCCACTTCCACCGTTTCAGCTTTTACGAAAACCGCTTTGCGGTACTCTTTGAAGCCGACGCAGGAGAACGTCTCACGTGCAAGAAGTAGCGATTCTCCGGGTACCACCGGCCCAGAAAAAACTTGAATATCGTTCAGGTCGCAGATGTACCCGTCACCGCGCCCATCCTTTTCTTGCCGAATAGCAAGATCGGCCGGACGAGGGTAGGCGCCGTCCATTTCCGGATATTGCCATTCCCAGACCCACTCTGGTCGTGTGGGGTTATCAAGAATCAGAAGTGGCGTAAGTCCTTGGTCAGTGAGGTGACGAGCTTCGTCTTTCAATGCTGCCCAGTAGGCGTTCGCGTCTGGAGCAATAACATCTCTAATTTTGCACTGACGAACGACATCAGATAGCAGCAACGCACCAACGTGGTTTGCAATGGTCTTCGCGTAATACTCGTCTTCATTAACTGCACGTTGCGCCATCTCGATCTCGGTAAACTCGCCCTTCCGTTGCTTGGAAATGGTTAGCGTGAATGCCTCTCTGGAAACGGAATCGTGAATGACGTCTTTAAAAAGCTGAATAGGGAATTCGCCTGTTGCCGCATCGAATCCTTGTTTCGAAGCGGCATCTTCAATTTCCTTAAGCCTTTGAGCACTGACCTGTGCGCTTGCTACGGCATCGCTCTGGAGTCCTGCAATCTCATCCAGCAGAGCATTGATGCCAGCTTTTGCTCTGGCAACACCTTGGATTCTGGTGTGTGCTTTATTGGTTCTTTGAAGCATGCGGTCGACAAGTTCCGCACAAAGCCCATCGCCGACTTCATCTAGGCGCGACTTCATCGCGGATGCCCGGCTCTTCAGGATCTCTGTACTAGTGAAACTGGATGATATCCAGGTGGCCAGCTGACGCCGCAGCGATTCGCCTGGTTTCCAATCTGCTGAAGAGAGTACCGCAAGAAGGACAAGCTGAGCTTCCTGAAGCGACTCGACGTCGTCTGCCCCCGAGTACGAGTAGATACGGCCCGGCACCATATCCGGGCGGAGGATATCCTTTGCGCTGTCCACGAAGCTGTCCAGTCGGGCAATGTATCCCTGTCGATAGGTACTGTCCGCCGCGTGCTGCCTAGCTTTCGCGGCAAGGTAACCGGACGCGGAGAGCGCGCTCAACGAGTCATCGGTACGTCCCCCTGCTCGCCAATGCCGTCCACTCAGGAGGCCGGCCGCAACGTAAAGTGCAAGCGAGGACTCGTCGAGATTCTCGTTTTCGCTCGCAGCCCAAGACAGCAGAATTTCAATCGTCAGGAGGCTGATATCCCGCCAGTAGTTTCTGATCGCAGCAAGAAAAACGTGCCGCTGCAAACCGCTCTGGTCATTACGGATGAAGCGATAGTCATTTTCGTCAAGACCGAGTGACTGTTCGATGATGGGCCACCGCTGGTTGACGGATTCAATGGTAATGAAATCCGACTTTCCATAAAGTACAAATGGCTCATGGTCGTAGTGTGATGCGTTGGCCCACCACTTTGACAGTACATCGGCCATCCACTCAGCAGCTGCTTGGTCACCCCGCGCTACGGCCTTGAGCAGCATCAGCGCAGTTTGGTTAATGTGCCTCATGTTGAGTTCCAACGGGGCCTTTGCCCCTGACCAGGCGAACTGCTCATCTCGGTCAGGAAGGGATGCAAGAGCCGCTCTTGCTGAATCCCAACCACTCACGAAATGCACGAGCGTTTCTTCGTATGCTCCCTGTAGCGGGGGACGAAGTAGCGCCATCCGATTTTGCCCGTGCTCCATAACCCCCTGTTCCTCAAGTCGTTGCGACCACCACTTCTCAAGTGCATACATAAGCCGAGGAGGCAGAAGCATAAGATCGTCACGAATCTCCACCGGGGATTCTTGAACAAACGGACCATCAAGGTGCTGAACGACATGGCACAACCGTTTCAGAGGCCGCGATTCCTTTGGCAGAAGGCTTACTGCAGCATCGAAGATCGATCGGTACGTATTTGTCCAGTGTGTGTGGAGCGGGCGATCGGCAAATCGGTGAACGTCAGGAATCAGAGCCCAACTACCTGTTTCGCCCTCATCGGACTTTGCAAGGCTGGCACCGAGTAGTGACCTGTGCATTGCCGTGACGTTCTCATAAGCATCCTCGAAGGCTGCCACATCTCCGTTTGCCGCCGAGACACGAGCATCTGTCTCAAGCTCTGCAAGGATGTCAGCGGAACTGACATGCCGCCGCTCAGCCCGGATTGGCGTGAATCGGAAGCTCATACTCACGAGTAGGCGCTGCAACCACGATAACTGTGGTCCGCCATCCACACGCGCCAATGCGACAGAATCTTCATAGACGCCACCTGGCACCACCGGCAGAATTAGCAGAGCAGACTTCGGCTTGTCCAGAATGCCGCCATTTCCTGACACGAAACTCTTCTGAGCAGTCTTGAGCCAGCCGCTAACCGCGATTCGTAGTGGCCAATAGAGCACATTCGAAAGGCGCGAGCGTTCGTGCAAGGTCATCTCAACAGCCGGCGCGCCCATGCGAAGCCCAAAGGAACGCATGAGCACTTGTGGTTTGCCTTCGGCCTCATCGTCCAGATAATCAGGGCCGAGAATCCACCCATTCTTCTGAGCGTTCGCAAAAAGCTGAAATCTTAGTAAGTTCGCCACCTCGCGAGGTAGCGCGACATTGATGGCGTAGCGCCTCACTACCTCCATCTGGAAGTCGGTGCGGAGAAATTCAACGGTGCGGAACAGAAACCAGATTGTCAGAACTACGTTGTAAAAAAACCAGACAGAATTTACTGCAACCCATGTCACCGCATATCCGAGCGAGTACCTGGCAAGCAAAATGTACTCAAAAGTCATCGATAAAATAAGAAAGAGAGAACTCAACCCAACGACCAACGCGCCAGAATCGATAAGATAAATCTGCAGGAAGGCCTTTGAGGCCGGTCGTCGTTGTAAAAGCAGTGTGACGAAAGAAATTACAAACGGATATACCAAAGCTGCAATAGTGGTCTGGATTCCCCAGAGGGTAGTGAAATAGCTCAGCTGCTCTGCCGTGCCCCATGATGACCAGCGGCCAACAAACCAGTTCTCAGGAATAAGATATCCATTGGCAACAATAAGAACGAGAAGACTGACCAGTGATATCGCATACCGAAGTGGTTGTTCGGTGCCTTTGAGTATCTCTCGACCAAACCAGCCGTAACGCAGACGTCGGCGAAGGTCGTTGCTCATCAACCATTCCCGTTCTTCTTGCCGAAGCAGAGATGCTATAGACCACGGTCGTTTTGGTTGAGGTGTTTTGTTAGATCGTTCTGTCATTATTAATCCGTTCGTCCGGAAGCATGCGGCAGCGTCAATGAGTCAATGTGCGCGAGGTATGTCGGGGGTGGTCTTGTCTGCTTTCATCGTGCTCAATAGTCCTGACGATCATCTGCTACCGCCTTTGCTTGTGGTAATCACAATGCAACGTATAGCGGATACAAATAGAGTGATGGACACATTCTAGTACGTCTAATATACTGTGCGCAACAATCTTCATACACCATCATTCACCCTTACTGGCAAGCCAGGATGTCGAACGATCAGATTTCAGACTTGACCCAACCACAACGTGATCGACTCGCTTTTGTCGAATTGCGGGTGCGATTCATTGGGGAGATTCGCCGTCAAGACTTGGTGTCGAGGTTTAGCATCCAGTCGGCGGCAGCTACGCGCGATCTCGCCCTCTACAAGGACTTAGCACCTGGCAACATTGACTACGACTCCAAGGGAAAGACCTACGTCACCGGCAATGACTTCCGCCCAGTATTCGACTTCCCTCCAGAGCGGGTGTTGGCCTGGCTATCCCAAGGGTTCGGTGACGGGGAACCGGCACAGCTTAAAGCTTGGATAGCCAGCGAGATTCCGTCGCGGATCACGCACCCTGACCTGGTTACCTTGGCCTGCGTCACAAGGGCAATTCATCAGAAAAGTCCTCTTAAGATCCGCTACCACTCTATATCCAGTGGCCGTTCAGATCGCGAGATCGTACCTTTTGCTCTGCTCGATAATGGACTGCGCTGGCATGTCCGCGCCTTTGACCGCAAAAGCCAAGAGTTCCGTGATTTCGTGATTACCCGGATCAAAAACCCGGTGGTGATGAAGGGGGCAGAGGTGCAGCCTCATGAGCGAAGTGACCAGGATATTCAGTGGACCCGTATCGTTGAACTGGAATTAGTGCCACATCCAGACCAGCCCCGTCCTGAGATCACAGAAATGGACTACAGCATGGATAGCGGGGTACTGCGCATGAAGCTGCGTGCTGCCACTGCCGGCTACATCCTGCGCCAATGGAGTGTGGACTGCTCTCCGGATCACAGCCTGCGCGGCCATGAATATCGCCTGTGGCTAAAGGATCCTCTGGCGCTGTATGGCGTCAAGAACGCGTTGCTGGCTCCCGGTTACCGCTCACCAGAACACCTTCGACTCAATGCCGAGTCGGATTGAATATTAAGGCCCACGTAGAAGTGAACGAAGAGAATAAGCACAACAAAAAACTAGAGCGCTACGGATTCAGTTACGAGCGTGGCGGTGTTCATACCGCCCGCACGATGATGCTGGTTGAACTTCGCGCATTGCTTTCCTACGTCGAGAAAGCCGATGCGCCGAAGTCTGAATATCTTGATGCGATCCAGGCTGCCAATTGCCTCGGCAAGCGCTCCGGCAAGACACGGACACTGACGTACCGGCATCTGGTCGACCTTTACGCGCTCGATCCAAGCCTCATGCTGTTTCGCGCCTTGCGCTTCTTCTGGCAGCGCGATGTCGATGGCCAGCCCCTGCTGGCAGCCTTGTGCGCCTATTCGCGCGATCCGATTTTTCGGGCGACGGCGCCTTATATCCTCGACTTCCAGGAAGGCGCCACCGTTGCCAGGGAAGCCCTCGAGGAGTTCATCGACAACCAGGAGCCTGGCCGCTTCAGCAAGGCCACGCTCAAATCGACGGCACAAAACATCAACTCGTCCTGGACGCAGGCCGGGCATCTGTCTGGCCGGGCTCGCAAGATTCGGACGAGAGCGGCGCCGACCCCCGGCACGGTCTCATTCGCCCTGCTGCTTGGCTATGTCACCGGCTTGCGCGGCGAATCGCTGTTAAAGAGTGACTACACACGAATGCTGGATTGCTCCTTCGACAGGACGATTGAGCTGGCCGAAGACGCCTCGCGGCGCGGCTGGATTTCGCTCAAGCGTGTCGGCCAGGTCGTAGAAGTGCTTTTCCCGAATCTGATCTCTGCCCAGGAAATGGAGTGGCTACGTGAGCAGAATTAAGCGATTGACTCAGTCCTACAGCAAGTACATCGCTGTGCCGTGGCGCGACGATGCCGCAGCTGCCCAGCGTGTCATCTTCTGCGTCTATAACGAAACGGAAGAACTGCGGCTGCGAGCCAAGGTGGATGAATTCGAGATTGCCACCCGCGCGGCAGAACATGAGTGGGCATTATTCGACCTGACAGACACGTTCCCCGAATGGCTCGCCACCCAACGTTACGCCAAGAGCTACTTCCAGAAGCCCAATCTGTTGTCGACGCTGCTGCCGAAGTACCTCACCTACATCGAGACAGAATTCGCCGCATTCCTTCAACACAAGGGTGCCGGCGAAGACTTCGTCGTGGCGCTCAAGGGCGTGGGATCGCTGTTCGGCTTCCTGAAGGTCAAGGAAGTCGTGGATAAATTGGCCCCTATGGTTAAGGGGCGACTGCTGGTGTTTTTCCCTGGCAGCTACGAAGACAACAACTACCGCTTGCTGGACGGCTACGACGGCTGGAACTACCTGGCCGTACCGATCACTGCCGACAAAGAATTCTGATTAAGGGGAAGCACATGCTCAATCGCGACATCTACCAAAAAGACCCGTCGACCCGGAAGCTGGTCAACGAGGGCGTGGCCAGCGTCAATGATGAAAAAACCAACCAGGCACTATCCGTCCTGCGTTACGAGTTGGATACCTTCGTCTGCGATGGCCAGTACGAAAAAGGTCTGGAGCACATCCTCGACACCTATTTGAAGAACATCGATCAGGCCGAGCAGCCTGCCGTCTGGGTGAGTGGCTTCTACGGTTCGGGTAAATCGCACTTGGTGAAAATGCTGCGTGCGCTCTGGGTTGATAGCGAATTTGACGACGGTGCTACTGCACGCGGCATCGCAACGCTACCGCTAGGCGTCAGCGATCATCTCAAAGCCCTCGACGTACAGGCCAAGCGCCATGGTGGGCTCCATGCTGCATCAGGCACCCTGGGCTCAAGCTCGCGCGACAAGTCCGTCCGCATGGCCTTGTTGGGCATCATCTTCAAATCGGTCGGCCTGCCGGAACAGTATCCGGTCGCACGCTTTGTGATGTGGCTACAGCATGAAGCCATCTACGACGCCGTGCGCGGCCATGTCGAGAAAGCTGGCTTTGACTGGAACGAGGAACTGGACAACTTCTACGTTGCCGAGGGCTTGCATGAGGCTCTGGTGAAAGCCAAGCCCAACCTCTTCTCCTCAGCCGCATCCTGCGTTGAAACCCTGAACAACCTTTATCCGTATGTGCAGGACGTTTCCAGTGGCGACATGCTCAAAGCCATCCGGCAGTCCCTCACCCGCGACGGCAAATTCCCGCTCACCTTGGTAGTGCTCGATGAGGTGCAGCAGTACATCGGCGAAGACAGCCAGCGCTCGATCGACGTGCAAGAGGTCGTCGAAGCCTGTTGCAAAAACATCGGTGCCAAGATGCTCTTCATCGGCACCGGCCAAACCGCCGTCACCGGCACGTCCAACCTGAAAAAACTCGAAGGTCGTTTCACCGTTCGCGTCGAGCTGTCCGATGCGGACGTCGATGCAGTCATTCGCAAAGTGATCCTGGCCAAGAAGCCTGAAGCCAAGGCCCCAGTCGAAAAAGTGATGCAAACCAACCTGGGCGAAATCTCGCGCCACCTGGCGGGCACCACCATTGGCCACCGTGCCGACGACATCCAGTATTTCCCGCAGGACTATCCGATCCTGCCGGTGCGCCGCCGCTTTTGGGAAAACACCCTGCGCGTGCTGGATCAGACGGGCACCGACAGCCAGTTGCGCAACCAACTCTCGATGATTCACAAGGTCATTCAAACCAACGTCGACGCACCAGTCGGCAGCGTAGTGCCAGCGGACTACCTCTATTTCGACGCCGCCGACAAGCTGCTGCAGTCCCGCATCCTGCCGCGCAAAGTACATGAAAAAACCATGGTCTGGATCAAAGGCACGGACGACCAGAAGTTGATGGGGCGTGCCTGTGGCCTGGTGTTCCTGGTCAACAAACTCGCCAGCAGCAATAACGAAATCGGTATCCGCGCCACCATCGATACGCTGGCCGACTTGCTGGTTGAAGACCTGACCCAAGGCTCCAGCGCGCTGCGCAGCAAGCTGCCCGGCTTGCTCGACAAGTGCGAGTTACTGATGAAGGTGGGTGACGAGTACCGCATCCAGACCGAAGAAAGCGCGGCCTGGAACGATGAGTTTCTCAGCCAGCGCAACAGCCTGGCCAACGAATCCCATCGCGTCGATGCGGAGCGTGACGACCGCATCCGGCGCAAGTTTGGCGAAATTGTGCGCAAGCTCTCGCTCACCCAGGGCACCTCCAAGGTCACGCGCGACATCTTCCCGGTGTTCGACGCCCAACTTCCCGCCGACGCCAACGAGAAAGTCTCCGTTTGGGTTCGCGATGGCTGGAGCATCGACGAAAACTCGGTTCGGGCCGATGCCCGCCAGGCCGGTAACCAGTCGCCCACGGTATTCGTGTTCATTCCCAAGCGTTCTGCCGACGATCTGCGTCACTACCTGATCGACTACAAGGCGGCCAGCGCCACCCTCGATAAACGCGAGATCACCAATTCCGCTGAAGGCACCGAAGCACGCTCGGCCATGGAAACGACCAAGCAGACCGCCGAAGGTAAGATCCGTGATCTCCTGCAGGAAGCCTTCTCCGGCGCACGCATTTTCCAGGGCGGCGGCAATGAAATCCTGGGGACTGACCTCCAAAGCATGACGCTGGAAGCGGCGACCAACGCCCTACAGCGGCTCTACCCGCAGTTCCACATTGCCGACCACGCAGGTTGGGGCAAGGTGTACGAGAAAGCGCAAAAAGGTGCGCCCGATGCACTCAAGAGCGTCGGCGACGAAGGTGAACCCGCCAAGAACCCCGTCTGCAAAGCCATTCTCGCTTTTATCGCTGGCGGCAAAAAAGGCATCGACATTCGCAAGAATTTCGAAGGCAAGGATTACGGTTGGCCGGGTGACGCCGTAGATGGCGGCTTGCAAGTGCTGCTCGTCGCGGGGCTGCTTCGCGCCCAGGACGAAAAAGGGCAAACCATCGACCCGAAAGACCTAGAGCGCAAGAGCATCGGCAAGACGATGTTCAAGGTCGAATCTGCCACCGTGACCACCGCCCAGCGCATCCAGATTCGCAAGCTGCTGCAGAAGGTCAGCCTCACTGCCAAGCAAGGCGAAGAACTGGCCTTCGTTCCGCAGTTCCTGGTCAATGCCCAAGATCTCGCCAACCGTGCCGGTGGCGACGCCCCACGGCCGGCGCGTCCAGACACGGCATCCTTGGATGAAATTCGCCTCACGGCAGGCAACGAACAACTGCTCGCGCTCTATAACCAGCGCGACCA
>CAJBYR010000133.1 GCA_903959855.1 uncultured beta proteobacterium
AACAACACGCTGACGGCAACCGGCGTCCTGGGAGGGGCGACCGGTACGCTGGTCAATGGCGCGGCGGCGAGCATCCTGAATCTGGCCGCGACACCGGCAATCGGTACGCTGACGGCGACGGTGGCGGGAAATACGGTGAATTACACAGGGGCGGCGCAGACCATCAAGGCCACCACCTACCACCACCTTGGACTGTCGGGAAGCCTGGCGAAGACGGCAGCGGGTGCGCTGACGGTGAATGGCAACTTCACGTTGGGCACTACGGCCAACTTCACCACGGGCGCCTTCACCCACAATTTCCTCGGCAACTGGACCAGTACCACCACCAACCTGGCGCCTATCACGGCCGCGGGGAGCACGATCAACTTCAATACGCCCGGCACACCGGCGGCGACTTCAATCAGCGGCACCACGGCGGCGACGCTGGCGCTGGCGATCGTCAATATCAACAACACCAGCGGTTTCAATATAAACAGAAACGTCAGCGCCTCGGGCAATCTCACCGTGGCGGCCAACGTCGTGCTCACCCCCAATCCGGCGAACGTCATCAGCGGCACGGGCACCCTGACCGGCAGCGGCACGGTGAAGGTGACCAAGATCACGGCCGTCGCCGGTTTCAGCCAGCAATACAGCATTGCCGGCGCGACCCTTACCAACCTGACGGTCGAGTACGCCGGCACGGCGGCGCAGACCGTCAGCGCGCTGACCTACGGCTTGCTCAAGGTCAATAATCCGAACGGCGTGACCCTGGCCGGTGCCACCACGGTTTCCAGTACCCTGACGCTGACCGATGGCAGCATCACGACATCGGGCTTTACCTTTGCCGTCTCCGGGATCTGTCCTGCCAGCGTGGTTCCGGGTAGCGGCTACGTCAATGGCGCGATCCGGCTCAATTTCCCCGCCAGTGCGACGACCACCTGCACGTTCCCGCTCGGTAGCAGCGCAACGACTTACACCCCGATCGACATGACGGCCACCACCGGCGCCGGCGCCAGCAATACCCTCACCGGCAGCAGCACGGCGGGCGAGCATCCGCAGATCGCGACCTCGGACATCGATCCGGCGCGCAGCGCGAATCGCTACTGGTCGCTGTATGCGGCGGGTGACACGATCAACATGAGCAGCTACGGTCTGACGCTCAATTTTGTCGCCGTGGACGTCGATGGCGGCGCCACCTCAACCAGTTTCATCGTCTCCAAATACAACGGTTCAAGCTGGACCTCGCCGACCCCCGTCACGGCCAACGCGACCAGCACGACCGTGGGAACCGCGCCCGGAATCGCCGGGCCGCTCAATGTGGCCACTGCCTTCGCGATCGGCGAGCAGACCTCGATATTCGTGATGTCTTCGCCTGACGGCGTGGCGGTGGTTGGAGGCCGGCCGCATCGCTTGCGCATCACGCGGACCAAGATCGATGGCGTAACGCCGGTGACCGGCTATGCGGGCGCAAAAAATCTCGACGGCTGGTATAGCGCCGGGGGCAATCACCCTGGGGGCGCAACGGCGCCGCAGATGTGCATCGTTAATGGGACCGGCACGCCCTGCCTGCCTGCTACTGGCGGTTCCTGCGTGACATTGCCGAACGCGGTCCCGGCGCTCAATGCGGGAAGCAACAACATCGCGCTGAGCTTTACCAATGGCGTCGCCGATTACTGCCTCAGCACCAGCGATGTCGGCCAATACACGCTGAGCCTGCGCGACGATTCCAATATCGCCCAGCCGGTCAGCGCGAGTACGGTGACATTGACGGCGAGGCCCTTCGCCGTCGTCGTCTCGGGCATCAACCAGGGCGGTACGCTCAACCCGGCCAGCAGTTCGCCGGCGGGAGCCTCGCTGGTCGCCGGTACCAACTTCAGCGCCACCGCTGCCGGGTATTTGTGGAAGAGCACCGGCACCGGAGCCGCCGGGCTTGGCGACGCCGATGCCGATGGTGTTCCCGACGCCAGCCCGACTTATGCCGATGTGGTGACCAATGGCGGGGGCGTTGCCGCTCGCTATGCTGACACTGTCACGCTTTCGCCAGATGGCGCCCTGGCCACCAACTTTGCCCCGACGGCGCCGCCGGCAACGACCGGCAGCCTCAGCGGAACCACCGCGATTGCTGTTTCGGGCGGCAGCGGCAGCACGACGACACTCAGCTATAACGAGGTCGGCAGTTTCACGCTGAAGGCGACGGCCTCTGGCAATTACCTGAGCGGCGGGGCGGACCTGAACCCGCGGGTGGTGATCTTTGCTGACGGCGCCACGCGCAGTACCTGGGTCGGTCGCTTCCGACCCGACCATTTCGCCATACTTGCGGGCAGCGTAACAGCCGGTTGTGGCACTTTCACCTATTTCGGCCAGGACGGCTTTACCACCGTGTTCACCATCACGGCGCAGAACAGCAATAACGGGACAACGGCCAACTATGAGGGTTCCTGGGCCAAGCTAGGTCTGACGACCTGGACCGGTTTTGTGTTTTCACCAGCACCTGTTCTGACCGGGGCGGTCTTTGAAGAGAGCACCACCGCGCCCTCAGGAACGTGGGCTGCCGGGGTCGCCACAGTCAGTGCGAAGCACAAGCTTGGCCGCCCGACCGCGCTTACCGGGCCGACGACCATTACCGTTAGTGCCCTGCCGGTCGACAGCGACGGCGTGACGTTGGCGTCGGCAAGTTCGGTCGGCTTGGCCACCCTGCGCTATGGGCGACTGCGGCTGCTTGCTGCCTATGGCTCGGAGCGGTTGCCGCTGCGGGTGCCGGTGCGTGCCGAGCATTTCAATGGCACGGCCTGGCAGTTGAACACGGCCGATTCCTGCACCAGCATCCCGCAAAATGCCGTTGCGGCCAGTGCCGGCATTTCGGCCAATGCCTGCTTCCTGAGCAATCCACCGCCGGGAACTCCGACCAATGCGTCCTGCCTGGGCGGCGGGTCGCCGATCCTCAACCTGTCGAGTGGTGCGGGCACTTACATCCTGTTCGACCGGACGCCCGTCCAGGTGGGGTTCGCCGACCTGGCAATCAATCTTGGTGCGACCGGCTCGGCTTCGAGCTGCAATGCGTCGAATCCGGCGTCCGCAGCGGGGAACCTGGGCTGGCTGCAGTTTCCCTGGTGCAGCGGCAAAGTTGATCCCAACGCGCGGGTGAAATTCGGCGCGTCCAAGGCGCCCTACATCTATCTGCGCGAACGCTATTGAATCAGTCCCGGCCCCGGCGGCCGGCTGTTTGACGGATGCGCGCCTCGGTACGATCCCTCACCTTGCGCGGTGGCTGCCGAAGTCCCCAATTGCGACCACTTCCCCTGTGAAATCGGGGCTTGGGGAAGGGCTGCGGATCAGTATAGTCAGAGAAAAATGGAGGGTGATACGTCCGGTGTTCAAGCTTTTCAAACCGAAAATCGAGCAAGGCTGGTTGTCTGTGGTGATCGGCGAGAAGCGCGTGGATCTTGCGCACATCCGCCGGGAAAGGGATGCCAGGCCCGTGCTGCTGCTCGCCGATTCGATAGAGAAGTCCGGTGACGAAGCCACCATGCTGGGTGTGCTGAAGAAGCCGATGCATCTGGACCGGTATCGCTGCACTGCCCTGCTCGGGCACGGCAAGTATCAGCTGATCCAGACCGAAGCCATCGACGCGGCGGTCGACGAGGCGCGCGAAATGATGCGCTGGAAGCTCAAGGACCAGGTTGAGTTTGCGGTCGACAATGCCGTGGTCGATCTGCTGCCGATTCCATCCGACGGCCGGACGACACAGGTATTCGCCGCGATCGCGCCGGAGCGATCGGTCGCGCCGCTGGTCCAGGCGTTTCAGTCGGCCGGCCTCGCGCTGAGCGCCGTCGATCTGCCCGAGATGTCCCAGCGCAATCTCGCGGCCTTGTTTGAGAACGGCAGCATGGGCCTGGCAACCCTGATCTTCGACGACAACGAAGGCCTGCTCACCTTTACCGCTAAGGGAGAGTTGCTGGTGGCGCGCCATGTCGAGATCAGCGCGCGGCAACTGGTGGCCGCCGACGAGCTGCGTCGTACAGCGCTCTTTGAGCGCATCGCGCTTGACGTGCAGCGTTCGCTGGACAATTTCGATCGCCTCAACAGCGCAATTCCGCTGGAGCGCCTTCTGGTGGCGCCGATACCCGGCCTCGACGGCTTCATCGACCACCTCAAGGCTAACCTGACCATCGCCGTGGCGCCGCTCGACGTCGCCTCGGTGATCGACTTCGGCGGCGTGCCCGGCATGGTGGATCCGGTACGCCGGTTCCAGAGCCTGCGCGCTCTGGGCGCAGCCCTGCGTGATGAGCCGATCGCGGCATGAGCGCACAGATCAACCTCTACCATCCGCGCTACCTCAGGCACCGCGATCCGCTGACGCTGAACAATGTCGCCCTGGTCACCGGCGTGTGCTACCTCGTGCTGGCGGCAGCCGCAGTGTGGGCATGGCAGGGGATGGTGCAACGGCGCGATGCGGCAGTTGCCGCCGAGAGCCAGTTGAAGGCCGTACGCGAACAGCTTGTTGCCAGCGCCAAGGTCCTGGCTCAGCGCAAGTCAGACCCCAAGGTGCAGGTGGAACTGGACCGTGCCGAGGCGCTCCTGCGCAGCCGTGCCGAAATTGCGCGCCTTCTGGAGGGTGGTGCCATCGGTAGCAGCGGCGGCTTTGCCGACTTCCTCCGCGGCTTCGCCCGGCAAACCTCCGAGGGGCTTTGGCTTACGGGTTTCACTGTCGGCAACGGCGGCAGCGATATCGAAATTCGCGGCAGCATGCTCGATCCCGGACTGCTGCCGGATTACATCCGCCGCCTGGGGTCCGAAAAGGCCTTCCAGGGTCGCAGCTTCGCCGCCTTGACCATGAGCCGCCCTGAGCCAGCCGTGGCACCGGTAGCTGTGGCGCGGACAAGTGCCGTGGTACCGGCGCCGACTCTTGCGGCACGCCCGATCGACTTCGTCCTGTTGCCAAAGCCGGTCGCGGCCAGAGAGGCCGGCCAGTGAGCGCGATCGCCAGCCAGTGGTCGCAGTGGGCGACGAAATTTGCCGCTCTGGCGCGTCGTGAGCGCCTGCTTGTCGCTGGCGCGGTGATCGTCGGCGGCGGCATCCTGATATTCAACTTTGCCATCGACCCGCTGCTGCTCAAGGCGCGTAACGCAAGTCGCGCCGAAGCGAGCGCACGCGCCGAACTGGCCAAACTGAAAACCGAGGTCGCGGCGCTGAAGGTGCTCGACGCCGATCCGGATGCCGCCAAAAGGCAGCGCCTGGCCCAGCTTCGCAAGGAGTTTGGCGTCATCGGCGAGAGGCTTGTCGCATTCGAGGCGGGAATGGTGCCGCCGGCAAAAATGCAGGCCTTCCTCGAACGCCTGATGGCAAGGAACGGCGCCGTCGAACTGATCGGTTTCAAGACCCTGCCGGTGACCATCGTCGGTGCCGCGACGGCCGCCGCGCCGGCGGCTCCCAAAGTCGATGCGGCTCCGGCTCCGGTACCGGCGACGGTCCAGACAATGGCCATCGGTATCGCTGCTGGAACTGCCGCCGGTGCCGCCCCGGAGGCTGCGCCACGCAAAGAACCCGCCACGGCGGGCGACGGCATCTACCAGCACGGTATCGAGATCCGCCTTGCCGGAAGTTATGGTGATCTGCTCAAGTATGTCGAAGACATTGAGCGCAGCCCGCAGCGCGTAATGTGGAACAGCCTCGGCCTGACGGTCGACAAGTATCCCCGCAACATACTGGTGCTGCGGGTTTACACCCTTAGCCTGGACAGAAAATGGCTCACCGTCTGATGCTCCGGCGTCCGTCCGCACTGCTGGCCGGCCTAACGGCTTCGGCCCTGGCGCTGGCCCAGGGGGCGGATCCGATGCGCCCGCCGGAGGGGGCGGCGGCGGATGGCGCCAGCGTTGCACCTGCCGCGCAAAGTGGTGTGCAAACCGTCATCGTGCGCCCGCAGGGAAAATCGGTGGCGGTCATCAACGGCAAGCAGGTTTCGGTCGGCGACCGGCTGGGAGACAAGCGGGTGGTGAAGATCAGTGAAAGAGAAATTGTGCTGAACGGCGACAGCGGACGTGAAGTGATCAAGGTGATGCCGGCGATGGAGAAGATTCCCGTCAAGCCGGCTTCCGGCGCCAAGGCGCTTACGGGTGGAACCAGGGAAGGATCGGAGGCCAAATGACACCATCCGTGCATTCGAGATCCATTGCTGCAGCATTGCTTGTGCTGGTGCTTGGCGCTTGCGCTACGCCGCCGCGTCCTTCCGGGCAAGTGCTGGACTCGATCAATGACGTGCTGCTGAAATCGGCCACCGAGCGCAAGGCGCCGGCAACCGTATCCGACAACTCGCTGATGCCGCCCCTGATGCCGCAGGCGACGGTGGAGGTGGCCGAGCCGGAGTCACGATTCGACCTGTCGGTGATCAATGCACCGGCGACGCAGGTTTTCATGGCGCTGGTCTCGGGCACCCGCTACAGCATGCTGCTGCCGCCGGATGTCGGCGGCAGCCTGACCATCAATCTCAAGGACGTTACCCTGCATGAGGCGCTGGATACCATTCGCGAGCTTTACGGCTACGAATACCGCTTCCAGGGCAAGCGCATTTTCATCGAGCCGAACACGGTCAAGAGCCGGGTATTCAAGATCAATTACCTGGCCAGCCGGCGCCAGGGCAGCAGCGACCTGCGCGTCGCGGGCAGCGCGATCGCGTCAAGCACCAGCAGCGCTTCCACCACGGTGGCATCGACGCCCGGCCAGGCGGTGCCGGCCGGCACGGCATCGACATCCAGCACCCGATCGAGCGATACCAGCCGCGTCAGCATGACCACCGACAACGACTTCTGGGGCGACTTGAGCCGGGCACTGACGGCGATCGTCGGCTCCACCGAGGGACGCAGCGTCGTGTTGAATCCGTCCTCCGGCGTAGTGCTGATACGCGCCCTGCCGGTCGAACTGCGCAACGTCGAGAAGTACCTGAAGGCCACGCAACTGATTGCCGAGCGTCAGGTGATGCTGGAAGCCAAGATCGTTGACGTGGAGCTTTCCGAGGGATTCCAGGCGGGCGTCAATTGGGGGGCGTTTACTGCCGGACCGAACAGCCGGATCGGCCTCGGCATTGCCCAGCCGGGCGCTTCGGTCGGCGTTGCCGCCACCGCGCTGAGCCAGGGCACGGCAGCGTCGCAGGTCACCGGTTCGACGGTGCCGCCGACGGTTTCGGTGACCCCGGGACGACTCGGCGCGATTGCCGCCTCGGCCCTGGGCAAGGGCTTCGTCGGGCTGGCCTTCCAGACTGCCAATTTCGCCACCCTGTTGAATTTTCTCGAGTCGCAGGGCAGCGTATCGGTCCTTTCCTCGCCGCGGATCGCCACGCTCAACAACCAGAAGGCGGTGCTCAAGGTCGGTGACGATGGATTCTTCGTCAATGACCTGACGGTCTCCGCGGGAACGACCAATGCCGCCGGTGTGACCGGGCCGGCCACCATCACGCCGCGCTTCCAGTCGATGTTTTCGGGCATCTCGCTGGACGTGACGCCGCAGATCGATGAGGATGGCAACATCATTCTCCACGTGCACCCCGCGGTGACGACGATCACGGAAAGCAACAAGGTCATCAATCTCGGTGGCGCGACGGGCGAGATCACGGTGCCGCTGGCGGTGAGCCGGATCAACGAAACCGATTCCATCGTCCGCGCGCAAGACGGCAACATCGTCGCCATCGGTGGCCTGATGCGTCAGGAACAATCATCGGACCGCTCGCAATTGCCGGGTTCAACCGGGGCTCTGGCCAACGCCCTCGGGCAGCGCTCGAGCAGCCTGCGCAAGCGCGAACTGGTGATCCTGATCAAGCCGACAGTGATTGACAACGACCGTGTCTGGGCGGATGACATCAAGGGCGTTCAGGAGCGCATGGGCGGCTACATCGACGCTCCGTCCGCCAGGTGACAAAGGGCGAAGCGCAATGTACCTGAGCCACTTCGGCCTCCGCGAGTTTCCTTTCGGCATCACGCCGGACACCAGCTTCATCTACTCTGCCGATGCCCATCAGGAGGCGCTGAACACGCTGCTGATCGGTTTGGAAACCGGCGAAGGATTCATCAAGATCACGGGCGAAGTCGGCGCCGGCAAGACCCTGTTGTGCCGCCGTTTTCTGGCCACCCTGAAGGACGACCAGGTGGTGGCCTACCTGCCGAACCCGATGCTCGAACCGCGCGCCCTGCTGCTCGCCATTGCGGAGGAACTGGGACTGGCCATGGAAGGCGAGGACTACGAGTTCCACCTGCTCAAGCATTTCAACAGGCACCTCCTGAATCTGGCCACCGCGGGAAAGCAGGTCATCATCTGCATTGACGAGGCCCAGTCGATGCCACTGGTCAGCCTTGAGTCGCTGCGGCTGCTCTCCAACCTCGAAACCGAGAAGCGCAAGCTGTTGCAGGTGGTCATGTTCGGGCAACCGGAGCTCGACCAGAAGCTTGCCAATCCTGCAGTGCGCCAGTTGCGCCAGCGCATCGTTTTCCATTACTCCATGCCCGGTCTCAGGCAGGGAGAGGCCGGGCACTACCTGGCGCACCGGCTCAGGGTGGCCGGCCATCGCGACGGCGATGTCTTCCCCGGTGCCAGCGCCAAGCTGCTGTTCCGCTACACGCGAGGCACGCCCAGGCTGATGAACATACTTGCCCACAAGGCCATGATGCTGGCCTACGGCGAGGGCAAGTCGCGCATATCGCGCGGACATGTGACGCTGGCGGCGAGGGACACCGAGGGCCTGACGATGCCGGCATGGTGGCAACGGTGGTGAGATGAGCCTGATCAACAAGATGCTGCGCGACCTCGATGCGCGCCACATCGGCGAAAGCGAGCGTGCCACCCTGCCGGCCGCGGTGACGCCGCTTGCGGCGCGCCAGGAGCAGAAATCCCGGCCGCTGGTGGTGGTCCTGGGGCTGGTCGTGATCCTGGCGCTGGCCGGGGCCCTGGTCTGGCAGGAGCTTCGGCCCGAGCCCGCGCCGGTTCGGCCCATGCCGGTCCCCCCGGCACCGAAGCCGCTCGTGGCGCCTCTGCCTGTCGCGGCGCCGGGTCCGGCCATGGCACCGGTCGTCACCAGTGCTACGGCGACAGGTGAGCCTGCATCTGCGCGCAGCGCCGAGGCGCCATCACTGCCGTCCGCCTTGCGCATGGCCGACGAATTGTCGGTCGTCACGCCTTCCGCCCCGAGTCCGGCGTCGACGCCCGCGGCGCGCAGCGAGCCGCGTCCGGTTGCGGCGAAGCCGCCGGTGACGCCGGCTACGGAAAAGCGGTTGGCGGCCGAGAAGCCAGAAGCGGCAAAACCTGCCACGGCCCCTGGTCGTGCGGCCGAGCCGGTAGTGAAGACGCGGATCGACAAGCAGGAACGCATTCCCACCGCGGCCGAGCGCGCGGAAGCGGAGTATCAGCGCGCGGCTGCGGCCCGCCGGCAAGGCAGCCTGGATGCCGCGCTCGCCGGGTATCGCAGCGCCCTCGAGTATTACCCGGAGCATGCCGGCGCGCGTCAGGGGCTCGCCGCACAGCTCATCGATGCCAGGCGCTATGACGAAGCCGAGGACGTATTGCGCAAGGGAACGGAAATTGCGCCGACGCGCTTGTCATCGACGCTGGCGCTGGCCAGACTGAAGGTGGAGCGAAACCAGGTGGCGGCTGCGCTCGAGTTGTTGCAGAAGAACGCCGCCGCGGGCGAGGCCAGCGCGGAATTTCAGGGCTTTACCGGTGCCCTGTTGAATCGCGCCGGGCGCTCCGCGGAGGCTGTCGAACGTTACCGGCATGCGGCACGCCTGTCCCCCGGGGAAGGGCGCTGGTGGGCTGGCCTGGGAATTGCGCTGGATGCGTCCGGCAAGCCATCCGAAGCGCGGGATGCCTATCTGCGGGCGCGCCAGTCTCCCGACCTGCCTCCCGATCTGGCGCAGCACGTCGACCAGCGCCTGCGCTGAGATCGGGCGGCCGTCGCCGGTCTCGGGGCGCTTTCACTCCGAGCGCCGCTCCGCTGCCAGGAGGCGCCCTTGCGCCCAGCTGCGTAGGTAGCCCAACGGGCCGGTGAGGTTGGTCCAGGCGTCGAGCATCGCGCGCTTGAGCTTTTCGCGATGACTGTCTTCCGCGCGGGCGTAGGCCTGGATCTGTTCCTGGATGAGTTCGCGCGCCCTGTCGCCGGCCCGGGTTTGCAGCAGGCGCAAGGCATCTCGCGCCGGTTCGTCGGCGGATAGCACGGAAGGCAAAGATAGCGAGGTGGAAAGCCGCGTAATCTCGCGCAGGGTGTCGGCGCGTTCAACGGACGATGCCTGGGCTTCGCAGCGCGCCGCAAACCGCCGGCTTTCCATGCGCAGCATGTTCTTGTCTACCGGATCACGTAGCGTCATCGGTTCCGCCCATATCAACCAGCGCTGATTCTAGCGGTGCTCAGTGCTTCAGCGTCCGCGCCAGCACCAGGTTCTCGACCCGTGCCGCGCCGCACGCCTTGAGCGTCCAGGCGAGTTCGTTCAATGTCGCGCCGGTTGTCATTACGTCGTCGATCACCAGTATGGCTTTTCCCGTCAGGTCGATTTCGCATTCGAAGGCGTGGCGGATGTTCTTCGCGCGCTCTTTCCAGGGTAGCGCGGCCTGGGGTGTCGTATCGATGCCGCGAAGGACAAATCGGGTTTCGAGCGGCACATGCAGCTGCCCTGCCAGACGACGTGAAATTTCAAGCGCCTGGTTGAAGCCGCGCCCGGCCAGGCGCGGCGCGGCCAATGGCACGGGCAGGATCATGTCGAAGCGGCGATCCGGAACCTGCGGCAGCAGCATCTTGCCGAGAAAGTCGGCGCTGGCGAGACGGTGAGCGTACTTGAGCGACTGCACCAGGCGGTCAATCGGGAACTGGTAGCGAAAGACGGCTTGCGTCGCATCGAAATTCGGCGGCTTCTTAAGGCAGGCGCCGCATACCTCGGCGCATGGCGTCGGCAAAGCGCAGATCGGGCAACAGTCGGCCGGCATGCACGGCAGATTGTCCAGGCAGGCGGGGCAGAGAAACTCCTGTGCCGAGGGTGCGGCACAGAGAAAGCACTCGCGCGGAAATAAGGCGCCGGCCAGCCGCGCGACGAATCTGTCGGCGCTTCGGTGCTGCTGCCGTGAATTTGACAAGCCCGCCTCCTTCCACCAAGATTCGCGCCTTTCCCGCATTCTAGCGAGCCAACGCGATGACGCTCACCGCTGCCCCGCAAACCCGTACTCAGGCCGCTGTACCCGGCATGCGCTGGTCTACCGATGCCATCGTCGGCCTGTTCGAACTGCCGTTCAACGACCTGCTGTTCCGCGCGCAGGATGTGCACCGCGAGCACCACCAGCCTAATGCGGTCCAGTTGTCGACCCTGCTTTCGATCAAGACCGGCGGCTGCTCGGAGGACTGCGGCTATTGTTCGCAGTCGGCGCACCACGGCGAGGCCGAGCGCGAGGCGCTGCTGGATGTCGAGGAAGTGGTGAGCGCAGCGAAGGCCGCCAAAGAAAAAGGCGCCACGCGCTTTTGCATGGGCGCCGCGTGGCGCGGCCCCAAGGACAAGGATCTCGACCGCGTGGCGACCATGATCGGTGCGGTCAAGGCGCTGGGCATGGAAACCTGCGTCACGCTGGGCATGCTCAAGGCCGGCCAGGCCGAACGCCTCAAGGCGGCCGGGCTCGATTACTACAACCACAATCTGGATACCGCGCCCGAGTTCTACGGCAAGGTCATCAGCACCCATAGCCAGCAGGATCGTTTCGACACGCTCGGCCAGGTGCGCGAGGCGGGCATCAAGGTCTGCTGCGGCGGCATCGTCGGCATGGGTGAAACCCGCCGCGCGCGCGCTTCGCTGCTGGCTGAGTTGGCCAACCTGACGCCGCCGCCGGAATCGGTGCCGATCAACCAGCTGGTACCGATGCCCGGCACGCCGCTGGAAAACGCGCCGCCGCTGGATCCCTTCGAGTTCGTGCGCACCATTGCCGTGGCGCGCATCATCATGCCGGCCTCACTGGTGCGCCTGTCTGCCGGTCGCCAGGAAATGAGCGACGAACTGCAGGCCCTGTGCTTTCTCGCCGGCGCCAATTCGATCTTCTACGGTGACAAGTTGCTGACGGCCGACAACCCGGAAGCGGGGCGCGACGAGGCCTTGTTCAAGCGGCTGGGGCTGCACGCCGCCTGAAACAGCCGTGCGCAGCGACTTCGCCGTAGCTGCGGATACGTATGACGTAGCTGCCGTGCTCGCCCGCGAAGTGGGCACCCGCATGGCCGAGCGGCTCGACCTGGTAAAAATCGCGCCGGCCCGCATTGCCGACATCGGCTGTGCCACCGGCGACGGCATTCGTGACCTGCAGAAGCGCTATCCCAAGGCGCAGCCTCTCGCCCTCGACTACGCCCTGCCCATGCTGCAAGCCTTGCGTCGCGCCACCCCGCGCCTGCAGCGCGTCATGGGTCGCGGCCCGCGATTGTTGAATGCCGACGCGCGCGCCCTGCCGATGGCATCCGGAAGCATCGGGCTGGTCTGGTCGAATCTGATGCTGCACTGGCTGGACGATCCGCTCCCGGCGTTTCGTGAGATGCAGCGCGTGCTGGAAGTGGGCGGCCTTTTGTGCTTTGCCGCGTTGGGGCCGGATACGCTCAAGGAAGTGCGTGAGGCGGCCATAGGAGTCGGCGCCGGCGATACGGCGAAACGCTTCCTCGACATGCACGATCTGGGCGACATGCTGGTCGCCGCGGGTTTCGGCGATCCGGTGATGGATATGGAGATGATCACCCTGACCTATCCCGGCCCCCGCGCCTTCCTTGCCGATCAACGCCATCTCGGAGTGCGTGACGGTCTTCTGGGTCGTCAGCCCTGGCGCGACTGGCGCAAAGTGTTTGCCGCCTGGGCGCGCGATGCCGACGGGCGCTTGCCCGCAAGTTTCGAAATCGTTTTTGGTCACGCCTGGAAGCCCGAGCCACGGCAGGTGGCAGACGGCCGTGCGGTGATCAATTTCCGTCCGCGATGAAGCGCGCCAGGCAGCGAACGATCCGGCCGCGCAACCCGGTGGCCATCGACCCCCTGCTGAAAAAGGGCGGCGCACACCAGCGCAAGGACAAGCGCGCCAGCCGCGCCCGGCTTAAGGCCGGCGTGCGCAAAAACTCCGAAGACTGAATTCCCTGCAGTTCGTTTTGGCCATCCCGGAGATCCCGGTGATGGCCTGCGCCTGCTTTCCTTTCGGGTAAGTAGAAACCACTATTGCGCATTGTGAATTGGTATTTTACAATGTGGAACATTCGCAGTTTGCCGGCAGAGCAATCCGGTCTATGCTGCGGAACAAAAAAGCGTTGTGGAAGCCGTTGCGCAGGCCGATCCCTGTGGCGCATCCGTGGCGCGAATAGCAAGACGTTCGCGGGACGATCTCCAGCGGACCTTCACAACGAGACGAGGAGAAGTCATGTCAGCGCCCCAACTGTCGTCATCCGACGCCGATCCGCAGGAAACCCGTGAATGGCTTGAGGCACTGGAAGCCGTAATCGCCCAGGAAGGTCCCGGGCGCGCACATTTCCTGCTCGAACAACTGATTGCGCTGGGCCACCACACGGGCATCAACATGCCCTACAGCGCCAACACCGAATACACCAATACCATTCCCGCCGACCAGCAGCCGGTGACGCCGGGCGATTACGAAATGGAGCAGAAGATCCGCGACTATGCGCGCTGGAATGCGATGGTCATGGTGCTGCGGGCGAACAAGGATGACTCGGGCCTCGGCGGCCACATCGCCAGCTACGCCTCGGCGGCGACGCTGTATGACATCGGCTACAACCACTTCTGGCATGCGCCCTCCGAGCAGCACGGCGGCGACCTGGTGTTCTCGCAGGGCCACTCGGCGCCGGG
>CAJBYR010000134.1 GCA_903959855.1 uncultured beta proteobacterium
CACCGCCGGGTTGGAACGAATCACTTCTCCGGTCTGCTGGAGCAAGGCGCTCATTGCGGGAAAAGAAATATCTTCCACGGCCTCAACCGTGATGGACGCTTGACCGATATCCTCGCTTGGGAAAAAACCTTTCGGTAGCACAGCAAACAGAGCCCACGTGGCAAAAAACGTGGCGACTGCCAGCGAAAGGGTCAGTCGGTTGTGTCGCAAGGCCCAGTCGAGCGTGACTTCGTAGTAGCCCAGCAAACGATTGAACCCACGCTCGAACCAGGCCGTGCAGCGCATGCCCAACCCTGACTCATCGTGTGCTTCATGCGTCACATAACGGCTGGCCATCATCGGTATCAGTGTTAGCGAAACCACCGCTGATACCAGTACGGCGATGCTGACGACGGCGGCAAACTCATGGAACAACAAGCCGACGACACCAGGCATGAAGAATATCGGAATGAATACTGCCACCAGCGATATTGAAATCGAAATGATGGTGAAGCTCATCTCGCGCGATCCAACCAGTGCCGCGCGTAACGGCGTCTCACCGTTTTCGATATGGCGGACAATATTCTCCAGCATCACGATCGCGTCATCCACGACCAATCCGACCGCCAGCGTAATGGCCAGCAGGGAAATATTGTCGAGGCTGTAGCCCAATGCCCGCATCACGGCAACAGTTGCCATCAGCGAAATCGGTAGTGAAAGCGCCGGAATGATCGTCGCACTGGCTTTGCGCAAAAACAAAAAGATCACCAGCAGGACCAACACGATGGTTGCCGCCAGTGTCAGTTGCACATCATGGATCGAATCACGAATCGACCGCGACCGGTCAATCAGTAGCTTTAGTTCGACCGAGGACGGCATCTGCGCAACCAGGCCCGGCATGGCGGCGCGAATGGCATCTACTGTCGCGACGGTATTGGCCCCGGGTTGTCGTTGCACCGACAAGGTAATGGACCGTTCATTGTTGGTCCAACTCGCTGTCTTGATCGATTCCACACTATCTTCGACGGAGGCCACGTCGCCAAGGCGCACCGGCCGGCCACCGGGCAAGGCGGTCATGATCAGGCCGGCGAACGCTGCGGCATTGGTGAGTTGCCGGTTGGCCTGAATGGTCAGTGTCTGACGCGCTCCATCGAGCGTGCCCACCGGGGAATTACTGTTGGCGCCGCGCACGGCAACGGCAATGTCGTCGACAGTCAGGTTGCGGGCGGCCAGGGCGTCGGCGTTGAGGTGGATGCGCACCGCGTACTTCTTCTGGCCGTTGATGTTGACTTGTGCAACTCCGGCGAGCGTGGACAGGGTCGGCGCAATCAGGCTTTCCGCAAAGCTGCTCAAATCGGAAAGCGCCATGGATGGCGATGTCAGCGACAGGAAGATGATCGACGATTCAGCGGGATTCACCTTCCGGTAAGCCGGTGGTGTCGTCATTTCGGTCGGCAGCGAACGCTGCGCACGCAGCAATGCCGCCTGAACGTCGATCGACGCGCTGTCAATGTTGCGATCCTGATCGAACTCCAGCGTGATCGATGTGCTGCCCAGGGTCGACGTGGAGTTGATTACGGCCAGACCGGAAATTGTCGAAAACTGTCGTTCCAGCGGTGTTGCCACGGACGAGGCCATGGTCTCAGGGCTGGCGCCAGGCAGCACCGCAGTGACCGAAATGGTGGGCGAGTCGTAGCTAGGCAGCGCGGAGATCGGAATTTCGCCGTAAGCGATGATGCCGGCGACGATGGCCGACGCTGAAAGCAGCACCGTCATTACCGGCCGACGGATGCAAAGTTCGGAAAGGTTCACGGCTTGCTTTTCTGCGGCGCGGACTTTTCCGGCGCCGGCTTTGCCTCCACGACCATACGGCCCGGACGCAAATTTTGCGCACCCTCTACCACCACCTTATCGCCGGCATTGATGCCGTCGATCACGGCACGGCCATCCTGCATCAGCAAGACACGCGCGGGCTTCGACACCACCTTTCCGTCGTCCCCAATAACGTAGATGAATTTCTTCTCGGGCCCCGTTTGTACTGCCTGTAAGGGGACAACGAGTGCATTCACCAGCGTGCGTGGCGACAATGCAACGGTAACGAACATGCCTGGCCAGAGCCTGCCATCGGCATTGGCAAAGCTTGCCTTGAGCCGGATTGTTCCGCTGGCGCTATCAACGCTGTTATCGATGAATACCAGTTTTCCCTTGCGTGAGTCCTCGGTGGATGAGTCAATCTGGGCAGTAACCTCAACGCCGCCGCCGGCAAAGGCTTTCTGCAGGGAAGGCAATTCGCTTTCAGGCAAGGTGAAGCTGACGTTGATCGGATCGATTTGGGTAATGCTTACCAGCGCGGTACCCGTCGATTGCACCAGGCTACCGGGATATACCGCCACAGCACCTGTGCGTCCGGCAATCGGGGCAACGATCTCGCCGAAGTCGCGGGCAATGCGGCTACCTTCCACTGCAGCCAGGTCCGCCGCAAGTTGGGCGCGCAGGCTGTCAGCCTGGTTCTGGACAGCGTCCAACGCTGTCTGCGATATGAACTTCTGGTTGAACAACTCGCGCTGGCGCCGCAGGTTGCGTTCGGCATTGGCCAAATCAGCCCGACTCTTGGTGACCTGCGCTTCGGACTTGCCAAGATTGGCATCCTCAGTGCGCACATCGAGTGAAAACAGGCGATCGCCCCGCTTTACAAACCGCCCTTCATGGACATGAACGGATTTGATAGTCGCATTGATCTGCGCCCGCACCTCCACCGACTGCAGGGCAGCGACGGTGCCATTCGCTGTCAGGTGAACAGGCACGTCCATCCTGGTTGCAGCAGCACTGATCACAGGGACTACGCTTGGGTCTTTGGTCTTCGCCGTATTCTTGCCGGGACCCCATATCCAGAAGCTCGTGGCCGATACCGCCAGGACCAACACAAAAAGCACAAATGGTCTTTTCTGATTCAACATACCTTGAGAGTGTTGGTCAAGCGATAACTGGCTTTGATTGTTCTGCTGAATCCGCAGATTTTTCCGAGGCGCATCAATTGACTGCCTGGAATGCAAAACAAGTCCTGCAGCTGCATGTTAGCTCAGTTCAATGGCCGGGGCTTTCGCCTTCGTCATGATTGGAGTTTGCGGTGTGTCGTCGCTCCAATGACCGCGGCAGAGGCGGATGGGAAGTCGTTGCCTGCGCCAGGGAAGAGAATCCGACGGCAGGTGCTGGCCCGGGCGCGGCTCACGTTCAGATCGCCGCGAATCAGCTGCGGGTCGATTGCCCCGGAAAAAGCGGATGCGTACCTGCGTCAGGTTGCCGATGCCCGCAGTACTCCTCGGCTTCGAAGTGCGGAGAGGCAAGGTTTTTCCACGGGAAAATCCGATAATGGCGGCCAATCCGTTTTGAGCTGGGATTCCTACATGGAAATTAAGGTCAACTTTCTCGACAAGCTTCGTCTTGAAGCCAGGTTCGATGACTTCACGGTGGTGGCCGATCAGCCTATCCGCTACAAGGGCGATGGCTCGGCGCCGGGTCCGTTCGATTACTTTCTGGCGTCGTCGGCCTTGTGCGCGGCCTACTTCGTCAAGTTGTACTGCGAAACCCGCAATATTCCTACCGACAACATCCGCCTGTCGCAGAACAATATCGTTGATCCGGGGAATCGCTACCAGCAGATTTTCAAGATTCAGGTTGAGTTGCCGGCGGATATTTCCGCCAAAGACCGGCAGGGCATTTTGCGTTCCATCGAGCGTTGCACGGTGAAGAAGGTGGTGCAAGCCGGGCCCGAGTTCGTGATCGAGGAAGTGGAAAATCTGGATGCCGATGCGCAGGCCTTGCTGATGCTGAATTCGGAGTCGGAAGCGAGTACCTGTATCGCCGGCAAGGACCTGCCGCTGGAGCAAACCATCGCCAACATGTCGGGGATTCTGGCGGGCCTGGGCATGAAGATTGAAATCGCTTCGTGGCGCAATCTGGTTCCCAATGTGTGGTCACTGCATATCCGCGATGCCCATTCGCCGATGTGCTTTACCAATGGCAAGGGCGCAACCAGGGAAAGTGCCCTGGCGTCGGCCCTGGGCGAATTCATCGAACGGGCGAATTGCAATCATTTCTACAACGACCAGTTCTGGGGCGAGGACATTGCCGACGCAGCGTTCGTGCATTACCCGAATGAGCGCTGGTTCAAGCCTGGCCGCAAGGATGCGCTGCCGGATGGAATACTCGATGAATACAGCCGGCAAATTTACAACCCCGATGGCGAGTTGCGCGGCTCGCATCTGGTCGACACCAACTCCGGCAATGTGAAGCGCGGCATCTGTGCGCTGCCCTATGTGCGCCAGTCGGACGGAGAGGTGGTGTATTTTCCCGCCAACCTGATCGACAACCTGTTCCTCAGCAATGGCATGAGTGCCGGCAATACGCTGGCCGAAGCGCAGGTGCAATGCCTGTCGGAAATTTTTGAGCGGGCGGTCAAACGCGAAATCCTGGAAGGGGAGCTCGCCCTGCCGGATGTGCCGCAGCATGTGCTGGCGAAGTATCCGGGCATCCTGGCCGGCATTGAGGAACTGGAAAAGCAGGGCTTTCCGGTGCTGGTCAAGGATGCGTCGCTGGGCGGGGAATTTCCGGTGATGTGCGTCACCTTGATGAACCCGCGTACCGGCGGTGTGTTTGCCTCGTTCGGGGCGCACCCCAGCCTGGAGGTGGCGCTGGAGCGCAGCCTTACCGAGTTGCTGCAGGGGCGCAGTTTTGAAGGCCTGAACGATTTGCCCCGGCCCACCTTTGAAAGCAATGCCGTCACCGAGCCGAATAACTTTGTCGAACACTTCATCGATTCCAGCGGCGTGGTGTCGTGGCGCTTTTTCAGCGCCAAAGCCGATTACGATTTTGTCGAGTGGGATTTTTCCGGCCAGGGTGAAGAATCCAATGCCGAGGAAGCTGCCACCTTGTTCGGCATTCTCGAAGGCATGGGCAAGGAAGTGTACATGGCGGTGTTCGACCAGCTTGGCGGCAGTTGCAACGCGGTGGCCTGCCGCATTCTGGTGCCGGGGTATTCGGAAATTTACCCGGTCGAGGATCTGATCTGGGACAACACCAACAAGGCGCTGGCGTTCCGTGCCGATATTCTGAACCTGCATCGACTGACGGATGCCAAGCTGAAAGCACTGCTCAAGCGTTTGGAAGACAGTGAGCTGGATGATTACACCGACATCATCACGCTGATCGGCATCGAGTTTGACGAGAACACGGCCTGGGGCCAGCTGACGATTCTGGAGTTGAAGCTGCTGATCAATCTCGCCTTGCAGCAATTTGAGGCGGCGCAAGAACTGGTGGGACGCTTCCTGCAGTACAACGAAAACACGGTCGAGCGCGGATTGTTCTATCAGGCCTTGAACGTGGTGCTGGAGGTGCTGCTGGACGACGACCTGGAACTGGACGATTACGGGGTCAATTTCCGCCGGATGTTTGGCGACGCGCGGATGGATGCGGTGCTGGGCTCAGTGGATGGCAGCGTGCGCTTCTTCGGCTTGACGCCGACCAGCATGAAACTGGAAGGGCTCGACAGGCACCGGCGCCTGATCGATAGCTACAAGAAGCTGCACATGGCGCGGGCCGATGTGGCGGCCTTATCCAGTTCAGGTCCACCCAAAGCGGCAAGCGAGGACGCTGAGCGGGCGCGCCACCGCAAACAGGAACAGCGCCAGGCCCGCCGCCCGCCAGCTCCATGAGTCGAGGAACATGGTGCAGCCGACCAGCGCGCCGATGGCGACGCCTGCTACGGTGGCCCACATCACGTCGAACAGCACCCATTGCAGGCCGAACTCGACGAGGTCGCGCAAACCGAACAGACCCAGGCCCAGCATCACGAAGGGAAAGGCACTGCCGTCGTTCATGCCGGCCTCGCAGGTCAGGGTGTAGCGCAACTGGTCGCGGTCGGCGGGATGACGGACCTGGACATCGGTGCCAGCACCGGATCGGTGGGCGCCAGCGCGCGAGGCAGACCGGCACCGGCATCTTGACGCCGGCGGAAAACAGCGAAATCAGCACCACCACTTCGGTCAGCACCTCCAGCAGGGCCGACTGCTTGAGCGGATTGAAGTGGAATACGTTGAGCACCGTCGGTCCGACCAGCAGGTCGGTGATGGCCGGCGTCACCGGCAGGCGCGTCAGCAGCGACGCTGTGGCCCCCCTGGCCGGCAGCAGGCCGCCGACCAGCAGGAACCATTGTGCGGTTGTCATTTCGTCCGGCTTATCTCGACTGATTGCGGTGCGCGGCGCTAAGGCTAACGCGACTCCAGGGTGCGCTATGTGCGCCACCGAACCAAGGGCGAGGGTTCCGGTTTCGGACAGTACTTGAACTGAATCGTGGGTACGATTTACTCGGCGCGTTCTACCCAGTAGCCCGGCGCCCGGCGGCGATGGGCGATTGCGATGACATAGACGTGATCGGATTCCACCGAATACAGCAGCTTGTAGGGAAACCGCGCCAGAATCAGCCGGCGAACGTCGCCACGTTCCACCGGAAATGTCAGCGGCGACCTTTGCAGCCGCGGCAGAAATTCGCGAACTTCCGCGCGTAATTCGTCGCCAAGTCCCTGACGTTGCTAGTCATAGTATTCAACGGCTGCATCGAACTCGGCTCTTGCCTCGGGTGAAAATATCACCCGCATCAGAAAGTGCCGAAGATGTCTTCGGCGGGAATACCCTTGACTTTGCCTGCCCGATAGGCGGCTAGCCGACGCTCCGCCTCCTCGATCCAGAGTCGATCAATTTCCGGATTGACCTGCTCTACGCTGCGCAACAGTTCCTCGGCTACCTCGAAACGTTCCGATGGTTCCAGTTGCATTGCCAATTCAATGATTTCGCGACGCCCCATTGAAATCTCCTTCTTTGCGATCACTTCATTTCACGTCGATTTCCGCAAAGGATACCCTTGCCGTAACGCCAGCGCCGACTTTTGTTCGCATCTCCATCAGACGCCGCTCAAAGCCTGCATGATGAGTGGTTCCGCGTTCGGGTCGCGCGCCTGCGCGCCGGCGACGAAGAAGCAGATGTGCGGGCGGATGCGGCTCTGTTCGTCGATCCTGCGGAAACGCATGCCAGGGTAGCGCCTGGTCAACGTCGGCGAGTACGTCGGCCAGCGTCGCGCCGTGCGCCCCGATCCAGACGCGCCCGCTGCAGGAGCGCAGCGCGCTGGGGATCAGCACATTCATCGGGCGCTTCTAACCGAGTTCGCCGGCAAGTTGCGCGAGCCAGGCATCGATACGACTTTCGCTTAGTGTTGCCTGATTGATCTGATCCAGCGCCAGGCCGACAAAGTGGTTGCCGATCAAGGCCTGCGATGCCTTGAAGCTATAACCTCCGGCAGGCCAGGTGCCGATCACGCGGGCACCGCAATCGACCACGGCATCGTGGATCAGGAGCATGGCATCGACGAATTCGTTGGCGTACTTGTCCTGGTCGCCCAGGCCGAACAGGGCCACGGTTTTGCCGCGCATGTCGCGCCCCTGCAGGCGCGGCAGGAATTCCTCCCAGCTTTCCTGCGCCAGGCCGGTAGACAAGCCCGGCAGCGCGCCTTCGCCATAGGTCGGCGTGCCGAGGATCAGGGTGTCGTGGGCGAGGAAATCCTCGACCGAGGTGCGACCGATGTTCGCCGGCGCCAGGGCGCGATCGCCGAGCTTTTGCGCGATCAGCTTGGCGATGCGTCGGGTGCGGCCGGTGTCAGTGCCGAAGTAGAGGGCTATCCGCTTCGTCATATCTGCCGCACTTCGATATTCAAGGTCTGGATGCGATAGGCGATCTGGCGCGGTGTCATGCCCAGCAGGCGCGCAGCGCGGGCCTGCACCCAGCCGGCCTGCTCCAGGGCGGCGACCACGCGCTGGCGTTCGCTTTGCTCGGCGCCGGGATCGATGGCGTCGTCGTTGCCGTCGCCGTCGGCACTGATCTTGAGAGTCGGCGCTGGCGCCACGGCGACCGGGTTGCGGGAGGTGGCGCGCGGCTTGTCGACGCGGATCAGCTCGGCGTCAATGTCGCCGTCGAGCGACATCACCGCCGCGCGTTCCAGGCAGTTCTCCAGTTCGCGGATATTGCCCGGCCAGTGGTGCTGTGCCAGGCGTCGCTGTGCGGCGCCGGTCAGCGTCAGCGGCCGGCTCTGCACGCCGCCGAGGCGGTCGAGCAGGTGGCGCGCGATTTCCGGCAGGTCTTCCATGCGTTCGCGCAGCGGCGGCGGCAGGATGGGCATGACGTTAAGGCGATAGTAGAGATCCTCGCGAAAGTCGCCGGCCTCGACGGCGGCTTCGAGGTCGCGGTGGGTGGCGGCGATCAGGCGCACGTCGACCTTCACCGTGCGGCCGGCGCCTACTCTTTCCAGTTCGCCTTCCTGCAGCACGCGCAGCAGCTTGGCCTGGAAGGCGGGCGAGATTTCGCCGATCTCGTCGAGGAACAGCGTGCCGCCGTCGGCCATTTCGAAGCGGCCCTTGCGCGAGGCGACGGCGCCGGTGAAGGCGCCCTTTTCATGGCCGAAGAGTTCGGTTTCGAGCAGTGTCTCGGGCAGCGAGGCGCAGTTGAGCCGCACGTAGGGCCCGCGCGCACGCGGCGAGTTGTAGTGGATGGCGTTGGCGATGAGTTCCTTGCCAGTGCCGGTTTCACCGCGGATCAGCACCGTGGTCGGCCATTTCGAGACCAGGCGGATCTGGTCGAAAATTCGTCGCATCGGCGCCGAATGTCCGACCAGGTTGTCGAAGCCGTGTTTCTGGCGCACGGTGCGGCGCAGGGTGTCGCGTTCTTCCGCCAGCGCCTTGCGTTCGGTTTCCACTTCGAGCGAGAGGCGCACGCTCTGGCCGATCAGGTTGGCCACCATTTCGACGAAATGCACGCGCTCCTCGAGCAGGCCGTCGTCGGGTTGGTCGGGCTGTACCGCCAGCACGCCCTGTAGCGCGCCGCCGACCTGGATCGGCACGGCGATGAAGGGTAGATCCTTGTCATAGAGCCCGAGCCGGTTGAGGAAGCGCGGATCGTCGCCCAGGCGCGCGATGGCGATGGTGCGCTTGCCTTCCAGCAGCACGCCGAGCAGGCCCTCGCCGGGCTGGTAGCGTACCGGTTCGAAGGTCTCGGCATCGAGCCCGTGCACGGCATGCACGGTGAGGTCGCCGGCGTCGGGATCAACCACGCTGACCATGGCGCGCGTCAGGTGGCCTGTGATTTCGAGCGAGCGCAGCACTTCGCGCAGCGTGTGCTGGAAGTCGAGCGAGCGCGACAGCACTTGCGAGACGCGGAACAGCGTCTCGTACTGGGTGCGCAGCAACTTCGGCGAGCCGGTATCCATCATCGGCTGCGCTTCAACGGCAGCAGCACGCAGACACGGCAGCCGGCCTTGCGCGCGGCGTCGATCTCGATGCTGCCGCCGTGGTCGGCGGCGATCTGCAGCGCGGTTGCCAGGCCAGTGCCGAGGTGGCGCCGGCCCTCGCGCTTGGTGGTGTAGAACGGTTCGAAAACCTTGAGCTGCAGTTCGGGCGGGATGCCGGGGCCGCTGTCGTCGATGAGGACTTCGAGGCTGCCCAGGCGGGCGCGGGTGATCACCAGCAGCTCGCGCTCGCGCCAGCCACGCACGCTCATGGCCTCGACGGCGTTGTCCACCAGGGCCTTGAACAGGCTGCGCAGCTTGTTGGGATGCGCCTGCAATGCGGGCAGCATGGCCTGCGGCTTCCAGCTGACGCGGATGCCATTGGCCAGCATGCGCTCGGTGGCGAGGTCGAGCACGTCGCGCAACAGTTCATTGACGTTGACCGGGCCGGCAGCCTCGCGGCTCTCGGCCGGGATCATGGTGCGCAGATCGGCCAGCGCGGCCTCGCCGGCGGCGACCGCCTCGCCCAGCGCTGCCGCCATCGGGTCGGCGGCGCCGCTGCGCCGGGCCAGCATGCCGACGGCCGAGGCCATCATGTTGAGCGGGCCTTCGAGGCGGAAGGTGGCGGCGGACAGGCTTTCGCGCAGCGCGGCGACGCGATCCTCCTCGCTCATTACCGCCTGCAGCGCGGCGACGCGCACTTTTTCCTGCTGCGCGCGCAGGCCGGTGATCTCCTTCGCCACCAGTAGCAGGTAGTCGCGGCTGCCGCCGGCAAAGAAGGCGTCGGCGCGCACGTCGTCCTCGCGCACGCGGCTCCCCGAGCAGGAAAACCAGCGCGGCGGCTTGCCGCCGGGCAGGTCGAGGCGTACTTCAAGGTCGAGGAAGTCGTAGCCGGGAGTCCTCCGTCCGCCTGGCGGCAGGTTTTCGCGCAGGGCGCGGATCGCCGTCATCAGCATCGGCGCCGGTTCGGCCATGCCGAGGTCGGCCTGCAGCTTTTTGTATTCCTGGTTGTCGAGCACCACGCGATCGTCCACATCGAGCAGGGCGATCACCATCGGCGCGGCGTCGACCACCGATTCGATCAGCGCCTTCTGGTTGCGCACCTGCGCTTCGAGGCGATGCATGCCGGTAATGTCGCGATGCATGCCGAGGTAGTTGACCACCACACCGCTGCCATCGACCACCGGCGAGATCGACAACTCGGCGAGGTAGCGCGTGCCGTCCTTGCGCCGATTCACCAGGCGCCCGTCCCAGGGCTCGCCGCGCGAAATCTTCTGCCACATCGACTTGTAGATTTCGGGCGGGGTGGTTTTGTTCGACAGCAGGGATTGGTTGTGGTTGATGGCTTCGGACGTGTCGTAGCCGGTGACGCGGGTAAAGGCCGGATTGACGTAAAGGATGTTGCCCTGCACATCGGTGATCGAGATCGCCATGTCGGCCTGTGCCACCGTTTGCTGGAACACGGCGGGATGGATGCTCGGTGCCCCCCGCCCGGCGGGTTTTGCGTCAATGCCGGTGGCGATGCTGAACTGCTTTTTGGTCATGATGTACCGCCCGTTCAGAATAGTTGAAGGGGAATGAGCAGGTTCCGTGCCGAGACTGATTAAACAACCAATTTTTTGATGTTTTGTCGTGTTTTGTAGGACTTGCGACACTCGCGAAAGTCGGCGCCGGTGTTACGGCGAGGATTCCGGAAGGGAAAAAACTTCCAAGCTGGTGCGGACTTGCGTTCGCCTGCCCCGATTTGGACCGCGTTGCCGATGCGTGGCACAGAATCTGCAAAGGGATGCACAACCGATATCCGTTGCACGCCCATGAACGCTCCAATCATCCTATTGCCGGAACCCTCTCCGCCACCGCGCAGCCTGATGCACGGCGTGATCCTTGGCGCCTTCTGCCTCGGCTTCGGCCTGCTGCTGGCGATCACGGACCGGATCACGGTCGATGACATCGCGGCGCGTGCCATGGAGGACAAGCAGAACTCGTTGTCGCAGGTGTTGCCCGACGGTATCCACGACAACAATCCGGTAACCGATACCCTGGCCATCAAGAACGCCGCCGGCCGCGAACTGACCGTGTATCGGGCGCGCAAGGGCGGTGTGGTGACGGCGGTGGCCTACGAAATCTTCGGTACCGGCTATGCCGGCGAAATGAAGCTGATGCTCGGCATCGACCGTGAGGGCAAGTTGCTCGGCGTGCGCGTGCTGGCGCACAAGGAGACGCCGGGCCTGGGCGACAAGATCGAAGTCAAAAAAGGCGACTGGATCCTGCGCTTCGATGGCCTGTCACTGGGCAATCCGCCGCTGGAGCGCTGGAAGGTGAAAAAGGATGGCGGCCAGTTCGACCAGTTCGCCGGCGCCACCATCACGCCGAGTGGTGTGCTGACCGCAATCCGCAGCGGGCTTGAATTCTTCGCCGCCAACAAGGCGAAGCTGATCGACGGGAGCTGACATGACCGCCAACTACAAGACCATCGTCAAGGACGGCCTGTGGGACAACAACGGTGTCTTCAGCATGCTGCTCGGCATGTGCCCGGCGATGGCCATGACCACCAGCGCCACCAACGGCTTCGGCATGGGCCTGGCCACCGCCGTGGTAATGGCCGCCTCCAGCCTGCTGGTGGCGCTGTTCCGCAATCTGATCACTCCGGAAGTGCGCATCCCCGTATATATCCTGATCGTCGCCGCGATGGTGACTCTGGTCGATCTGGCGATGAACGCCTGGATGCACGAGCTGTACAAGGTGCTGGGCCTGTTCATACCGTTGATCGTTTCCAACTGCCTGCCGCTGGCGCGCCTCGAAGCCTTCGCTGCCAAGCAGCCGGTGTTGCCTTCTTTCCTCGACGGCCTGTTCATGGGCCTGGGCTTCACCATTGCGCTGACGGCGATCGGCGCGGTGCGCGAGATCACCGGCAACGGCACGCTGTTCGCCGACGCCTCGCTGCTGCTCGGCCCGGCCTTCAAGGCCATCGAAATGCGCCTGCTGCCGGCTGACACGGGCGTGCTGATGATGATCCTGCCGCCAGGCGGCTTCCTTGTCACCGGCCTGCTGGTGGTGGTCAAGCGCCTGCTCGACCTGCGCGCCGGCAAGGAGATCCAGATGGGAGGGGCGCACAGTGTCGCCTGAGAAACTCGCCGGGCCGCCCCAAGAGTTTCTTGCCCCCCTGGGGGGAGGTCGCCGCGAGGTGACTTCGGGGGGGGCTTATTTGCATACCGTTGAAGGCATTGCCCGCGTGGTCGGCGTCGATGGCGCGACGGCCTGGCTGGAACCTGAGCAGACGACGAGTTGCGGCAGTTGTGCTTCGGCGGCAAGCTGCGGGTCGGTTGCGGGCGGAATCGGAACGGTGACCGACCGCATCGCGGCACGGCGTTTCGCCCTCGACAATGTGGGCGGCCTGCAGGTCGGCGAGCGCGTCGTGGTAGGCGTCGCCGAACGTGCCCTGATCCGCGCCGCGCTCACTGCCTATGGGCTACCGCTGGCGACGGCATTGACGGCCGCCGGCATCGTTGAGAGCGCCTTCGGCAGCGACCTCGCCACCATGGCGGCGATGGCCGGCGGGCTGCTGTCCGGCCTGCTGCTGGCGCGCATCATCGCGCGCCGACTTTCGGCTCAGGGCGAACTCGCGCCGCATTTCCTGCGCCGCGCAAGACCCGGCGAGACCTGCGGTGGAAAGGATACGACATGAAGGATTTCGCCCTGATGATGATCGGCGCGGCGCTGGTCAACAACGTGATCCTGGCCCGCTTCCTTGGCCTCTGTTCCTTCATGGGCGTCACCACGCGCATCGATACGGCGGCCGGCATGGGCCTGGCCACCACCTTTGTCATCACGGTGTCGTCGATGGCCGACTGGGCCGTGCAGCACTACCTGCTCGATGCCTTCGGCCTGGGCTATTTGCGCACCGTGACCTTCATCCTGGTCATCGCCAGCGCCGTGCAATTTACCGAGCTGACCATCAAGAAGGTGTCGCCGGCCCTGTTCCAGATGCTCGGCATTTACCTGCCGCTGATCACCACCAACTGCGCCGTGCTCGGCGTCGCCCTGCTGCTGGTTGAGGGCCACATGAGCTTCCTCAATGCCACATTGTTCGGTTTCGCCTCGTCGCTGGGTTACAGCCTGGTCATGGTGATCTTCGCCGGCCTGCGTGAACGCCTGGCGCTGGCCGACGTGCCGCGCCTGTTCGCCGGCCCGCCGCTCGGTTTCATCGTCGCCAGCCTGCTGGCGATGGCTTTCATGGGTTTTTCCGGCATCAGTACCGGCTAGCGCACAGGAGGAATTGTCATGCTCATCGCCGTCGCAACCCTCGCCCTGATGGGCCTCGCACTCGGTGCCATGCTCGGCACCGCGGCGCGCTATCTGGCGGTCGCGGAAGACCCGATCGAGGGCAAACTGAAGGACATGTTGCCCGGCTCGCAATGCGGCCAGTGCGGCTACGTTGGCTGCAGCCAGGCGGCGGCGGCTCTGGCGCGCGGCGAAGCCCTGCCGACGCTGTGCCCGCCCGGGGGCAAATCGGTGGCCGAAGCGCTGGCGGCGATGCTGGGCGTCAAGCTCGATCTCACCGCCGTGGTCGACGACGGCCCGAAGCTGGCGCTGGTGGCCGAGGAAATCTGCATCGGCTGCTGCCGCTGCATCAAGGCTTGCCCGACCGACGCCATCGTCGGCGCAGCAAAGCAGATCCACAACGTGATCCGCGAAGCCTGCACCGGCTGTGCTGCCTGCATCGACCGCTGCCCGACCGAGGCGATGTCGCTGGTGCCGGTGCCGGTCACCCTGCAGCACTGGATCTGGCCCAAGCCGGCGGCCATGGCCGCCGCTGCATGAGGACACGATGATGGGATTCTTCGAGCGCATCTTCAAGCATCCAAGCTGGGGCGTCCATCCGGACGACCACAAGCGCCCGGCGGCCGACGTGCCGCTGCGCTTCCTGCCGCCGCCGGCGCGCGTGTATATGCCGCTGCACCAGCATGTCGGCGGCGCGGCGCGGCCCATCGTGCTGGTCGGCCAGCAGGTGCTCAAAGGCCAGTTGCTGGCAGAGGCCCAGGGCAACATCTCGGCGCCGATCCACTCGCCGGTCTCGGGTATCGTAACCGTCATCGGTGACGTCACGGCGCCGCATCCCTCCGGGCTTGCCTTCGCCGCCATCACGGTCGATAACGATTACTCCAATCGCTGGATCGAAACCGATCCGGTCGAGGATCCCTTCGTCCTGGCGCCCGAGGAAATCGCCCGGCGCACTGCGGCGGCCGGCGTCGTCGGCCTGGGCGGCGCGACTTTTCCCGCCGCGGTCAAGTTCGCGCTGGGCAAGCGTCTGGCGGTGACGACGTTGATCGTCAATGGCGGCGAGTGCGAACCCTATCTCTCGTCCGATGACTGCGTCATGCGAGACTTCGCCGACCAGGTGATCGACGGCGCGCGCATCGTGATGCATGCCATCGGCGCGAAAGAGGCGCTGGTCGGCATCGAGGACAACAAGCCGGAGGCTATCGCCGCGATGCGCGTCGCGGCGGCGAAATTTCCTGAGGTAAAGATCTGCCCGGTCCCGGCGCGCTATCCGATGGGCTCGGACAAGCAATTGATCCAGACCCTGACCGGCAAGGAAGTGCCGGCCGACGCGCGTGCCGCCGAAGTCGGCGTGCTGGTGCATAACGTTTCCACCTGCGCCGCCGTGCACCAGGCGATCCGCCACGGTCGCCCGCTGGTCGAACGCATTGTCACCATCAATGGCGGCGCGGTGGACAAGCCGGGCAACATCATGGCGCCGCTGGGCACCCTGGTCGACGAGCTGCTGGCCTTCTGCGGCCTCAAGGCACGGCCGGCGCGCCTGATCCTGGGCGGGCCGATGATGGGCACGCCGCTCCTGCACGGGCGGATTCCGCTGGTCAAGGGCGCCTCCGGGATACTGGCCTTCGATGCCCGCGAGGCAACCATTCCGCCGGCCGGCCCCTGCATCCGTTGTGGCAGTTGCACCAAAGCTTGTCCGATGGGCCTGCTGCCGCTGGAGATGGCCTCCCGCATCCGCGCCGGCGAACTCGACGCGGCGGTCGATTACAAGCTCAGCGATTGCATATCCTGCGGCTGTTGCGCCTATGTCTGCCCCTCGCACATTCCCCTGGTGCAGTACTTCAGCTACGCCAAGGGCGAACTCGCCGCCCGCGATCGCGCCAAGCTGCGCACCGATGCCACCCGGCGTCTGGCTGAAGAGCGCATCACCCGGCTGGAACGCGAAGCCAAGGAAAAGTCGGCGCTGGCGGCACGGCGCAAGGCGGAACGCGCCGCCGCCAAGGCCGCGGCCGCGGCCGCGGAACCGGCAACGGGAGCCACGGCATGAGCCAAACCATCGGGATTGCGGTCGCCGCACCGCACGCTACCACTTCGAACAGCGCCGGCCGCGTCATGGCCACGGTCATGGCGGCGCTGGCGCCGGCCACGCTGTTCGGCTTCTGGCTTTACGGCTGGCCGGCGGTGTATCTGTGGTTCATCACCGTCGGCTCCGCCATACTCGGCGAAGCCTTCTGCCTGCGCCTGCAGGGTCGCCAGGCGACGCCGGTGCTGCTCGACGGTTCAGCGGTCCTCACCGGCTGGCTGCTGGCGGTTTCGCTGCCGCCCTGGGCGCCGTGGTGGATCGGCGTTTTCGGCGGCCTGTTCGCCACGGTGCTGGGCAAGCAGGTGTTCGGCGGCCTCGGCCAGAACCTGTTCAACCCGGCCATGGTGGCGCGCGTCGCCCTGCTGATTTCCTTTCCGGTGCAGATGACGGCCTGGATTGCGCCGCTGCCCATGTTCAGCCCCGGCGCACCGGGCCTGATCGACGGCCTGCGCATCACCCTCAACGGCGTGCCGGCGGCCTACGACGCTATCGCCAGCGCCAGCCTGCTCGGCTTCACCAAGACCGAACTGTCGCGCGGCGTCGACCTGCTGCAGTCGCTGGTTCAGGCGCCGTCGCCAGGCTGGTATGGCAGCCACCCGGGCAGCATGGGCGAAACCGCGGCCTGGCTGATCGCCGCCGGCGGCGTCGCGATGATGGCCCTGCGCATCATCACCTGGCACATCCCGCTCGCCATGCTGGCCGGCATCGCCCTGCCGGCGGCTATCCTGCATGCCGTCGATCCGGCGCACTACCTCGATGCGGGCACCCATTTGCTGTCGGGCGGCGCCATGCTCGGGGCATTCTTCATCGCCACCGACTACGTCACCTCGCCCAACACCAAGGCCGGCCAGCTGATCTTCGGCGC
>CAJBYR010000135.1 GCA_903959855.1 uncultured beta proteobacterium
CCCGTCACCCAACGTCGATCAGCGCCGGCCGAACTTCGTCATCCTGCACCAGACCACCAACGACACTGTTGGCAAGGCGCTGGCCACGCTCACCGACCCACAGCGCAAGGTAAGCGCCCACTACCTGATCGGTCGTGACGGTGCGGTGATTCAGCTGGTCGATGAAACGGCGCGGGCCTGGCATGCGGGCGAGTCGCGCTGGGGCGGCATGAGCGATCTCAACTCGGCGTCGATCGGTATCGAACTCGACAACACCGGCGAGGAACCCTTCGCCGAAGCGCAGATCGTTACGCTCCTGAGCCTGCTCGCCGACCTGCGCGAGCGCTACAGAATACCTGCCGCCAACGTGCTGGCCCACGGCGATGTGGCGCCGACACGCAAGGTGGATCCGAGCCGTTTCTTCCCCTGGCGTCGCCTCGCTGCGGCCGGTTTCGGTTTGTGGTGCGATGCCCCGCCTGCCACCGCGCCGGCCGGTTTCGATGCCGCCCTGGGGCTGCGCGCCCTGGGCTACGACACGACGGTTGCGGCGGCGGCGCGCGCGGCTTTCCGCCGTCATTTCCTGGCGGACGACGGTGACCAGGAGTTGTCCGCCGGCGAGCAGGGGCTGCTGCATTGCTTGTTGAGCCAGCCGCGCGTGGCGCCCGCGCCCACGGCATCGGGCTACCAATGACAGCCATGAAGACCCGCTACGCCGAGATTCCGGTCTACACCACGAAGGACGGCTCGGAGATCCGCGAACTGATGCATCCCGCGGCACATGGCAATCGACTGCAAAGCCTGGCCGAGGCAACTGTACATACGGGGCAGCGCACCCATCTGCACCGCCATGGGCGTACCGAGGAGCTGTACCACGTCACTTCAGGGCGCGGGCTGATGACCCTGGGTGAGGCACGCTTCGAAGTCGGCGCTGGCGACACGGTGCACATCGCGCCGGGCACGCCGCATTGCATCGAGGCGTTGGGTACGGAGCCGCTGCGCATCCTCTGCTGCTGCACACCGCCCTATTCGCACGAGGATACGGAGCTGCTGGAGGACGACAAGCCGCGCTGAATCGCCGTTGCGCCATCCGCAGCGGCGAGGAGAGCGTTCTTTGCTCGACCGCCCTGCTGCGCAGGGGCTTCATCAGCGCCGTCCGCAGGGGATACCGTCTCCGGCATTGCCGGAGACATAACTTTCAGCGTGCCGCCTTGCCCAGGCCGAGCTTGAGCGCCACCTCGTGGTCCTCGCCGGGGAGCTTCTCGATCGCGCCGACGCTGACGCGATCCGCCGGCGCCTTGGCTTCCTTCAGCACCGCCAGCGTGGCTTCACCCCTTGCCTGCGCCAGTTGCTGCAATCGCTCGTCGGGCACCACTTCCTTTTCGCGCAGGCGCTGGTAGATCACACCGTGGAAGTCCGCACCCTTGAGTGCGCCGACCTCGCTCTCGCTCAACTGGCGCGGCGGGCGCACCAGGCCGGAGAGGCGCGACATCATCTTGCCGGTCATGCTCTCTTCAAGCTGGCCGGGATTGGCGTTGCGGAAACCCTGCTTCAGTCCGGCCAGTTCGGCCTTGCCGACGCGCTCGCCGAACAGTTCTTCCAGTGCCGCCTGGATTGCCGGCGAGCGTGTCGAGATTGGCCCGGGATCGCCCTGGGGCTCGATCTTC
>CAJBYR010000136.1 GCA_903959855.1 uncultured beta proteobacterium
CGCCGACGATCATCAGCGGCACCACGGCCTTGATCGAGTTCTCGCCCTTGGCCGATTCCTCGGTCGAGCCGCCCAGCTCGATGCGGAAACCGGGTGGCAGCTTGGCGCGCAGTTCGATCAGCTGCTCGTCGATTTGTGCCGAAATCGCCTGTGGCTGCATGGCGCCCACCGCATCGGCCCGGACCGTGATGGTCGGCAAGCGGTCGCGACGCCAGATCAGGCCTTCCTCCAGCACCGGCACCAGGCGAGCCACCTGGGCCAGCGGCACATGACGTCCGCTGGCGGTGACCAGGTCGAGGTCGGGCAGGCGCGTCAGCGTGCGCGGATCGGCATCGCCCCGCCGTCCGCCGTCGGCACGCCAGACCACGTCGATCAGCTGGTCGTTCTCGCGGAACTGGGTCACGGTCGCCCCGACCAGCCAGCCCTGCAGGGTCAGCGCCACATCCTGGCTGGACACGCCCAGGGCGCGGGCGCGACTCTGGTCGATCTCGACACGCACGGACTTGATGCGATCGTTCCAGTCGAAGTTCACGTTGCGCAGGTTGGGGTGCGCCCGCATCACGGCGGCGATGCCCTCGGCGTTGTCGCGCAGCGCGAGCAGGTCCTCGCCCAGCACCCGGAACTGCACCGGATAGCCGACCGGTGGTCCATTTTCCAGTCGCACCACGCGCAGCCGCAAATGCGCCCAGGAACCGTCGGGTGCGTCGAAGGCCGCCTCGAGGCGGTTCTTCACCTCCTCGCGTTCATTGAGGCCCTTGGTGACGATCACCATCTGGCCGAAGTTGTCGGCAAAGAGCTGCTGGTCCAGCGAAAGGAAGAAGCGCGGCGCGCCGTTGCCGATGTAGGACGACCACGAGGCAATGCGCTCATCATTGGCCAGCAGGGCCTCGACGCGCTTGACCTCGCGCTCGGTGGCCTTGAGCGAGGCGCCCTGCGGCAGCCAGATGTCGATCATCACCTCAGGCCGGCTGGCGGCGGGGAAGAACTGCTTCTGCACGCCCTTGTTGAAGGCCACCAGCGACAGCACGAAGATCCCGATGGTGGCAATGATCACCAGCCAGCGATGGCGCAGGCACCACACCACCAGCGCGCGGAAGCGCCGGTAGAAAGGCGAGTTGTAGATGTCGCCGCCGTGCTTCTCGGCGACCGCGCGCAGCTTCACCGGGTCCAGCAACTTGTAGCCCAGCCAGGGCGTGAACACCACGGCGACGATCCAGGAGACCAGCAGCGAGATGGTGACCACCTGGAAAATCGAAATGGTGTATTCGCCAGCACCCGACTTGGCAAAGCCCACGGGCGTGAAACCCGCCGCGGTGATCAGGGTGCCGGTCAGCATCGGAAAGGCGGTCGAGGTATAGGCGAATGTCGCCGCCTTGAAGCGGTCCCAGCCCTGCTCCATCTTCACCACCATCATCTCGGCAGCGATGATCGCGTCGTCGACCAGCAGGCCCAGCGCGATCACCAGCGCGCCCAATGAAATGCGCTGCAGGTCGATGCCGAAGAGCTTCATGGCAAGGAAGGTCATCGCCAGCACCAGCGGGATCGACAGCGCGACCACGGTACCCGTGCGCCAGCCCAGGCTGAGGAATGAGACGGCGAGCACGATGGCCATGGCCTCGCCCAGCGTGCGCACGAAGAGGTTGAGCGAGGTCTTGACGATCTGCGGCTGGTCGAACACCACGTGCGCATCCATGCCGACGGGCAGGTCCTGCTGCAGGCGGTTCATGGTTTTCGCCAGGTTCTCGCCGAGGTCGATGACATTGCCGCCGCGCGCCATCACCACGCCGATGCCGATGGCGTCGCGTCCGGCAAAGCGCATGCGCGGCTGCGGCGGATCGGCCAGGCCACGGCTGACGCGCGCGATGTCGCCGAGCCTGAAACTGCGCCCACCAAAGGCGAGCATGGTTTCGCGAATCGCATCGACGCTGTCGAAGGGCCCGGTGACGCGCAGGCGCACGCGGTCGGTCTCGGTTTCCACCTGCCCTGCAGGAACCACGGCATTCTGCCGCTGCAGGGCGTCGAACACCTGGGTCGGCACCAGCCCCATGGCGGCGAGCCGGGCCGGGCTGACGTCGATGTAGATCTTCTCGTCCTGCACGCCGATCAGTTCGATCTTCTTCACGTCCGGCACGCGGCGCAGTTCGCGCGCCAGCTTGTCGGCTTCGCGCCGCAGGTCGCCCATGGTGTAGCCGGTCTTGTCGTCGCGCGAGGTGAGGGCGAAGATCTTGATCTGCACGTCGCCGAACTCGTCGTTGGGAAAGGGGCCCTGCACGCCGGCCGGCAAGGTATGGCGGATGTCGTCGAGCTTCTTCCTCACCTGGCGCCAGGCCTCGGGAACCTCGGTCTTCGGCGTGTAGTCCTTGAGGATGACGATGGTCAGCGACTCGCCCGGCTTGGAGGCCGTGCGCAGCACATCGACCCAGGGCGTTTCGGCCAGCTTCTTCTCGATGCGCTCCGTCAATTGCTGCTCGACCTGTTGCGCGTTCGCGCCAGGCCACAGGGTGCGCACCACCATGACCTTGAAGGTGAAGTCCGGATCCTCGGCGCGGCCCAGGCTGAAAAAGGAAATCACGCCGCCGACCATGAACACGATCATGAGGTACAGCACCATGGACTGGTGCCTGAGCGCCCACTCCGAAAGATTGATCTGCTTCATTTTCCGGCGCCCGGGGCGGCGACACGAACCTTTTCGCCCGTGGTCAGCAGGTTCACGCCTGCCGCCACGATCTGTTCGCCGCCGGCGAGGCCTTCGCTGACAACCGCGCCGGCATCGGTCAAGGCCGCTACCTTGATGCGCTGCAGATTCACCGTACCATCAGCGCCGACTTTCCAAACCGCCGGCTGGTCGCCCTGCTGGAACACCGCGGCCAGCGGAATCACCAGTGCCTGGCTACCGCCCGCCGTGCCGGAAAAGCGCACCGTGGCGGTCATGCCCAGCGGCAGCAGCGGGTCGGCGTCCTTGAGGCTGATACGCGCGGCAAAGGTGCGCGTTACCGGATCGGCCACCGGCGAGATCTCTCGCAGACGCCCGGCCAGGGGCTTGCCGGCTGTGCCCGCCGACCAGAAACTGACCTCGGCCGCCTGACCCGGCTTGAACGCCGCAACCTCGCCTTCCGGGATGGAGATCGCGATCTCGCGATCGCCATCCGGCGCCATGCGGAACACGGCCTGACCCACGCTCACGACCTGTCCCGGCTCGGCCAGCACCTGGCCGATCACTCCGGCGCGGTCGGCCAGCAGCGTGGTGTAACCCGCCTGATTCTTCGCTAGCTGCGCCTGGGCCTCGGCGGCCTTGAAAGTGGTTTCGCGCGCATCCAACGCCGAGGAGCTGATGAAGTTCTTCGCCTTGAGGTCACGATAGCGCGCCAGGTCGGCGGCGGCCAGCGAACGCTGCGCCTCGGCCTGCGTCGCCTGCAAGGCCGCATCGGCGGGATCGAGCCGCGCCAGCACCTGACCGGGCTTCACCGACTGGCCGACGTCGGCGCGACGCTCGATGATCTTGCCGGCGATGCGAAAACCCAGCGTGGTCTCAATGCGGGCCCGAACTTCGCCGCTGTAGCTGCGTTCTGTGCCCGAATTCGCCGCGTCGCCAGCGCCGACTTTCAGCGTGCGTACCAATTTCAGTGGCGCGGGCGGCGCGGGTGGCTCGCTGCAGGCGGCAAGCAGGGGGAGGACGAGGAGAAAGGCGGCACGTTTCATGAAAGCTCCTTCAGGCGTGCGGCTTGGGCAACAAGTCCTGCACGCGATGGACGAGGTCGTCGACATAGGTAAATACCACCGGGATAACCAGTAGGCTGAGGAAGGTCGAGGTGATCAGGCCGCCGATGACGACGATGGCCATCGGCGCGCGGAAACTCGGATCGGTGCCCAGCCCGATCGCAATCGGCATCATGCCGGCGCCCATCGCCACCGTGGTCATGACAATCGGCTGGGCGCGCTTGCGGCAGGCATCGAGCAGGGCATGCCAGCGGTCAAGGCCATGTTCGCGGCGTGCCAGTACGACGTAGTCGATCAGCAGGATCGAGTTCTTGGTGGCGATGCCCATCAGCATGATGAGCCCGATCATCGACGGCATCGACAGCGCGGTTTGGGTCACGAACAGGGCCAGAAAGGCGCCCGGCACGGACAGCACCAGCGCGGCGAGGATGGTCACCGGTTGCACGAAATCCTTGAACAGCAGCACCAGCACGACGTAAATACAAAGCACGCCGGTCAGCATCGCCAGCGAGAAACTCTGGAACAGCTCGCCCATCGCCTCGGCATCACCCACCGTGGTCTGCAGCACGCCCGGCGGCAGGACTTTCAGGCTGGGCAGGGCCAGCGTCTGCTTCTCTACCTCGCCCAGCGGCTGGCCGTTGAGTTCGATTTCAAAGTTAATGTTGCGCAGCCGGTCGTAGCGGTCGATCTCGGCCGGCCCCCCGGTGATGGCAAGGCTGGCGACAGCGCTGATCATCACCGGGCCATGCTTGCCCGGCACCGTAAGCCGCTCAAGCAGGCTCAAATCCTGGCGCGCCGTTGCCGGCAGTTTGACAACGATGGGAATCTGGCGCTGGGCAAGGTTTAGCTTGGCGATGCCCTGGTCGTAGTCGCCGGCGGTGGCGATGCGCAACACGTCGGCAATCGCCGCCGAAGTGACGCCCAGATCAGCCATGCGCGGGAAATCCGGCTTCACCACCAGTTCGGGTCGCGCCAGGCTCGCCGTGGTGGTTATCGCGCCGACACCGGGAATCGAGCGCAGGTCGCGCTCCACCTTGCGCGCATGGTCCGCCAGTAGCGGGCCGTTTTCGCTGGCCAGCACCAGCACGTACTTTTCGTTCGAGCCGCCGAGACCCACCTTGATCTGCACCCCGGGCAGGGCCGTCAATGCTTCGCGCAGGGCCTGCTCCACCGCCTGCTTCTTGACGCCGCCGCGCTCCTTGCGCGGCGTCAGGTTGATGGTCAGCGTCGCCTTGCGCACTTCGGAGGCGCCGCGCGGCGCGAACGGGTCGCTGCCTGCCGCGCCGCCACCGATGGCGGTATAGACCATCTTCACATGCGGATTCTTTTCGACGATGCGCCGCGCGGCCTCGGCGGCAAGATGCGTGTCCTTGAAGGTGCTGCCCGGTGGCAGCGAAATATAGACCTGGGTTTGCGACAGGTCGTCTGGCGGCAGGAAACCGGTGGGCAGCAGGGGCACCAGCGCAAATGAACCGAAAAAGAATCCGGCGGCGGCCAGCAGCGTCGCCACCCGGTGCTGCAGGCACCATGTCACCCAGCGCGTATAGATTCCCATCCAACGCGGCTCGCGATGTTCCCGGGTAGGCGGCCGCAGCAGGTAGGCGGCCATCATCGGCGTCAACATGCGCGCCACCACCAGCGAGAAAAACACGGCGATCGCCGCAGTCCAGCCGAACTGGACGAAAAACTTGCCCGCAACCCCGCCCATGAAGGCGGTGGGCAGAAAGACGGCAATCAGGGTGAAGGTGGTGGCAATCACCGCCAGGCCGATCTCGTCGGCGGCTTCCATGGCCGCCTTGAAGGGCGGCTTGCCCTCGCGCAGGTGGCGCATGATGTTTTCGATTTCGACGATGGCGTCGTCGACCAGGATGCCGACGACAAGCGACATCGACAGCAGCGTGACCACGTTCAGCGTGAAGCCCATCAGGTACATCACGCCGAAAGTGGGAATCACCGACAGGGGTAGTGCCGTGGCCGACACGAAGGTGGCGCGGCCATCGCGCAAGAAGAGCCAGACCACGAGCACGGCGAGCACCGCACCCTCGACCAGCAGCGCCATCGAGCCCTCGAAGTTCTCGATCACCGGGTCGACGAAATTGAAGGCCTCGGTCACCACGAGGTCGGGGTGATCGCCCTTCAGTTTGGCCAGCGCGGCGCGCACCCCCTCGGCGACGTCGACCTCGCTGGCGCCGCGGCTGCGATTGATCTCGAAACCGACCACCGGCTTGCCGTTGAGCAGCGCTGCGGAGCGCTGCTCGGCGACCGTGTCGCTTACCTTGGCCAGTTCCGACAACCTGACGCGCCGGCCATCGGCCAGGGCGATTTCCATGGCTCCGATTTCCTCGGCGCTTTGCACGGTGGCGATGGTGCGCACCGACTGCTCGGCACCGCCGACATCGGTACGGCCGCCCGAGGCCTCCTGCTGCACCTGGCGCAGCTGGCGCGAAACATCGGATGCCGTGGCACGCAGCGCCATCAGGCGATCCGGATCGAGTTCGACGCGGATCTCGCGCGTCACGCCGCCGACTCGCGCCACGGCGCCGACGCCACGCACGCTCAACAAGGTCTTGGTAACGGTGTTGTCGACAAACCAGGACAGGGCTTCCTCGTCCATCCGCGCCGACGCGACCGTGTAGGTCAGGATCGGCGCTCCGGCGACGTTCATCTTGGTGATCACCGGATCCTTCAAGTCTCCCGGCAGGTTGGCCCGCACGCGCGACACGGCATCGCGCACGTCGTCGAGCGCCTCCTGGGTCGGCTTTTCGAGGCGGAACTCGACGGTTACCGTCGCGGTGCCGTCCTGCACCTTGGTGTAGATGTGCTTGATGCCCTGCAAGGTGGCGATGCTGTTTTCGATCGGGCGCGCCACCTCGGTTTCCATCTGCGCCGGCGCCGCGCCGGGAAGAACAGCGGAAACCGTGACTGTTGGCAGGTCGATGTCCATGAACTGCTGGATGCGCATGCCCTTGAAGGCCATCAGGCCCGCCAGGGTGAGCATGATGAACAGCAGCACCGCCGGAATGGGGTTGCGGATCGACCAGGCGGAAACGTTCATTGCTTGGGCTTTGCTTCCGTGGAGTCGACGATGCGCACGGTATCGCCATCGGCGAGGAAGCCGACGCCGCTGGCGACTACCCTGGCGCCGGGATCAAGCCCCGTGACTTCGATGCGGTCGTCGTTGCGCCGGTCGGTGGCCACCTTGACCTGCACCACCTTGCTGCCCTCCAGCTTGAAAACATAGGCAAAACCTTCGCGCAGCAATAGTGCCGATTGCGGCAGGGTGAGGGCTGGCTTGTTGCCGAGTTTGAATTCTCCACTCGCGAACATGCCTGCGCTTAGCTTTCCCGCCGCCGTGGCTGGCAGGTCGACATAGACCAGCGCCGTTGCAGTTTTCGGGTCGACGGTCGGCGCCAGGGCGCGCACGGTGCCATCGATCGGCTCGCCACCCGGCGCAGTCAGCCGCACCGTTTGTCCCGGCTTGATGCGCCCCAGTTCGGCGGCGCCGACTTCGGCGCGCCATTCGAGCCGTGCGCCGCGAATGAGGCGAAACAGTTCCTGACCGGGCTGCACGATCATTCCGACCGTGGCCGTGCGGGCCGAGACGATGCCGTCGTCGGAGGCGACGATCGATGTCCTGGATTTCTTCAGCGCGGCGGTTTGCAGGCGAGCGTTGGCGGCTTCCAAACGGGCTTGTGCCGTGTCTGCCGCGGCCTGGGTCTGGGTTGCCTGCTGCGCGCTATAGAAGCCCTTTTCGCGCAGCTGTCGGGCGCGTTCATGGCTGGCGCGCGTTTCGGCAACAACGGCCTGCGCTTCGGCGACGCTGGCGCGTATTTCTGCGTATTCGCTATCCACGGTCTCAGGCGCGATCAGCGCCAGGGTCTGGCCGCGACGCACGACGTCGCCGACATTCACCCTGACTTCCGTGATGCGATAGTTGCTGATTTCCGGCCCGATCACCGCCTCCTGCCAGGCGGCGACGTTACCGCCAGCCTTCAGCGTTTGCGGCCAGTCTGCCTGCTGCGGAGCTACCGTGGTCACCGTCAGGGCCGGCTTGGCGCTTGCCGCCGTGGATGCGGCATCCTTGGGCGGCTCGCCGCAAGCGGCAAGCAGCACGGCGCCAAACAGCAGCGGGATACCGGGCTTCATGCGCTGCGCTCCCTGGCAAGGCCGTTGAGGACCAGATCAAGGTGGGTGTTCAGGTAACTGGCCGGATCATGGCTGCCGCAGCCACACGCGCCCAGCGAGTACCGCCAGACCAGCATCATCAGCACCGGGGCAAAAATCACGTCGATGCCGGTTTCCACATCGATCGCACGGAACTCGCCGCTGGTTAAGCCGCGCTTCAGGATGCGGCGCAAAAGCTCCCGACCGCGAATGATCACCGTGTCGTTGTAATAGTTGGCGAGTTCGGGAAAGTTGCCGGCCTCGCTGATCATCAGCTTGGGGACGCCGGCCAGGGAGGTGGCGCCGATGCGCTTCCACCATTCAAGGATCACTCCGCGCAACAGATTGGCGCTGCTGCCGGTAAAACTGTCGACCATGCCGGCACCGGCTTCCAGGACGGGAATGATGCCCTCCTGGATCACGGCCTTGAACAGGGCCTCCTTGCTGTCGAAGTAGAGGTAAAGCGTGCCTTTGGAAACGCCGGCGCGCAACGCGACGTCTTCCAGCCGGGTTCCGGCAAAGCCTTTCTCGACAAACAGTTCCAGCGCGGCTGCCGTAAGCTCGGCAGGACGCGCTTCCTTGCGGCGCTGGCGGGGGTGGGCAAGGGCTTCCATGGGGAATCCTAATTACTGACCGGTCAGTCAGTATACGGATTGATTCCATGAGGTCAAGCCTGGCGCACCAGCCGTTTTGTATGCGCCCGATTATTTGCGGCCATGGTTCCGCGGTAAAGTCAGCCGCTGGCCGGGCCCTGAATCCCCGGCACCGAGGGCAGCGACATGCGCATCGAAGAAGAACTCAAGCTCGATTTCCAGGACGTCCTCATCCGCCCCAAGCGCTCGACGCTGACCTCGCGCTCCGAGGTCGACATCTCGCGCGAATTCACCTTCCGCCATTCCGGGCGCAAGTATCAGGGCGTACCCGTCATCGCCGCCAACATGGACACCGTCGGCACCTTCGAGATGGCGCAGGCGCTTGACCGCCACCGCCTGGCAACCGCGCTGCACAAGCATTACGAAGAGGCAGAACTGGCCGCCTTCTTCCGCGCGCTGCCGCAAACCGCGACTGTGTTCTACTCGATGGGCATCACGCGCGAGGACTACGACAAATTCCGCCGCGTCAAGGATGTGGTCGGCGACGCGATCGCCTATGTCTGCGTCGACGTCGCCAACGGCTATACCAAGGCCTTCATCGATTTCCTGCAGCGGCTGCGCGGTGCCTATCCGCAGATCACCATCATGGCCGGCAACGTGGTCACCGGCGAGATGGCGGAAGAATTGATCCTCGATGGCGCCGACATCGTCAAGGTCGGCATCGGTCCCGGCTCGGTTTGCACCACGCGCAAGATGACGGGCGTAGGCTACCCGCAGCTTTCCGCCATCATCGAATGCGCCGACGCCGCCCACGGCCTGGGTGGCCTGATCTGCGCCGACGGCGGCTGCACCTCGGCCGGCGACCTGGCCAAGGCCTTCGGCGGCGGCGCCGATTTCATCATGCTCGGCGGCATGCTCGCCGGCCACGACGAATGCATGGGCGAGGTGATCGAACGCAACGGCGAACGCAAGATGCGTTTCTACGGCATGAGCTCGCGCGCGGCGATGGACAAGCACGCCGGCGGCGTGGCCAACTACCGCGCCTCGGAAGGCAAGGAAGTGCTGCTCGACTGCCGCGGCCCGGTGGATGCAACGGTGCAGGAAGTCCTCGGCGGCGTGCGCTCGGCCTGCACCTATGTCGGCGCCCACCGCCTGCGCGAACTGTCCAAGCGCACCACTTTCATTCGGGTGGCGCGGCAGTTGAACGAAGTCTTCGGGCAATCGTGAAGGCCCTTGCAGCGTTGTTGCGCTTCGGACTCGTCGCACTGCTGCTGGCGCTGACCGCCTGCGGCGGCAAGTCCAGGGAAGCGCCGCTGCCCTCGGGCGCCAAGGTACTGGCGCTGGGCGACAGCCTTACCGCGCCGCACGGCGTCCAGCCGCAGGAAGCCTGGCCCACCCTTCTGGGCCAGAAGACCGGCTGGACGGTGATCAACGGCGGCATCAGCGGCAACACCAGTGCCCAGGCCCTCGAACGCCTGCCGGCGCTGCTCGAGGAACACCAGCCGCAACTGGTGCTGGTGAGCCTGGGCGGCAACGACATGCTGCGCAAGCAGCCGCAGAGCCAGACCGTCACCAACCTGGAACGCATGATCGACATGTCGCGCGCCAAAGGCGCCAGGGTCGTACTGCTGGCCACGCCCAAGCCCAGCCTCGCCGGCGCCGTATTCAACAGCCTTTCGCCGCCCGACTTCTACGCCGAGATCGCGAAGGAAAAGAAGGTGCCGCTGATCGAGGACGCCATCCCCAAAGTGCTCTCCGACACGACGCTCAAGGGCGACCAGATACACCCCAACGCCGCCGGGCACGCCAGGCTCGGCGAACTGATCCACGCGGAGTTGAAGAAGATCGGATTAGCGGGTTAGCAGCACCTGCCGCAGGCGGGGAACCGGCGCGCTCGCTCCATCCCAGGCGCAGTCTGATGCTGTACAAATATCATAGGCTGGCGTACTCTGCCCATGTGATTACCTAGCCGAACCAAAGTGTCCCTGGTCTCAATAATGTAGGACAACGAATTGGAGGGTATTCCAATTGAATACGCTACTTGGCTTCATTCTTACTGCGTTCTTGCTTTTCAGCACAGTACTTGCCAATGCCCAAACCACAGTAACGATTCGCTCGCTGGCAGCGAACAAGCCCGCCAATCTGAACGGCTACATCTACTCCCCCGAGGGAACCGGCCCGTTTCCGGCGGTCGTTCTCGCTCACGGCTGCGGCGGGATAAGCGAAAGGGAAAAAAACTGGGCCAATTTCTTAAAGGCACGCGGATACCTGGCGCTGGTTCTCGATAGCTTCACGACACGATCGATTTCCGAGGTATGCACTGCACCACCACGCCTAACTCCTGCCGATCGCGCCGGCGATGCCTTTGGTGCGCTGATGTTTCTACAATCACAAACCAATGTCATCAAGTCTCGGATCGGGATGATGGGCTTCTCTCACGGTGCTATGACCGTATTGGCAGCCCTTTCTGAAACCACCCCTTGCCCATTGGGGGATGCCCCACAGTTCGCGGCAGCAACCGCGCTGTATCCCGAGTGCCTAAGTAGCGAGGTCGACGTAACCGTACCGGTACTGATACAAAGTGCCGAACGGGATGACTGGACCGCCGCCGCACCATGTCAGATGAAAGCAGCCGCCCGAAAGAACGAGGGCTACCCGGTCGAAGTAGAGGTATATCCAAATGCCTTGCATGCGTTCGATAATCCGACGGTCCAGCACTACTATGGTGGTAGCTGGGTGAATCCCAACAAGCCGAAGTTTTGCTGCGGCGCCTCAGTGGGATATAGCGCCGCCGCAACCGCAAGAGCGGAACAGGCCACCGATCAATTCTTTGCCAAACACTTGAAGTCTGCCGATTCCAAAGCCAAGCCCGCCTGGGCACCGAAGCCAGCCCCTGCCCACGATGAGGTTGCCGGCATGGTGAAAGCAGCGAAGGCCTTTGCGGCAACAAGCGGGAAAAGCAAGTTGATCGAACTCATCACCAGTCAAGATCCGCAGTTCCGTAAGCGAAGGATATTTCTAACCGTGATCGACAAACAAGGAATTGTCGCCGCGCATGGAAAGTTTCCAGTCGGGATGGTGGGCATCGACTATTCGACTTCCAAAGACATTGACGGAAAGCCTTTAATCGCATCGATCCGAAGCGCACTCGACCAGACTCCACCCTGGACCAGCCAGCGCACCCCCACCACCAATTCCGACGTCTACGTCGAGCGCCTTGAAGGCGATGAAATACTTGTCGGATACCTTATGAAATAGGTATGGCTATTGGCAGTTTGTGTTGGGATCGGACGCACGCGTAAAGAAATTCCCACGGAACTCTCGCGCACGGAGTTCCGTGAGAATATCGGACCACTTCCGCTTATCCGAGAATCTGCCATGCGCACCACCCTCAACATTGACGACGACGTGCTGTTTGCCGCCAGGGAGTTGGCTCGTCGCGACAGCTGCAGCCTTGGTCAGGTTATTTCGTACCTGGCACGGCAAGCGCTTGTCCGAACGCAGGAAATCACGGCACCAGAGTTCTTCGGCTTTCGTCCCTTTCCGTCGCGCGGCGGCATCGCTACCAACGAACTGGTGAACAGGCTGCGCGACGCGACTGAATAGGACCCTGCCGCAATCTTGGCAGGATCTGACCGCGCCGATCGGCACCAACCCTGCCGCCCGGCGGGTTGCATTCGCCCGGCCTTTCCAGTAGCTTCGACATCCCGCCCCAGCCGTCCCAGAAGCGAGCCAGCCCCATGAACGCCAACGAAAAATTCATCGCCGCCGACGCCCATGTCGATGCCGCCGCGATCGCACCCCTGCCCAATTCGAAGAAGACCTACGTCGCGGGCAGCCGGCCCGACATCCGCGTGCCGATGCGCGAGATCGCGCAGACGCCGACCGGCGACACGCCCAACCCGTCGGTCATGGTCTATGACTGCTCCGGGCCCTATACCGACCCGACGGTGAAGGTCGATATCCGCAAGGGCCTGCCTGCCCTGCGCGCTGGCTGGATTGCCGAGCGCGGCGATACCGTGGAATTGCCTGACCTGTCCTCTGAATACGGTCGCCAGCGCGCCATCGACGCCGAACTCGCCGGCCTGCGCTTCGAACTGGCGCGCCGCCCGCGCCGGGCATTGGCGGGAAAGAACGTGACGCAGATGCACTATGCCCGCGCCGGCATCGTCACACCCGAGATGGAATACGTCGCCATTCGCGAGAACCAGAAACTGGACGGCCTTGACGAACAACTGCGCCATCAGCATCCGGGGCAGAGTTTCGGCGCTTCGATCCCGCGCGTGATCACGCCCGAATTCGTGCGCGACGAGGTGGCCCGTGGCCGCGCCATCATCCCCAACAACATCAACCATCCCGAGTCAGAGCCGATGATCATCGGCCGCAACTTCCTCACCAAGATCAACTGCAACATCGGCAACTCGCCGCTGGCTTCCACCATCCAGGAAGAAGTCGACAAGATGACCTGGGCCATCCGCTGGGGCGGCGACACGGTGATGGATCTTTCCACCGGCAAGAACATCCACGAGACGCGTGAGTGGATTGTGCGCAATTCACCGGTGCCGATCGGCACGGTGCCGATCTACCAGGCACTGGAAAAGGTCGATGGCAAGGCCGAAGACCTGACCTGGGAGCTGTTCCGCGACACCCTGATCGAGCAGGCCGAGCAGGGTGTGGATTACTTCACCATCCACTCCGGCGTGCTGCTGCGCTATATCCCGATGACGGCCAAGCGCATGACGGGCATCGTCTCGCGCGGCGGTTCGATCCTCGCCAAGTGGTGCCTGGCGCATCACAAGGAAAATTTCCTCTACACGCATTTCGAAGACATCTGCGAAATCATGAAGGCCTACGACGTCGCCTTCAGCCTCGGCGACGGCCTGCGTCCCGGCAGCATTTACGACGCCAACGACGCGGCGCAGATGGGCGAACTGGAAACCCTCGGCGAACTGACCAAGATCGCCTGGAAGCACGACGTGCAGGTCATGATCGAAGGCCCCGGCCACGTGCCGATGCACATGATCAAGTTCAACATGGACGAACAACTGCGCCTGTGCGGCGAGGCGCCCTTCTACACGCTCGGCCCCCTGACCACGGACATTGCTCCCGGCTACGACCACATCACCAGCGCCATCGGTGCGGCAATGATCGGCTGGTACGGCACGGCCATGCTTTGTTACGTGACGCCCAAGGAACACCTGGGCCTGCCCGACAAGAACGACGTCAAGGACGGCATCATGGCCTACAAGATCGCCGCGCATGCCGCCGACCTGGCGAAGGGGCACCCTGGCGCCCAGGTGCGCGACAACGCGCTGTCCAAGGCGCGTTTCGAGTTCCGCTGGGAAGACCAGTTCAACCTCGGGCTGGACCCCGACAAGGCGCGCGAATTCCACGACGAGACCCTGCCCCAGCATGGCGCCAAGCTGGCCCACTTCTGCTCGATGTGCGGGCCGCACTTCTGCTCGATGAAGATCACCCAGGACGTGCGCGACTACGCGGCGAAGCTGGGCGTCTCGGAGCAGGAGGCTCTGAACAAGGGCATGGAGGTCAAGTCGGTGGAGTTCGTCAAGGCCGGCAGCGAAATCTACAAGGCTTCGTAACGCGGATGGCATCGAGCTCGACCCTCAGAAGATGAAACACGCAAAAGGCAAATTGAAGGCCCGCCCCCCCATCCCCCCTCACGGGGGGCTACCAATCGGCTCGCTTCGCTCGACTGTCACCCGTCGCTCCGAACGAGTTACTCCACGCTCTAAGTCGGCGCTGGCGACACGGCGACCATGAACTGCCGACCCGGCGGTGGCGCCTGCTGCATCGCGCC
>CAJBYR010000137.1 GCA_903959855.1 uncultured beta proteobacterium
ACCATACCGGAGGAAAAGCAAGATGAGTCATACCATCATGGCCAGGCTGTTTGGAATCGTCGCAGCGCTTGTTGTGCTGCCGGTCGCGGCACAGCAGGCGCCGATCGTCATCAAGTTCAGCCATGTCACGACGTCCGAAACCCCCAAGGGCAAGGGCGCTGACCAGTTCAAGAAGCTCGCCGAGGAGCGCAGCAACGGCCGCGTCAAGGTCGAGGTCTATCCCAACAGCTCGCTGTACAAGGACAAGGAGGAACTGGAAGCGCTGCAACTCGGCGCGGTGCAGATGCTGGCGCCCTCGGTATCGAAGTTCGGCCCGCTCGGCGTACGCGAGTTCGAAGTATTCGACCTGCCCTACATCTTCGACAGCATCGAGGAAATGCATCGCATCACCGAGGGGCCGCTGGGGCAGATGCTGCTGAACAAGCTAGAGGTTCGCGGCATCCTCGGCCTGGCCTACTGGGACAATGGCTTCAAGCAGATGTCGGCCAACCGGCCTTTGAAGAAGCCGGATGACATCCGCGGACTCAAACTGCGCATCCAGTCCTCCAAGGTGCTCGAAGCGCAGATGCGTTCGGTCAATGCACTGCCGCAGGTGATGGCCTTCTCCGAGGTCTACCAGGCGATGCAGACCGGCGTGGTCGATGGTTCGGAAAACACCCTGTCCAACATCTACACGCAGAAGCATCACGAGGTGCAGAAGTTCATCACCTTGTCCGACCACGGTTACATCGGCTATGCCGTGATCACCAACAAGAAGTTCTGGGATGGCCTGCCGGCCGACATTCGCGGCATCCTCGACGGTGCCATGAAAGACGCGACGAAGCACGCCAACGACATCGCCAAGAAGGAGAACGACGACGCCCTGGAAGGCATACGCAAATCGGGCAAGACCCAGATCCTGACACTCACACCGGCGGAAAAGGCCGAGTGGAAAAAGGCCATGGTCAAGTCGCACCGGCAGATGGAGGAACGTGTGGGTGCCGACCTGATCAAGGCCTTCTACAAGGAAACCGGCTTCGATCCGAACAAGTGAGTGACGCGGAGGCCCTCCATGATTGACCTCGAACACTTGCGTGGCTGGGTCGGGCGTACGGAGACGGTGGACGATTTCGTCGCGCCGTCCAAGGTTGCTGCGCTGGCGGCGACCCTGGATCGCGACGATGCGCCGCCGATCGCCGGCGACCCGTTGCCGCCGCCTTGGCACTGGACGCTGTGCGTGCCGGCGGTGCGCCAGTCGGCGATCGGTCCGGACGGGCATCCGGCGCGCGGCGGCTTCCTGCCGCCGGTGCCCTTGCCGCGGCGCATGTGGGCTGGCGGCCGGCTGACCTTCCCGCAACCGCTGCGGGTGGGCGAAGCGGTGCAGCGCCGTTCGCAGGTGATGTCGGTCGATCACAAGAGCGGCCGCACCGGGGATCTGGTGTTCGTTCTGGTGCGACACGAGTTCCACGGTGCGGCGGGCCTTTGCATCACGGAAGAACACGACATCGTCTACCGTGACCTGCCGGCCGCCGTGTCACCAGCGCCGACTTACCAGATGTCGCCCGCCGGCGAGGCCTGGGAACGGCAAATCGTTCCCGACGATGTACTGCTGTTCCGTTATTCCGCGCTGACCTTCAACGGCCATCGCATCCACTACGACCGCCGTTATGTCACCGAAGTCGAGGGCTACCCCGGACTGATCGTGCACGGACCATTGATCGCCACACTGCTGGTCGACCTGTTGCGGCGGAACCTGCCGGACGCGACCATCGCTGCGATTGAGTTTCGCGCCGTTAAGCCTGTGTTCGACATCGCACCCTTCCAGGTCTGCGGCCGGCCGGAAACTGACGGCAAGACCGTCAAGCTCTGGACTCGCGATGCCGAGGGTCACCTGACCATGGACATGACTGTAACCCTTGCCTGAATCGGCCCATCACGACATGAATGCAACCAGCGACGCCTACCAGGACATCCGCGATGCGGTGCGCGATTTGTGCGCCCAGTATCCGGCCGAATACTTCCGCAAGATTGATGAGCAGCGCGGCTACCCCGAGGACTTCGTCGACGCCCTGACCAAGGCTGGCTGGATGGCGGCGCTGATTCCACAGGAATACGGCGGTTCGGGCCTGGGTCTCACCGAAGCCTCGGTGATCATGGAAGAGATCAACCGCTGCGGCGGCAATTCCGGTGCCTGCCACGGGCAGATGTACAACATGGGCACACTGCTGCGCCATGGCTCCGAAGCACAGAAGCAGCTTTACCTGCCAAAAATCGCCACGGGCGAGTTGCGCCTGCAGTCGATGGGCGTGACGGAGCCGACCACCGGCACGGACACGACGAAGATCAAGACGACTGCGGTGAAGCAGGGCGACCGCTACGTCGTCAACGGCCAGAAGGTGTGGATCTCCCGCATCCAGCATTCCGACCTGATGATCCTGCTGGCGCGCACCACGCCGCTGGCGGAAGTGAAAAAGAAGTCCGAAGGCATGTCGATATTCATCGTCGACCTGCGCGATGCGATCGGCCACGGCATGACGGTGCGGCCGATCATGAACATGGTCAATCACGAGACCAACGAGCTGTTCTTCGACAACCTCGAGATCCCCGCCGAGAACCTGATCGGCGAGGAGGGCAAGGGCTTCAAGTACATCCTCGACGGCCTCAACGCCGAGCGCACCCTGATCGCCGCCGAGTGCATCGGCGACGGCTATTGGTTCATCGACAAGGTCAGCGCCTACGTCAAGGAACGCATCGTCTTCGGCCGCCCGATCGGCCAGAACCAGGGCGTACAGTTTCCGATTGCCGAGTCCTACATCGAGGTCGAGGCCGCCAACCTGATGCGCTGGGAGGCCTGCCGCCTCTACGACGCCCACCAGCCCTGCGGCGCCCAGGCCAATATGGCCAAGTACCTCGCCGCCAAGGCCTCGTGGGAAGCCGCCAACGCCTGCATCCAGTTCCACGGCGGCTTCGGCTTTGCCTGCGAATACGACGTCGAGCGCAAGTTCCGCGAGACGCGCCTCTACCAGGTGGCGCCGATCTCGACCAACCTGATCCTGTCGCACGTGGCCGAACACGTCTTGGGCTTGCCCAGGTCCTTCTGATGAAACTGATTGCGGAAACGTCGCTGGTGCGGGATCGGGAGGGCGGGGCATTCTGCTTCGCTCATGTCCTCCGTCGGCGCCCTGCGGCCTCCTCCTCACCCTTTACTTCGCTGCGCAGAACGCCCCACCCTCCCGATCAGGTGAGGCCGTCGAAGGTTTGCGGTAGCAAGGCGGAAGCGCCTCCCGCCGAGGATGGTGGGTATCCGGATTCGGGAAGTAAAGGAGGAGGGCCGGTGCCTTTTCGGCCCGGGGGATATGGACGAAGCCGGATACCCGCCGTCCTCGGCTACCCGCCGTCCTTGGCTCACCACCGTCCCTGGCACCCCCATTCCCTCGACAACCAACGCGAACTCAAACTGAGATAGCCATGGCCAACGCAAAACGTCCCCTCGATGGCATCACCGTCGTTTCCCTGGAACACGCCATCGCCGCGCCTTTCTGCACCCGCCAGTTGGCCGACCTCGGCGCGCGCGTGATCAAGGTCGAACGCCCCGGTGTCGGCGACTTCGCCCGCGGTTATGACGACCGTGTGCATGGCCTGGCGTCGCACTTCGTATGGACCAATCGCTCCAAGGAAAGCCTGACACTGGACGTCAAGCATCCGGAGGCCGAGATAATATTCGACGGCCTGCTGACCGAGGCCGACGTCCTGGTGCAGAACCTCGCGCCCGGCGCGGCGGCACGGCTCGGCTTGTCCTTCGAGGTCCTGCATGAAAAGTATCCGCGCCTGATCGTCTGCGACATCTCGGGCTACGGCGATTCCGGCCCCTACCGCGACAAGAAGGCCTATGACCTGTTGATCCAGAGCGAATCGGGCTTCCTCTCGATTACCGGCAGCCAGGACGAGCCGGCCAAGGCGGGTTGCTCCATCGCCGATATCTCCGCCGGCATGTATGCCTACAGCAACATCCTGGCTGCCCTGATCCAGCGGGCAAAAACCGGCAAGGGCTCGCGCGTCGAGGTTTCGATGCTGGAAACCATGGCCGAATGGATGAGCTATCCGCTTTACTACGCGATCGACGGCGCATCGCCGCCGCCGCGTTCGGGCGCGGCGCACGCCACCATCTACCCCTACGGCCCGTTCACCGCCGGCGACGGCAAAGTGGTCATGCTCGGCCTGCAAAACGAGCGCGAATGGGCCACCTTCTGTGACAAGGTACTGCTGCAACCGGAGCTCGCGAGTGATGCGCGTTACGCCTCGAACAAGAAGCGCACGGCTGCCCGCGACGAGGTCAAGGCGCTGGTGGAGCAGGCTTTCGCCAAGCTCGACGCGACGCAGGTCGAAGCGCGTCTCGAAGCCGCCGGCATCGCCAATGCGCGCGTGAATGACATGCACGACCTGTGGCAGCACGAACAGTTGAAGGCACGCGGCCGCTGGGTCGAGATCGACAGTCCGGCGGGCAAGTTGCCGGCGTTGCTGCCGCCGGGCCTGCCGGACGACGTCGAGCCGCGCATGGATGCCGTGCCGGCGCTGGGCCAGCACACGGCGGCCATCCTCGCCGGGCTCGGCTATTCTTCGGCTGACATCGAACGCCTGCAGGGCGAACGCGCCATCTAGGAAACCCGAACATGACCGACCATCCGAGCCGCACGCTTGCCAACTTTGCCGCCGGCCTGCAGGCCGGACAAATCCCCGCCTCGGTCCTGCGCCGCACCGAGGATCTTTTCCTCGACTGGGCTGCCTCGGCTCTTGCCGGCAAGGGCGCCGAACCGGTCGCGATCATCGAACGCTTTGCGCGCGCCATGGGTCCGTCTGAAGGAATGGCCGAAGTGCTGATTTCGCGCCGGCATACTTCGCCGCTGTTCGCCGCCATGGTCAATGCCGCCGCATCGCACGTGGTCGAGCAGGACGACGTGCATAACGGCTCGGTATTCCATCCGGCTACTGTCGTGTTTCCACCCGCGCTGGCCGTCGCCCAGACGCTGGGCAAGTCGGGGCGCGAATTGCTGGTGGCCTGCGTCGCCGGCTATGAGGTCGGCATCCGCGTCGGCGAGTATCTCGGCCGCTCGCACTACCGCGTCTTCCATACCACCGGCACGGCGGGCACGCTTGCCGCGGCGGCGGCGGTCGGCCGGCTGCTGGAACTGACGCCTGAACAAATGCTGCATGCCTTCGGCTCGGCCGGCACCCAGTCGGCGGGCCTCTGGGAATTCCTGCGCGACGCCGCGCATTCCAAGCAGCTGCATACGGCCCATGCGTCGGCCGCCGGCCTCACGGCAGCTTACCTGGCGAAGGACGGCTTCACCGGCGCGCAGCACATCCTCGAAGGGCCGCAGGGCCTCGCCGCAGGTACCTCGACCGACGCCGATCCGGCACGCCTGGTCGACGGCCTCGGCACGCGCTGGAAGGTGGCCGAAACCTCGTTCAAGTTCCACGCCTCCTGCCGCCACAACCATCCGGCGGCGGATGCCCTGCTCAAGGCGATGCAGGATCACCGTATCACCAGCGCCGACATTTCGGATGTCACGGCGCACGTGCACCAGGCGGCGATCGACGTGCTCGGTCCTGTCACCGATCCGCAGACCGTGCATCAGGCCAAGTTCTCGATGGGCACCGTATTGGGCCTGATCGCGACCCGGGGCAGGGCGGGGCTGGCGGAATTCGACGCCTGCCTCGGCGATGCCACGGTGCGCGACCTTGCCGGCCGGGTGCGCATGGAACTCGATGCCGAAGTCGACGCCGCCTACCCGGCGCGCTGGATAGGCAAGGTCACGGTGACGACACGCGATGGCCGCAGGATTGCGGCGCGCGTCGATGAACCCAAGGGCGACCCCGGCAATACGCTGTCGCGCGACGAACTGGAAGACAAGGCGCGGCGCCTGGGCGCCTATCGTGCCGGTGCCAGCGACGCCGAGATGCGGCGCATCATCGACACGGTCTGGGGCATGGAGAGTCTTGCCATCATCGGAGACCTGTTGCCTGCAGCGGGCACGATGCGGGCGGCCGCATGAAGCCGCTCAACTCCCTGCTCTTCGTTCCCGCCAGTCGCCCCGAACGCATCGCCAAGGCGCTGGATGCCGGCGCCGACGCGGTGATCGTCGACCTCGAAGACGCCGTCGCGCCGGCCGACAAGGACAGCGCGCGTGCGGCGCTGGCGGCGGCACTGGATCCGGCACGGCCGGTGATGCTGCGCGTCAATGCCGCCGATACGCCGTGGTTTCCGGCCGACCTGGAACTGCTGGCGCATCCGGGCATCGCCGCCGTGGTGCTGCCAAAAGCCGAGCATGCCGAGGATGTAGCGGTAGTACACCATGCATCGGGCGGCAAGCCGGTGTTGCCCCTGATCGAATCGGCGCTGGGCTTCGAGCAGCGCCTGTCACTGGCCCATGCTGAAGGCGTGCAGCGCCTGGTCTTCGGCAGCATCGATTTCCAGGCCGACATGAACATGCGCGCGACCGAAGACGAGTTGCTGCCGTTCCGTGTTGCCCTGGTGCTGGCCTCGCGCCTGGCCGATATTGCGTCGCCCATCGACGGTGTCACCACGGCGCTCGACGATGCCGAGCTGTTGCGTGTCGATGCCTTGCGTGCGCGCCGCCTCGGCTTCGGCGGCAAGTTGTGCATCCACCCGCGCCAGGTGGCGGTGGTCAATCAATGCTTCACGCCCGATGCCGATGCGATCGCCTGGGCAAAACGCGTGATCGCGGCCGATGCCGCCGCCGGCGGTGCCGCCGTCGCGGTCGACGGCAAGATGGTGGATCGCCCGGTGGTGCTGCGCGCGCAAGCGATTCTGGCCGAGGCCGCAGCGAGAAATCCGTGACCAGTCCCGGCAACAAACTCGCCGATTTCTGGAACCAGCGCTATGGCAAGGAGGAATTTGCCTACGGCACGGCGCCCAACGATTTTCTGGTCGAGTTCGCCCGCCACATCAAGCCGGGCGGCCGCGTGCTCTGCCTCGCCGACGGCGAGGGCCGCAACGGCGTCTGGCTGGCCGCGCAGGGCCATGCCGTGACCTCGGTCGATATCGCGGCAGAGGGCATGGCCAAGGCCGGCCGCCTGGCTGCCGAACGCCATGTTGCCCTGAACACGCAGGTTGCAGACCTCGCTACTCATGATCTCGGACTGGAAACCTGGGACGCCATCGTCTCCATCTTCATGCATCTGCCGACCAGGCTGCGCCGCGATCTTTTCGCCCGCACAGTGACAGCGTTGCGCCCCGGCGGCGTGGTCCTGTTCGAAGCCTATGCCAAGGGCCAGCTCGGGCGCGGCACCGGCGGCCCGCCGGAGGCCGACCTGTTGGTGGCGCTGGCGGAGGTCGAGCAGGAGTTCCCCGGCTGTCGTATCCTGCACGCCTTTTGCGGCCTGCGAGATGTCAACGAAGGTCGCCATCACAAGGGAGCCGGCGAGGTCGTGCAACTCGTCGTACAGAAGCCATGAAAATTGACAGCCTCGACCATCTGGTCCTGACGGTGCGCGACATCGATGCCACCGTTGATTTCTATCAGCGCGTGCTCGGCATGGAAGCGGTGAGCTTCGGCGCCGGCCGCCGCGCGCTGGCCTTCGGCCGCCAGAAGATCAACCTGCATCCGGCTACCGCGCCGCTCAAGCCGCATGCAGCGACGCCTATGCCGGGCTCGGCCGACCTCTGCCTGCTCACTTCGGTATCGGTTGCGCAGGTCGTCGAACACCTTCAGCGGCAGTCCGTCACCATCGAGGAAGGCCCGGTGCCGCGCACCGGCGCCACCGGTCCCATCGTCTCGGTGTATTTCCGCGATCCCGACGGCAACCTGATCGAAGTCTCCAACCCCGCATGACGGTTGCTGAATCGCCGTATCGCCGGCGCCGACTCCTGGATCATCGGGAATGAGCGAAGCCGTCACGCCGCAGATCCGGCGCAACGTCGCGCTGCTGGCCGGTTGCCAGGCCCTGCTGCTATGCAATGCCGTGACCCTGATCGCGGTGAATGGCCTGGCCGGCGCGCGCCTGGCGCCGACTCCGGCCTTGGCCACGCTGACCGTCACCGGCTATGTCATCGGCACGGCGCTGACCACGCTGCCGGCTTCCGCCTTCATGAAGCGCTACGGGCGCCGCGCCGGGTTTTTGCTCGGCGGCCTGCTCGGTATCCTCGGCGGCATTACCTGCGCCGTGGCGGTGACCATCGGCAGCTTCTGGCTGCTCTGTTTCGGCACGCTGTGCGCCGGCACCTACAATGCCTTCGGCCTGCAGTACCGCTTCGCTGCCGCCGACATGGCGCCGACCGACTGGAAGCCAACGGCGATCTCGCTGACACTGGCCGGCGGCATCGTCGGCGGCTTCATCGGGCCCTGGGCGGGAAAAATTACGCGCGACCTATGGGCGGTCGAGTTTGCCGCCACCTATGCCACGCTGTCGGTGTTCGCGGTGATCGCGATGCTGATCGCGAGCCGTTTGCGTGTGCCGGAAATGGCCGGCGGGCCCCAGGTCGGCTCCGGCCGCCCGCTGCCGGTGATCGCCCGCCAGCCCGCCTTCGTTGTCGCCGTGCTGGCCGCCGCGCTGGGCTACGGCACCATGAACCTTTTGATGGCGGCAACGCCGCTGGCGATGGACATCTGCGGCCTGCCCTTCGGCGACGCCGCCTTCGTCCTGCAATGGCATGTGCTCGGCATGTACGGGCCGTCCTTCTTTACCGGCGGCCTGATCAAGCGCTTCGGCGTGCTCAACATCCTGATGGCCGGCGTGGTGCTGATGGTGGCCTGCCTTGCGCTGGCGCTCTCGGGCGTGACGCTGATGCATTTCTGGGGCGCGCTGTTCATCCTCGGCGTCGCCTGGAATTTCCTTTATATCGGCGGCACCACCTTGCTCACCGAAACCTACCGCCCGGAAGAGCGCGCCAAGGTGCAGGGCAGCAACGATTTCATGGTCTTCGGTGTGCAGGCGGTGTCCTCGGTCTCGGCCGGGGCCTTGGTACTGGGCGGTGGTTGGACCACGCTTAACCTCTACGCGATTCCGGCCGTGATCGTGATCGCGATCGCCGTCAGCGCCTTGATCCTGCATCGCCGCCGGGCCGCTACCGGCGGCACCTGAAACGGAGCCTCGCATGTCCCAGCTGTTTTCTCCCACGTCCATCGGCCGCGTGCAACTCGCCAACCGCATCGTCATCGCGCCGATGTGCCAATACAGCGCCGTCGAGGGCAACGCCAACGACTGGCACCTGATGCACTACGGCAAGCTGATGCTCTCGGGAGCCGGCCTGCTGATCATCGAGGCCACGGGTGTCGAAGCGGAGGGCCGTATCACTCCCGGATGCCTCGGGTTATGGAACGATGCCAACGAGGCGGCCTTGGGCCGCATGCTGGCATCGCTGCGCGAATTCAGCCGTATGCCGGTTGCTATCCAGCTGGCCCATGCCGGGCGCAAGGCGTCGAGCCACAAGCCCTGGGATGGCGGCCAACTGATCCCGACGGCCGAGGGCGGCTGGCTGCCTGTCGCCCCCTCGGCGATTCCGCATGCTGCGCACGAAGCCTCACCGCTGGCGCTGGATGCCGCAGGCATCGATCGGGTGCTCAAGGCCTTCGTTGCTGCCGCCGAACGCGCCGCACGACTGGGAATCGACGCCATTGAACTGCACGCGGCCCACGGTTACCTGCTGCACCAGTTCCTCTCGCCGCTGGCCAACCAGCGCACGGATGAGTATGGCGGCTCTCTCGAAAATCGCATGCGCTTTCCGCTCGCCGTATTCGATGCGGTGCAAAACGCGGTCGGCGACCGTATCGCGGTCGGTGTGCGCATCTCGGCGACCGACTGGGTCGAGGGCGGCTGGGACATCGAGCAGAGCCTGGTGTTCGCCAACATCCTGCGCGCGCGCGGCATCGCCTTCATCCATGTCTCAAGCGGCGGCGTTTCGCCCTTGCAGAAGATCGCCTTGGGACCTGCCTACCAGGTCCATCTGGCGGAGCGCATCAAGCGCGAGACGGGGCTGCCGACCATGGCCGTCGGACTCATCACGGACGCAAAGCAGGCCGAGGCCATCATTGATTCCGGCCAGGCCGACATGGTGGCGCTGGCGCGCGGCATCCTCTACGACCCGCACTGGCCCTGGCACGCGGCCGCCGAACTGGGTGCAAAGGTGACCGCACCGCCGCAGTACTGGCGCTGCCCGCCGCGCGAACACGCCAGTCTGTTCGGTGACATACGCACGGCACAGCGCTGAAAGCTTGCCAGGCTGGTTTCTGATTTGCTCTGCAGTCTGCCGGAATTGGATGGCATTAAAGTGCCCATGGCGGACATCGCAACTGCTCAAAAGCGCCCTTCAATCATCGCTGCTTGCTGGATGCAGGCTACCTTGTGGTGATGTCATGAATTGCGGAAGTCTCAATAGCACAACCACACAGCACCTTTCGCTGCGGCATACCCGGCCGCGTTAGAGCGTCAGTTGCCAGCGCGTCGTATTGCGTGATTCGCCCAGATCAGGATGCCGAAGAGGACCATGGCACCGGCCTGATGCGCAGCGCCGAGAGCCACTGGTACCTGCAGCAGTATGGTGGCGACGCCGAGGCTGACCTGCACCGCCAGCCATAGCGTCAGTACCACCGCAGGCGTTCGCGCCGCCAGCGTTTCCGTCCAGATGCGCCAGGAGAACCACGGAATCAGACCCATCAGCAGCCAAGTGATCATGCGATGATCAAACTGCACCGTCGCCATATTGGTGAAGAAGTTGAGCCACAGCGGTTCCACCACCAGTATTTCGGGCGGCATGAAATGTCCGTTCATCAGCGGAAATGTGTTGTAAGCCAGGCCGGCATGTATGCCCGCCACCAGCGCTCCCGACAACACCATTGCGAACAAGCGCCACCAGCCAGGTACCGAGGCACTGCGTAAGCGACGGCACGCTTGGCAGCGTGCGCGGCTGCAGGATGCCCAGACCCGTCCAGCCCATCAGGCCGAAGATCAGGAAGGCCAGCCCGAGGTGAGCCGCCAGCCGGTATTGCGAAACGCGCGGATCGTCGATCAGCCCGCCCTTGACCATGTACCAACCCATCGCACCTTGTAGGCCGCCGAGGATGAAGAAGCCGAAGACCTTGGCCGCCAGCCCGCCGCACAGCCGGCAGCGGGCCAGGAACCAGGGGTAGGGCAGGAAGAAAACCACGCCAATCAGCCGGCCGGACAGGCGGTACGCCCATTCCCACCAGAAAATGAATTTGAATCCGTCCAGTGTCAATTCGTGATTGCGCTGGATGAACTCGGGTATCTGCTGGTACTTGGCGAACAGCCACCATGCCACCATGCGTTGCGAATTGTTTGTTGTCATCCTGCTGCCCAGTTTGTGCGTCTGCCCCTGAATCGGGGCGCGATAGTACTAAGCCGCAGGTGAGTCCCCGGAGCATATTTCAGGGCAGCCACGGACCAGGAGTTGCCTGCGACGATTTGCCGCAATGCAGCACGAAACCCATGTCGCAATTGCGATTTCTTGTTCTTAGTCAATTACGGCAAGGAGTCCTGCGGGATATCTTCGCGGCCACAAGTTTTAGTTGAGGCCGCCGTGCCTAAGGCCGACAGTACCGGCGTCAGGCACTACTGAAACCACAGTCTTATCGGGTTCCGTTTCCACCGTGCGCCGCCGGCGCCAACGTTTCGAGGGCATTCACATGGCGAATAACAACGACGAAGACGTTCCATTCATGCAGAAGTTGCTGGACAACCACTTCCTGCTCCTGTTCCTCGGGGTAGCGTCTCCCGGTGTCATCTACATCCTGTGGGGAATCGTCGACATCATGAGCGTCCCGCTCGCCAAGTAAGCATTACAGTCAATCAGGGAGAAATCTATGAGTGCAATCCTGCCGCCGTCAGAGCGGTTGTGGTGGAAACAGCCGATCGCCGGGCAAGAGTGGGCCTGGATCGGCATCGCCTTCGTCTGGGCCATGATCATGTTCGTCATGATGGTGTATTGGCACATCAACGGAAAGCAGAATCTTTCCAACGAGGTGTACAAGACCACCACGGAAATGTTTACCGCCAAGACGGAAGCCTTCGTCAAGGAAAACACCATCCGTACCGAGAAGAATCTCGCCAATCCCGCTGACGAGATGCCGGTGGTCAAGCCCAACGCCAAG
>CAJBYR010000138.1 GCA_903959855.1 uncultured beta proteobacterium
GAACTGTTTCAGGTCGGCTTCGTTGGTGATCAGGGCGCGGTACTCGGCGGTGATGCGGTCACGTTCGGCGCGAACCTGCTCCGTCGGCCGGTCGATGCTGGCGCCGGCCTTGAGCCTGCCGATGTAGGTCTGGATGCCGGACAGCGGCACGTCAAGGTTGTCGTTCCAGCTTCGGTCGGTATGGAACCAGCCGGTGCCGTCGGAGATGTTGAACCACGGGAAGCGTGCCTTCTCGAAGGCGGCCAGCCATTCCGCGCCCCCGGGCAGCTTGCCGACGGCGGCCTTGGCAGATTCCCAATCGCGATGTCCCATCACCGCCTGGTCGACACCCAGCGCAATCGCACTCTTCGCCAATTGCTTCAACTCGTCGTCGGGGCGGTACATGATCACGTCGATGCCCGAGATCATCTGCGTGATGCGCTGCAGTGGAATGCTGGGGAACAGCTTCTGCGTGAAGTCCATGAAGAAGACATAGGCCGCATAGCCGAGGTTGAGGAACTCGAAGTGGTATTGCCAGCACTTGATGCCGAGGTTGATCAGGTCGTCGTAGTTCTTGATCAGGTGGTAGCCCTTGGATTCGCCGAGCGCGTCCATCACCACCGAGATGTCCTCAAGGTCGGGCAGCGGCGAGATCTTCAGGTCCTCCAGTTCCTTGATGGTGGCCTCCATCTTGACTTTCCACTTGGCCTCCAGCGCATCCCAGTTCTTGTAGTAGAAGCCGGCGCGCTCCATGAAATTTGGCACGCGGCTGCCGATTTCGGCACCGTCCTTGACCGGAACCGGCGAGATATAGACGTAGCCGTTGATGATGCGGTGGTCGACGCCGCGCACCGGCGGAACCTGGAAGATGCGGTTGTTGAACTGCGACAGGGCGAGGAACCAGGCTTCGTCCCAGATGGTGTCGAAGGGATACAGCGGCTCCGGATAGTGCAATCCGTCGTAGAACCAGAACGACTCCTTTTCGTACTGGTTACGCACCGGATCGTCGGTGACGAACTGGTACTGATACGGGTACATCCTCTCCCAGCCTTCGGTCCCGGGAATTGCCTTGGCCTTGACGTCGTGCGGAACTGGAAACTTCATTGAATGTCTCCTTCTGTAGTTGTTTTGAACTTCGGATTATTCGGTCCCGGTCATGTCCCGGAGCGAGGGACATAACGCAAGGCCCGGGCCAGCACTGCTTGATGCGGCGCCGCATTTCACGTTGCGCTGCCGCAGCCGGCACACGGCATCGACCGTTTCGACGCCGATGCGACGGATTTGCGCGCGCAGCAAAAATGACGAGCAGGAGTCGGCGCTGGTACTACGGCGATGCGGCGGCGCGGAGTCGATGCTTGATCATTTGGTGAAAGAATCGCCACCTCAGGAGTGTCATTTGATGTTTCGATCAGCGCCGGCCGGCTTCCGGTATAACGATGACCGCAGGACTGTTTGACATCGATCAAGGCGAAGCGCAGCATCCCCGCGTAAAAGGCTGGGTTCCGGAGGAGACAACCGAGAGTGAGGCAATGACCAAACTCCGCAGCGTGGGGCATGGCGCAGGGCATTCCAACAACGAGGACCTTCGTGCTCGAGTGCACTTCTGCGCCGAAACCGGGCAGATCTGGCTGCATGAGCACCGCATGCTGCTGGTGCATGCTGAGGCTCAGGCGACGCTGCGCAAGGAACTCATCGACACCTTGGGCATGGAACGCGCCCGCGGCCTGCTTACGCGCATGGGGTATGCTTCCGGCGTGCGCGACGCGGAGCTTGCCCGCACTCGCGCGGAGGCTTTGAGCGACCTTGAAGCCTTCATGACCGGACCCCAGTTGCATACGCTCGAGGGCATTGTCCGCGTCACGCCGATCAAGCTGGAACTTGACCGCCACGCCGGCCGGTATTTCGGCGAGTTTCTCTGGGAGCACTCCTGGGAAGGTCAATGGCACCGTCACCACTACGGCATCCATAACGAGCCGGTGTGCTGGACCCAGATCGGCTATGCCTGCGGCTACACCTCGGCGTTTATGGGCCGCACCATCCTCTACAAAGAGGTCGAGTGCACCGGCATGGGGCACAACAACTGCCGCATCGTCGGCAAGCCGGCCGAGGAATGGGACGATGCCGATGAGCAGATGCGCTACTTCAATGGTCAGTCCATCGCCGACCAGTTGATCGAGCTGCAAACCGAGGTGGTGCAGCTTCGCTCGTCGATCGGTGACCGCGACCAGATGCCGGAGGATGTCACCGGCGCTTCGCCAGGTTTCCGTGCCGCCTATGAACTTCTCAAGCAGGCCGCCATCAGCCACATCGCAGTCCTGCTGCACGGCGAGACCGGGGTCGGCAAGGAGGTCTTCGCCCGCAGCCTGCACGACATGAGTTCGCGCCGCGAAAAGCCCTTCATCGCTGTGAACTGCGCGGCGATTCCACACGAACTGGTTGAGTCCGAACTCTTCGGCGTCGAGAAGGGCGCCTACACTGGTGCACTGGTTTCCCGCCCGGGACGTTTCGAGCGCGCCGACGGCGGCACGCTGTTCCTCGACGAGATCGGCGATCTGCCGGCCTCGGCGCAGGCCAAGTTGCTGCGCGTGTTGCAGGAGGGCGAAATCGAGCGCCTCGGCGACCAGAAGACGCGCAAGATCAATGTCCGCGTCGTCGCCGCCACCAATGCCAACCTGCAGCAACTGGTCAGGGACGGGCGCTTCCGCTCCGACCTCTACTACCGCCTCAACGCCTATCAGATCGGCATCCCCCCACTGCGCGAGCGCAAGCAGGACATCCCGTTGCTGGCAAAACACTTCCTCGCCAAGCATTCGGCGATCCACGGCAAGAAGCTGCGCGGCTTTACCGACAAGGCCAAGCGCGCGCTGCTTTCCTGTACATGGCCGGGAAACATCCGCGAATTGCAGAACGCCGTCGAGCGCGGAGTGATCCTCGCCCCCAGCGGCACCCGCATCGAGGTAAGCCACCTGTTCATGTCCTGCAGCGACATGCAGCCGGTCGAGTTCGGCCTCAGTCCGACCGGCGATGTCGACGTGAACTGCTGGGAGGCGGGCAAGGATCTCCGCGAAGCCGTATTCAACGGTGCGCTGACGCTGGAACAGGTCGAAGCCATGTTGCTGGAAACAGCAGTGGACAAGGCGCGCGGCAACCTGTCATCAGCCGCGCGCATGCTTGGCATTACCCGACCGCAGATCGCCTATCGCCTGAAGCGCCTGCACGAGGGTAAGGACCATCCGGGCGACTCCGCGCTCGCATCCTTCGAGGCCGCAAGCGGTGCCCCCGGTTGATGGCGGCAAGCCTGCTGCCCGTGGTCGCCGCCTACCTCGCCGCCCACAATGTCATGACACTGGCCACGCAAGGCCCGGATGGCCCGTGGGCCGCAGCCGTGTTCTATGCCGTTGACGGCGATTCCCTCATCTTCCTCTCATCACCAGCAACCCGGCACGCCCGCAACTTCGGGCACGACCGTCGCTGCGCTGCCACCATCCAGGACGACACCGCCGACTGGAAAGCCGTCAAGGGTATCCAGTTGGAAGGCAGCGTGGAGCTTCTGGAAGCTGATGCGGCAAGGGAAGCCCGCGCGCGCTATGCGGAAAAGTTTCCGCTGGTCGCTCCGCTGGTCGCGGTTCCTCCCTCCATTGCTGAAGCGCTGGCAAGGATCTCGTGGTACCGGCTGATACCGACGCGGATGTACTTCGTCGACAATTCCCGGGGTTTCGGCCATCGCGACGAGTATTCGGTGAGTTGACCTGGATCAAACGCAGGCGAGAAATGGAATAAGAATGTCATACCCGGCAGGTGCGTAGATGCCGTCGACTTGCTAAAGTCCCTCCCGGCGGAGGGAGGAGAGATGGACGAGCTACGAGAAGACATCGAGCGGATGATTGCCGACGAAATGCGTTCGCATCATCAGGCCACCGGACCATGGGTCAGGGCCATGGTCGAAACAGACGGCGACTTTGACCGTGCGCGCAAGCGCTACCGCGAGCTCAGGCTCGCCCAGCTGTGCGCTGCCCGCGAGGGTGATGGACTGCGGTGCGTTCGCACCGAGCTATGCCATGAACTCGAGCGACACAGCAAGGCAAGCATCTACAGCGTAATGGGGCTCAAGCCTGATGCCGCCGAGGGCGAAGTGGCCTCCGCCATCGCCCGCATCATCGTCAGTGGAAGCACGCTCGATGCCGAAGCGCGCTATGCCGTCGAAGTGCTGGGCAGTGAGGCCCGGCGGGCCGACTATGACCGCGACCTGTTACAGCAGTTGCGCAGTGGAAAGGTCATTCACGCTGCCGCGCCGCGTGTCGATCAGCGTGCCGCACCGCGCCGCGCTGAGCCTGCGAGGCGGTCGATGCGGGATGTCTGGCTCGGGCTCGGTGCGGTGTTTGTCGGGCTGACCTACCTCGGAACCGAGTACTACCGCGACATCCGCAGCCAGGAGATCGCGCAGGAGGAGGCCGCGCGTCATGCGGCGATGGCCAATGTCCGGCGGACCGCCACCATGCCGGCGAACGAAAACAGATCCGTCCGCGCGGGTCCGGCCGTGCCGTTTGTGCAGGCCACACAGTAAATGCTCCCGGGCTAGGCTGTAGGCGGAAAGCTACGCCAGCCAAATAAGTGCTGCGGCATTTTGCCGAAATTGAGAAACGGCATTCCCGTCGGATAGAGGCGCTCGATGTTTGTGCGCCGAGTTTGACGCAATCAGAATATTGCACGCCTATGGCATGGTTCGGCGATTCGGGCACTGGCAATCGCCCGGAAGGCGCGCGCTATGGCGATCGCCAGAAACTCGACTATGCGGAAAGCCATATTTCGCCTGCGGTCAGGAAATGGGGTTCCGCGCGCAATCTGACGTAAAGAATGGCAATGGCATGGTTGTTGCTGGCGTAAAGGCCTGGTCGCGAGGAGGGTAGCCCCGCGATTTCATCCAGGCATTCTGATCGAGGGAATCGGGAGCGCCAACATTGACAGACCAGAGCTTGCACCTGGCAGCGGAGGATTCGCCGGCGGACGCGTTGCCCGCATCGGTGAGGCCGCCGGTCGCCGCCCCGGAGGAAGCCCCCTTGGGGGATAGTGGCCTGCTCGGCCTGGTGATGCTGGCGCGCTTCCACAACATCGCCGCCGACGCCGACCAGCTGTCGCATGACTTCCGCGAGCCGGGCGAGGCCTTCGCTGTGCCGCAGATCCTGCTTGCCGCGAAGCAGCTCGGCCTCAAGGCAAAGCGGGTTGCCACTGCGCCTGCCCGCCTGGCGCAAACCCCGCTGCCGGCCCTGGCCATCGATCGGGACGGCAGCTTCGTCATCCTCGCCCGCGTCGATCAGGACAAGGTGTTGATCCAGGACCCGCGCCTCGAACGTCCGCAGGTGCTTTCACTGGCTGAATTCGAGGCGCGCTGGAGCGGCGAGCTGATCCTGTTCACCTCGCGCGCCTCGCTGGCCGGCGAATTGGCGAAGTTCGACTTCACCTGGTTCATCCCGGCGGTGGTCAAGTACCGAAAGCTGCTCGGCGAAGTCTTTCTGGTGTCCTTTGTGCTGCAGCTCTTCGCTCTGGTGACGCCGCTGTTCTTCCAGGTGGTCATGGATAAAGTTTTGTTGCATCGCGGCATGACCACGCTCGACGTGATCGCCATCGGCCTGCTGGTGGTGATGGTCTTCGAAGTCGTGCTCTCCGGCATTCGCAGCTATGTATTCGCGCATACCACCAGCCGTATCGATGTCGAACTCGGGGCGCGGCTGTTCTGCCACTTGCTGAACCTGCCGCTGGCCTATTTCCAGGCCCGGCGCGTCGGCGACACTGTGGCGCGCGTGCGCGAACTCGAGAACATCCGCCAGTTCCTCACCGGCAACGCCATCACCCTGGTGCTGGACCTGCTGTTCTCGGTGGTCTTCATCGCCGTGATGCTGATCTACAGCGGCTGGCTGACGCTGGTGGTGGTGCTCTCGCTGCCTTGCTACATCCTGCTCTCAGTTGCCATCACGCCGCTGTTGCGCGCGCGCCTGCACGAGAAATTCAACCGTGGCGCCGAGAACCAGGCTTTCCTGGTCGAGGCCATCAACGGCATCGACACCGTCAAGGCCATGGCCGTCGAGCCGCAGATGATGCGGCGCTGGGACAAGCAGCTCGCCGCCTATGTCGCCGCCGGCTTCCGTACCGCCACGCTATCCACCATCGCCCACGAAGGCGTCAGCCTGATCGGCAAACTGGTGACGCTGATCACCATGTGGCTGGGCGCCCGGCTGGTGATGGACGGCAGCCTGAGCCTGGGGCAGTTGATCGCCTTCAACATGCTCGCCGGCCGCGTGGCACAGCCGGTGATGCGCTTGGCGCAGCTGTGGACCGACTTCCAGCAGACCGGCATTTCAGTGCAGCGCCTGGGCGACATCCTTAACACCCGTACTGAGCTTTCCGGTGGCGCGGGGCAGGGTGCCCGTGCTGGTACCGCGCTGCCGCCTCTGGCCGGGCGCATCGAATTCGACAAGGTGGTGTTCCGCTACCGCCCCGACGGCACCGAGGTGCTACGCGGCATCGACCTCGCCATCCACCCCGGCGAGGTGATCGGCATCGTCGGCCGGTCAGGTTCGGGCAAGAGCACGCTGGCCAAGCTGGCGCAGCGCCTGTACGTGCCCGAGCGCGGCCGTGTGCTGGTGGATGGGATTGACCTTGCAATGGCCGACAGCTCCAGCCTGCGCCGCCAGATCGGCGTGGTGCTGCAGGAGAACATGCTGTTCAACCGCAGCATCCGCGACAACATCGCGCTGGCCGATCCCGGCCTGCCGATCGAAGCGGTGATGGCCGCCGCCAAGCTCGCCGGCGCGCACGACTTCATCCTCGAACTGCCCGAAGCCTACGACACCCCGGTGGGCGAGCATGGCGCCACGCTCTCCGGTGGCCAGCGCCAGCGTATCGCCATTGCAAGGGCGCTCATCGGCAACCCGCGCATCCTCATCTTCGACGAAGCCACCAGCGCGCTGGATTACGAATCCGAACGCATCATCCAGAACAACATGAAGGCGATCTGCCAGGGCCGCACGGTGATCGTCATCGCTCATCGGCTAAGCGCCGTGCGCGACGCCAACCGCATCATCGTCATCGACCGCGGCCAGATCGTCGAGCAGGGCTGTCATGCCGAGCTGCTGCGACATGAAGCCGGGCACTACTCGCGGTTGCACCGGATGCAACAGGGGTGAGGAATGAACATGCATAGATCGCCAAATACCGTCGCCAGAGAATGCCCCGTTCACCCTGAGCTTGTCGAAGGGCCGGATAAGGAGTCGCAATGAGTTTCTGGGTCTACATCATCCGCTGCTCCGACGGCAGTTATTACACCGGCCACACGGACAACCTCGAAGGCAGGATCGCCCAGCATTCCTCGGGCGCCATTCCGAGTTGCTATACGTTCAGCCGTCGCCCGCTCGAATGCGTCTTCTCGCAAGACTTTCCCACACGCGAGGAAGCACTGGCCTCGGAGCAGCAGATCAAGGGTTGGGGTCGCAAGAAGAAGGAAGCGATGATTTGCGGCGACTGGGCGGAAGTCTCGCGTTTGGCCCATTCGTCGGTTCGCTCTGAGCCACTCGAAGCGCAGTTGGTGGTTCGACAGGCTCACCACGAACGGCAACCCCCCATTGTCGAAGGGCAGCACGAACGGCAACCCCCCGTTGTCGAAGGGCAGCATGAACGGCAAACCCCAGTTTCGCCGGGGGCTGACCACGAACGGCGAACCCCCGTTCGCCCTGAGCCTGTCGAAGGGCATTTCGACGAAGGGCAGTACGTGGTTCGACAGGCTCACCAAGAACGGCACATCCCCATTCGCCCTGAGCCCGTGGAAGTGGGACCGAGGGCAAAACTATGACCCAGGCCCTCACCCTCCGCCTGCAAGCCACACTCGACCTGTTGCGCCGCTATGCCGCCATCTTTGGCCAGCTCTGGAAAATCCGCAAGGAACTCGACCCGCCGCCGCGCTTGCCGCACGAGGCGGCTTTTCTGCCGGCAGCACTTGAACTGCAGGAAACCCCGGTCTCGCCCGCGCCGCGCATCGTGGCCTGGCTGTTGATTGCCTTTGCCGTGATCGCCCTGGTCTGGGCCATTTTCGGCCACATCGACGTGGTCGCCACGGCGCAGGGCAAGATTGTGCCCAACGCCGGCAGCAAGCTGATCCAACCGATCGAAACCGCCGCCGTCAAGGCCATTCACGTCATCGACGGCCAGGCGGTCAAGGCCGGGCAGGTGCTGGTCGAACTCGACGCCACCGTGGCCCGGGCCGACAGCACGCGCAGCGCCAACGACCTCGTTACCGCCCAGCTTCAGGCCGCCCGCAGCCGCGCGCTGCTGGCCGCGCTGGCCTCAGGCCGGGCACCGCGCATCGAATCCCCGTCAGGCATCGGGGTCGAGCGCGTCGCGCAGGAGCAGCGCATCCTCGACGGCCAGTATGGCGAGTACCTGGCGCGCGCCGCCCGCATCGATGCCGAGATCGCCAAGCGCGAAGCCGAGCGTCGTTCCACCGAAGAGATCGTGCGCAAGCTCGAGCAAACCGTGCCCATCGCCCGCCAGCGTGCCGAGGACTTCAAGGGCCTGGTGGACAAGAACTTCATCTCGAAGCACGGCTACCTGGAAAAGGAGCAGGTCCGCATCGAACAGGAAGCCGACCTGCAAACCCAGAAAAGCCGGCTACGTGAACTCGCCCACGCAATCGACGAAGCCCGGGGCCAGCGTGCCGCCCTTACCGCTGAAACCCGGCGCACGGCGCTGGATAGCCTCAACGAAGCGGAACAGAAAGGCACCGCCCACGGCCAGGAACTGCTCAAGTCCGACACCCGCGGCAAGCTCATGACACTGACCGCGCCGGTGGATGGCACCGTGCAGCAACTGGCGATCCGCACCGTCGGCGGCGTGGTCACCCCGGCGCAGGCGCTGATGGTGATCGTGCCGAAAGACGACGCGCTGGAAGTTGAAGCCTTTCTGGAGAACAAGGACATCGGCTTCGTCGATGCCGGGCAGGAGGCCGAGGTCAAGATCGAGACCTTTCCCTTCACCAAGTACGGCACCATCCCGGCCAAACTGACCCATGTCTCGCACGACGCCATCAACGACGAGAAGAGGGGCCTGATTTATTCCACCCGCGCCAAGCTGCAGCGCGCCACGATCCAGGTCGAAGACAAGACCGTGAACCTCACCGCCGGCATGGCGGTCAGCGTCGAGATCAAGACTGGCAAGCGGCGGGTTATCGAGTACTTCCTGAGCCCGCTGCTGCAGCGGGGCAGCGAGAGTTTGAGGGAGCGGTGACGGCAATGACCATGACTAACCGCGCGACGCATTTTCTCGTCTCCGCAGCGAGCGGAGGCAAGCTTCCATCAGGCCGAGCGCAATTCCTCACGGATGGTTTCGCGCACCACGTCGGCCATGGACAAGCCCAGTGCGTACTGCTTCAAGGCCTCGTTCATCATGGTCTGGTAGCTGCCACCACTGCTTTCGGCACGCGCCTTGAAGGCAGCAAGAACCGTGTTGTCGACACGCATGGTGATGCGAGTCTTTCCCGCCATCTCGGCCTGCAGTTTGGCCAGGTGTGGAACATCCTTGGCGCGCTTGGCGCGGCTGAAGTCGTATTCTTCACGCATAGCTTTTCACCTCTTTCCTGGTTGCCCTGCGGGCCGATATCAAGCGGATCGTCTCGTCGTCGCGCAAGGTGTAACACACCGTCAACAACCTTCCCGCCTGACTCATTCCCAGAAGGATCAGGCGCAATTCATCCTTCGCGTCCGGATCGGGTCTTGCCAGGGCGAGTGGATCAAACAGGCACGACGCCGCTTCTTCGAACGCCACGCCGTGCTTTTTTAGATTGCCCGCAGCCTTCTTCGGATCGAACTCGATTCGCATCGCAATATCGTATGCACAAAAGAATGTACTGTCAAGGCGGCCGTCTTGGCAGCATACCGAGCAAGATAGTTGGCTTCAGCCGCTTACCGGGCGATATCGGACGCCCTCATAAACTCCTCAGCAGTCAGGATCGGGCAGGCCAGTTTGCCATTGAGACTGAGCAAGTCTTTGTCCCCGCTGATCAGGGCATCGGCTTTCCCCGCGAGTGCCAACTCCAGAAAATGTACATCGAAGGTTTCCCGGCAGGGCGGCGTGGCCGGGGGCGGACCGGGTATGCGCACGGTTTTGCAATAAGGCAGATAGTCCGCCAGGAGCTCTTCCTGTTCATGCGCGGCCAGCTTGATTTTTGGGTAGGCAAGGGCGCGGATCAATTCGGCAACCGTGGCGCTCGATACCAGAGGCAGCAGGTGCTGGCCCTGCCAGGCCAGGCGCAGTGGTGCGAGACGACCGCCCGTGAACACCAGCGCCGACAGCACCAGATTGGTGTCGATCACCTTCCGCGGGGAGCGCTTCACTTTTTGCGTGCGGCCTTGCCGGTAGCAGCCTGCCGCGCCCACGCCACGGCATCGGCCGTGTCTTGTTCCTGGAGGCCAAGCTCGGCGAGTTTGGCGCGCACGGCGTCGCCGCGCTGGATGCGCACCGGCGTCAGCACGATGCGGCCGTTGCTGGCTTCGACGTCGAAGTATTCCGTCGCACCGACGGCGGCGGTGATGCTCTTCGGCAGGGTCAGCTGGTTTTTCGAGGTGAGTTTGGCAAGCATGGTTGTGCACATCAGGCAATGTAAGGAATCCTTCCTTTACGCCGCGAATACGGAATCGTCCAGTCCTTCGGCTAAGCAGCCAGGGAGTCGGCGCCGGCGGTACGGTGATGGATTGTATAACCCGCCGAGCAAGGAGCCCGGAACCATCGCAGGTCACAGCCTGCATTCAATTGGTAACCCGAGCTTGAACCATTCAGTGATTAGAGGTAGATGGCAATTCAGCAAAGCGTGCTGCCGGCATGGCCGTGAGCCTGGAGATCAGGACCGGCAAGCGGCGGGTGATTGAGTATTCCTTAGCCCGCTGTTGCAGCGGAGCAGCGAGAGTTGACGGGAGCGGTGATGATGATGAATCGAATAAACGGGCAGAACAGATCCATGCAGCAGATGAACGTTTTAATAAGTCGGCGCTGGCGGTACGGTGATTTAACTGTGGCTTCGGGAAGCGGCAACCTGTGGAGGAATGCAGCATGAACGCAAAACGTATTTGGCAACTCGCGGCGCTGCTACTGGCAGCGGCGACGGTCGCTTGCGCGCAGACGGCGTTAGCCCAGGAAGACCCCAAGGCACGGCTGGCCAAGGCGGAAGCGATGTTCGCCGAGCGCTGCAAGAAGGCGGGGGTGTTCATCCACCGTACTGCGGAAAACGTCGAAGGCGTGTTTCTAATGAAAGTTCGGCCAGAAGGAACCAACTACGGAGATCAGTTCAAGATGGACGATCCGTATGGACATGACTCCACGGGCGATCGATACGTCAGGAGCTTTCTTGTTGGCCGAAACAAGAATGGGTATCTAACTTCTACGCCCGAAGCTCAGGTAAGTCGTGGCTATCACTACGTTGAGGCCGCGGATCCGCGGGACGGCAATTGGTATCGCTATACCGGACGCGTTGACGAACCATGGCGGCAAGACACCAGATATTCGAAGACCTATACGCGCTATGTTCTAGACAAGACTCCCATTTCCGGTATCGCACCTCGCTACGGAGTCACCTACGACGACATCTCAACTCGCGAGGAGCGGGATTACTGGATTGCAGGCAGTTCGCTGAAAGTCATCGACCTCAAGACAAACGAAGTCATTGCCGAACGCATCGGCTACATGATAGACCGGGCCCAAGGGGAGAGGGGCGGCGGTCGGTCGCCGTGGTTACTGGCTGCAGGTAATGCTTGCCCGAGATTCCCTGTAAATGCAGGACATACCGATCAAGTTGGCCAGGCCCGTAATTTTGTGGAAAGAGCTCTCAAACCGAGTTCGGAGAAATGACCATGACGATACCGACGATTGCCGACTACCTGAAATACGCCAGTCTTCAGATGGCTGCTGAGGCATTTCTCTTCAACGATGATGGCACCCCCAAGGACGATATAGAGCAAGCGCTCATTGATGGTAACAAACACGCATCCGTCTTCACCGAAATCCAAGCCACCGAATTCGTTGCCCAATGGGAAGTCATCGACCAACTCCCCAACACTTCCACCGGTTTCAGCGGCACCCTTTTCAAAGCAATCAAGGACAATGCCGCCCTTGGAATCAAGAAGGATGATCTCGTGGTCTCCTTTCGCAGCACCGAGTTCATTGACGACGCCGCGCGGGACAGCCGGGCGACCAACGAACTGGAGATCAAGGAAAAAGGTTTTGCATTCGGCCAGTTGGCGGACATGGAGCTGTGGTATCGCTCGCTAAACGTAGCGGGTGGTCCATTGGACGGCAAGCGCTATAGCGTGACCGGCTACAGCCTGGGCGCCCATCTTGCAACAGCCTTCAACCTGATGCACGGCAACGAAACATTTAACGTCGGCACCGAACCAGTCAAACGGATCAGTGAAGTCGTCACCTTCAACGGCGCTGGTCTCGGACGGATTGGCAACGGAAGTCAAGACGCGATGAGCCGCTTGCCTGAAATGATCCAGCAGTTTCTCGACCTGCGCGACCAGGCCACAGCGGGGGGCCTTGCGCATATGATGAAAACGGAATGGGGTCGAAATGCCTACCAAGCCATCAAGTCGGCGTGGAGCCCGGGCCAGCCGCGTCCCGCCGCATCCTTCATCGACGACATTCTCAACAATCTGCACGCTTCGCCGCCGGGTTATCCCGTGCTACCGGAGTCGGAGTACGTTTTGTATCGCGAGTCGGACGCCAGCCTGTTGCGCGAAGCATGGAGGCGCACCAGCGAGGTCTACCAGGTCGCGTGGGAGGCCCCGACAAAGACCTCCGATAGCGGGCCCAATGCTGAACATCCGGCGATGGTGCTGGACAACTTCATTGCGGGAGAAGCCCTGGACTACCAGTTGGCAGTCATCAGTACGGCGAAAGCCTACTCCACAAGCGCGACGACGGATCCGCAGGGCGTTGCCGCGGCTTTCGGCTGGATGCAGGACGCCAAGTTCGTGCCGCCAGTTCCCCAGTACAACGTCGTGGGTGTCGAGTCGACAAGTGTGACGGAAATGTCGATGGTGGCGAATTCGCAATACCGCTATGGCACTCAGGTGCCGCTCTACATCGAGGACCAGCCTCTCACCCGCGGCACCTTGTCGCTCGACGCCGGTTGGGTTTGGCAGTCCCTAATGACTCAAGGCCTTCGCCTTCCAGACAACTACGACAAAAACAATTTTGGCGACACCCACAGCCTCGTGCTGATCGTCGACTCGCTGGCTGTGATGGGTACCCTGGCGCGTATCGATCCTTTGTTGGCGAATAGGCCCGACGCGATTGGTAGGTTGTTTGAAACCAAAGGGGTCAGAGTCATTTGACTTTCTGAGCATCTGACATGCCACGTCGCCCACGGATTCTTCTGCCCGACTTTCCGCTGCACATCGTTCAGCGCGGCATCAATCGCGAGCCTTGCTTCTTCGCCGAGGAGGACTACCAGTGCTACCTCCATTGGCTGGAAGAAGCGGCTCGCGATTGCGGCTGTGCCGTGCATGCCTATGCGCTGATGACCAACCATGTTCATGTGCTTCTCACCCCGTCGAGGCCGGGTGCGCCGGCGCGCCTGATGCAATCCCTCGGCCGACGCTATGTGCAGTACGTCAATCGCCAGTACCGACGCACCGGCAGCCTGTGGGAGGGGCGCTACAAGTCCAGCGTGTTGGAGGCCGAAAGCTACCTGCTTGCCTGCATGCGCTACATCGAACTCAACCCGGTGCGTGCCGCGATGGTTGCCGACCCCGGCGGCTACCGCTGGTCCAGCTACCGGGCCAATGGCCTGGGCCAGACCGACGCCTGGCTGACGCCGCATCCGCTCTACCTTGGCCTTGACATCGAACCCGCGTCTCGTTGTAGCGCCTACCGGGCGCTGTTCCGGCCACAGCTTGACGCCGACGCGATCTGCGCCCGGTTGGGCATACGGCGCAATACCGGCAAGCGGGGAAGGAAGCTGGGCGACGAGACGGAATCGCCACCAGTGCGAATTGAACAACAGGGATTTGGATTCTGAGAATGGAGGAAGCAGCGATGCGAAATGAAATGCGAAATGACTCTGATCCCTTTGGTCATGCCTTTGGTCATGCCCGATGGCGAAGCCGGCATCGACAAGCTCTGGGGCGACGGGGCGAACGACGAACTGTTTGGCGGCGGACAGCTCGTTCGGCGAATCAAACGCCGTCGCTGGCAGCATGACGTCAGCTACGGGGCAGCAAATCACTCTACCGAATGTGATCTTAGGAGGGCAGCATGATTTTCTTGATGTTTCTAGTGGGATTTGGCGTGTGGCTCGCGGCGGCCATCGTGTTCTGCAAAAGAATTCCGCGCTGGCTGGGTGTAAGCAAGCATGGCGCGGTCATCAGTGTGCTGTTGTTTCCGGTGGTGTTGGCGCTACCCGTTGCAGATGACCTGATAGGTAGATGGCAGTTTTATCGGCTGTGCGACATGGAGGCGGTGGTGACGCTTAGTCCGGATTGGGAGAAGGTGAAGCGGGCGCGGAGAGTGTCATCGCCGAGAAGCGATGTTGCTGGAGCTTTGATCCCTATCTATTCACAGGGAAGTGAGTATGTAGATGCCGACACCGGGAAAACGTTTATGACGCACCCACATTTTTATACCTATGGTGGGTTGCTATTTGGCCGCCTCGGTCTCGGTCTAGGTAGTTCCACTTCGTGCCACCCGAAGAACAGCGAAGCTGTAGCAAAGCAGATAAATATTTATGAGCTATTGAAACAAGGGGAAATGAAATGACTGCAATTGCCAACGCATATATCAACGCACTGTTGGCCGACGCTGCTTATGTGGATCTGATAAATGCACCACTCAACAATCCAACGAATTTTGATGCTTTGTCGAAACGCATGACTCCCACCCTGGCCGCCTACATAGCCGCCAACTTCGAAGTCGCCAGCAGCATCAACACCTCTGACATCCCGCTAATCGCTTCGGGCTTCGATGCCACCGTCTGGCGCGGCAAATCAGGCGGCGATTTCGCAGGTCAAGTCTATGTCTCCATGCGCGGAACGGAACCTCTCCCCGGAGCTGACCTGCTGGCTGATGGTGATCTTGCATTCCGTAGAGCGGCCGCTTTACCCATCATTGACATGGTGAACTGGTGGTTGCGTGAGACAACGCCAACCAATGGTCTGGCCAGGCAACTCCAGTGGAACCCGCTGTATGTTCTGAACAACCCTCCCATATTCAATGTGCCAAGCTTTATTGACGGCACCAGCGTCGTCGGTACGGGCAACTTGGTCGGTGTCAGCAATGTGCAGGTTGATGGTCACAGCATGGGTGGGCACATGGCCAGCGCGTTTGCCAGAATATTTGGAGCCGCCAATGGCCAACCCGGCAGTGTCAGCATCCAGGGCATTTCGACCTTCAACAGTGCGGGCTTTAATGGGGACAATGCGGCGGTACTGTTTCAGGAGATCCAAGCACTGCTTGGAACGGGCTTCAATGGTTTCGCCGAGGTAGTCGCCAGGCAAACTAACTATTTCGGTGCCAACGGCGTCAATCTCACGACCAACGACTGGTGGTTTACTCAAATTGGCAATCGAAAGGGTTTGTACCAAGAAGAAACCGCTGGCATTGGCAATCACAGCATGTATCGGCTCACCGATTTGCTGGCCGTCGGAGCAGCACTGGAAAAGCTCGACAGTACCTTCACAATGGATAAGCTCTATGAACTGTCCAAGGTGAGCAGCAGGGACCCGAAAGCCTCCCTTGAAAGGATTGTCGACAGTTTGCGTCTTGTCCTTGTCGGCCCCGGGATTACACATTTACCTGTCGGCGATGAGCAGGATAGCGACTCATCGCGCATGGCCTTCCACGATACACTGACCTACCTGCAAGGCAGCACCGTTTTCCAGACGTTGGTCGGCAGCATAACCTTGCGTCTTGCCGCCGCAGAAAGCGCTGACAGCCTTGCGCAAAATGCCAAATATGACTTCGGCTGGTTTCTTGCCGTACATGCACTCTTGCCAATTGCAGTCGAAGGCGGCGGTAGCACTCTTATAGATGCCAATCCCGAACTCTACGCACGCTGGTCGGCAGATCGTGTCAAGCGCAACGATGGTAGTGGGGATTTGGAATTCACCGATGCCTACTTCAACGACCGCACTGAGTTGCTGGCCGGTTTCATGGTCGGCAACGCCAATGACACTGACCGCACAAATCCGACGAACCCCGACCCGAAGTATTTCAGGGAGCTTCGTCTAGGCATCAAGCTGCACGATGGCCAGGCCACCGACCCAAAACGCATCACCTTCGGCACCGAATTCAGCGACGCCCTCAAAGGCGGCACCAAATCCGACCACCTCTACGGCGCCGCCGGCGCCGACATCCTAACCGGCAACGCCGGCGACGACTACCTCGAAGGCGGCAGCGGCGACGACCTGGTAAAGGGCGGCACCGGCTTCGACACCTACCGCATCGACAAGGACGGTGGGCTCGACACCATTTTCGACTCCGTCGCCCACGGCGGTGACGGCCAGGGCCGCATCGTCTTGCGGGGCACGGAGCTGACCGGCACCTTCGAGCAGGATGCCAGCGACCGCAGCCTCTATCGCCTCGCCGACAGCCCCGGCATCACCGCCCGCTACATCGGTGCCGACGGCGCCCGGGGCAACCTGGTCATCTTTGGCCCAGACAACGCCCGGATCATTCTCCAGGACTGGAAAACCAGCGAACTGGGCCTCACCCTCCAGGCCACCGCCGCACAAGCTCCCCAGCGCGCCGACATCGAAGGCGACCGCAACCTCACCGACTACAGCGCCGTCCTCGCCTGGGGTACGCCCCATCCGGACGATTGGCGCAACATCCGCATCACCGGCACCACCTACCGCTACGACCAGGACGGCCAGGTCATCGGCATCGAATCGCAGAACCTCACCTACAACAAGCCCGATGCCCTGGGCAACCTGATTGGCAGCCCCGGCGGCCCCGACCGCAACGACCCGCTCAACGGCAGCGATAGCGCCGACCGCCTGCTGGGGCTGGCCGGCAACGACGACCTGTGGGGCAACGGAGGCGAAGACAAGCTCGAAGGCGGTACGGGAGAAGACGACGCCGACGGCGGCGCCGATGCGGACCTGATCCTGGGTGGTGACGGCAGCGACATCCTGCGCGGCGGAAGTGGCAACGACCGCCTGTATGCCGGCGTCGAAATCGACCCCGCCATCCTCTACAGCCAGGGCGAAGCCGCCCTGGGGAGCGGACAGCGCGGCGACTGGCTTGACGGCGGCGTCGACGACGACCTGCTCGCCGGGGCCGCAGGCAACGACGTCCTGCTGGGCGGCGATGGTATCGACATCCTCATCGGCGGGGCCGGCGACGACCTCATGTTTGCCGGCTACCGCACGGCCAGTGTCGTGCGCGGCTGGAGTGCCACGGCGACGGTGGATAGTGCGACCGACCAACCCGGCTGGCAACTCACCCTGGCCAGCTTGGGTCCCGGCGGCACACCCAATACCCCGGAGCAGGCCGAAGCGCTCTACGGCGGCAGCGGGAACGACGTGGCCTGGGGCGTGGGCGGGAATGACTTCATCGAAGGCGGAACGGGGCGGGATTGGCTGTTCGGCGAATTCGGCGCCGACTACCTGGACGGGGGCACCGAGGGCGACTGGGTGGTTGGTGGTGGCGAGGGCGACGAACTGTTCGGCGGTGAGGGCGATGACGAACTGCGCGGCGATGACGATGGCACCAGTGCCGCACGTCATGGCAGCGACTACCTTGACGGCGAAGCCGGCGACGACCGGCTGCGTGGCGACGGCGGGGATGATGAACTCGCCGGCGGCACCGGAAATGACCAACTGTTCGGCGACTCGAACAGCATTGCCGGGACGGATCACGGCAAGGACTATCTTGACGGTGGTGACGGCAATGACCAGCTGTGGGGCGAAGGCAAGGCCGACGAATTGTTCGGCGGCAGCGGCAACGACGATATGGACGGCGACATCGCCACGTTGGACGGAGAGTTCCACGGCGACGACTATGTCGACGGCGAGGACGGCGATGATCGGCTGTGGGGTAGCGGCGGCAGCGATACGCTGTACGGTGGGATGGGCAACGACTACCTGGAAGGGGACTATGCGGGTCTCGCCCTGCAGTGGCATGGCGCGGATCTGCTCGACGGCGGGTCGGGCGATGACAGATTGTTCGGCGATGGCGGCAACGACACGCTCATCGGCGGCGCGGATGCGGACTGGCTGAGCGGGGGGCTGGGCAACGACTTGCTGTCCGGCGGTGAGGGTGTTGACGAACTCGAAGGCGGGGATGGCAACGATACCCTGTCCGGCGATGGTGGCATGGATCGCATGGAGGGCGGCAAGGGCGATGACATGTATCTGGTCGCGCGCGGCGACGGGCCTACCGGCGATGCGGCGGACGCGATATTCGAAGACGAGGACGGCGGTATCGATACTGTTCGCTTCGGTGCCGGCATTGGTCTGGCCGAGGTTTCAGTGACAGCGGTCTCAAACGAGGGACAGAACAACCGCCGCGATTTCATGATCGATATCGGCGGCGAATTCACCTTGGTGGCCGACGGCCTCAAAGGCAGCATCGAACGCTTCGAGTTTGCCGACGGCATGGCGCTGTCGGCTGCGCAGCTGGTGGGGCGGATGTTTCGTACGCCAGTCAGTACGAGCATCGCCGAAGCCGGAACCATGCTCTATGGAGGCGCCGAAAGCGATACGCTGGCGGCGATGGGTGGTGGCGGGGTTGTGTCCGGCGGACGCGGGGCGGATACCATCCGGCTGGGCGGAACTGAAAATACCCTCGTCTATGAAAAAGGTGATGGCACAGATCACGTAAGCACCACCGCAGGCGCCAGCAACGGCAACGTGTTGCGGCTTTCCGGGGTTACAGCGGCCGACCTCAAGCTGGGCCTGGGCTCACTGGCGCTGCATGTCGGTGATGATCTGGACGACGTGATCCACTTCGAAACCTTTGATGCCGAGAACATTCTTGCCAATCGGCCCTTCGATCACATCGAGTTCGATGACGGATCGATCCTGAGCTACGAGGCCCTGCTTACCCGGGGCTTCGACATTGAGGGTGGCGACTCCTCCGACGTGCTGCGCGGCACCGGGGGCGTCGACCGGATCGCAGGCGGCGGCGGTGACGATTTGCTCGACGGGAGGGTGGGTGCTGACCTGCTTGCGGGCGGCGCCGGTATGGATCGCTATCGTTTCGGGCTCGGCATGGGCCAGGACGCGGCGTTCGAAGCGGCCGGGGAAGTCAGCGAAATTCGGCTCGACGCTTTCGTTTCACTTGATAGTCTGAGCGCCAGGATCAGCGGACCGGATGCCGTGATCAGCGTGATCGGAAAGGACGACAGCCTGACCCTGCGAGACTATGCAAGCTCGGCCTGGCACATCGTTGAGGACGGCGGTACCAGCACGGATCTGACGGCCTTGCTGGCGCGACCGGCGTTAGCTGGTGAGGCCGCAGTTCGAGCAGCGTTTGCCGTCAAGACCACGGAAACATTCGCCGACGCCGTTGCAGGTTTCAACGCCGAGGGATGGGCGCACTTGGATGAGCTTTCGTTCGGGCGATACATGGCTGACGCATTCGGCTATTTTTCGCTACAGGTTTTTGGGAATACGCCAACGTGGACAGACCGCCGGGTGGAATGGAGCACGGCAAATGGCCGCCCCGAGTATCTACGCCAAAATCTGGTCGTATCCGATCTCGCAGCCGTCGGTGCATTCACCGATGTTCCTTCTGGCGGCGCCACCCATCATGCTCTGACGACCAGTTACCAGGAAATTACGCTCCGCTGGGGAGAACTTTTGAATCACCACTATTGGTCGATTGCCGGACAAGGTAATTCCGGGCCGATCGAGAGCTGGAACCAATTTGGTGCCCCGCTTTCAGGGCGCGAGGTGGTGTTCGATCCAAGTATTCCGACGAACCGGTCATGGGATGGCGTCGACGGCTCGTCATTCTTGGGCAGTACGGGCGAAGCCACTGGGCGGTCGAGCATTGGATATGTTCGGGCGCCGGTGACCGTAAGAGAGAGTTCCGTCAGCGTTCTGATGCGGGTGACGGGAGATGAGGGCGACAACAGGATCGAAGCCAACAACGGCACGATCGATCTGATAGATGCCGGCGCTGGCGACGATGTGCTGGTGGGCGATACCGGGGACTTTTTGTATGGAGGGCTGGGGGATGACTGGATTCTGGGCGGGCAGCTTCTAATTGGTGGCGCTGGCAGCGATACCCTGATTGGAGACAGTGGCGGCGATGTCTTCCGCGTGATCAACGAGGATGGTGTAGATACCATCAGCGACGTCGGTGTAGATGACGTCGATGCGGTTCGCTATGCGGCATTGGGAATCGATGAGTTCGATCGCGCGGGCCGAAGGCAGTGGGGCGGCAGCTGGGTCGCTTTCGGCTTCAAGCGCTTCGATACCTATGAAGAAATGGTCGCGTTTTACGCTCCCGCAGGCCCGCAGACCCTAGAGGCGTTGGAAGAAAGCCATCAGTACTACGAACTTCTGCCTGTGCTGCCTGCATTGCGCGCCAACGATCATCGTCAACTCGAGGCCTACTACGGTAACGGCATTGAAGTGGACAGGCTGGTCCTCGATGCCGCAACCCTGCCACAGTCGATCGCGGTATCGGGCAATGACGATACCGGCTACCTGCGCCTCGACATGGCGGATGGAACCGGTCTGCGTATCGCGTTGGCGAAGGAGGGCGATTCTCTCGGAATAGGCGTCGAGCAGATCGAGTTCGGCGATGGCAGCGTGCTGACGATCGGCGACCTGGTCGAACGCATGAACCAGTCTCATGCCGTAACCGGAAGTGATGGTGACGACAGCTATATTTTTGGTTCGGGCGACGACCTGGTTGCTGGTGGTGCAGGCAACGATGAGATTCACCTCGGGTCGGGCAACGACGTTTTGGTAGGAGGACGAGGCAACGATAGTCTCGTTGGTGGTGGCGGAAACGATGTCTATGCTTATGACTCAGGCGATGGCGATGATCTGATATCGCAGTTCGGGGCCGGGCTCGCGGACAACGATCTGATTCGTCTTGGGGCCAGAATCGCGGTGAGCGATGTGCAGGTTACCCGCGATGCTGCGGGGGTGCATATGGGTTTGGTCCAGGGTGGATCAATCACGATCTCACAACAGCCCGGTGAAGCTAAATTGCCGACGGTTGAATTTGCCGACGGAACGGTTTGGCAAGCTTCAGTATTCGGCGAAGCCATCTATCACATATACGGTACCAGCGAGGCCGAACTGATCTTCGGCACCACTGGTCATGATGTGATCGATGGGGGCGGCGGCAACGATACGGTCACGGGCGGGTCTGGCGACGATGTCTTTGTCTTCGGGCGTGGAGACGGAATCGATACAATCATTGAGCCAACAGGCGAGGCGGCGGACGCCGATGTTATTCGATTCAAGGCGGGCGTTTCCTCGCCGGATATCGAGCTTGTGCGAGACGGTCAGGGGCTTCACCTCGCGATTCAGGGGACTTCGGATTCGATCGTGCTGGCGATTTCGCCCGTGGGTTTCGTTACACCGGCAGTCGAGTTCGCGGATGGCACACGCTGGGAGTCATCGGTGCTTTCTGTTGTTCCCTTTGTCATTTCAGGCACACCGGTTGCTGAGTCGCTGTTTGGAACGACATATCTGGATCAGATGAACGGTCAGGATGGCGACGACGTTATCCGGGGTTATGGAGCCAACGACACTATTCTCGGTGGGAATGGAAGCGATCAGCTATTCGGAGGCGAGGGTAATGACGTACTGGATGGCGGCGCCGGCAACGATCTGCTGGCCAGTGAAGCAGGTGACGATGTGTATCTCTTCGGTCGCGGTGATGGCGCCGACGTGGCCTTTTATTCCACGGGTTCCGGTGGCAGCGACACCCTGCTCTTCAAGCCTGGTGTTGCGGCGGATGATGTCACCCTTGTCAAATATTTCGGCGGCTACCGGTTCAGCATCGACGACAGCGGCGATTCGATTCACTTCGGCGCTGGCGTACCTCTGGGTCGTGTCGAGTTTGCGGATGGCATGGCATGGGATGCGACCGTGCTCTCACTCGCGCCGACTTACCTGCAGGGAAGTTCGGCCGGCGAAAGTCTCGCGGGAACGGAGCAAGCCGATTTCGTTGCCGGAGTCGGCGGCGACGACCGCCTTTTTGGCGGGGCGGGAAAAGATACTCTGGACGGTGGTGCCGGCAACGATGAATTGCACGGCGGGGCTGGCGACGATGTCTACCTGTTTGGGCGCGGTGGTGGCTCTGATACGGTGTTCCAGTCGTCCGCTGATCCGGGCGACGACGATGTGATACGCGTGGGCGCCGATATCCGTCCGGAAGACGTCGTTTTGAGTCGCGATGGCGTTACGGACTACGGCGGCGTTCGCCTGACGATACGAAACAGCGGGGACTCGATCGGCGTGCTCGGTCAGGGTAGCGCGGGCTTTACTACCTATAACGTTCCGCGTATCGAATTTGCCGTTGGCACGGTGTGGGCGGTAGAGATGCTGCGTTCGGTGGTTGCGCATTTCGTCGCGGGGCCGACGACCAGCAATCTTGGTGGTACCGATGGGCCGGACGTGCTCGATGGTTCGCTTGGCGGAACGACCCTCTGGGCAGGTGGTGGTGACGATACTCTTATCGGCGGCGTGAGTTCTAGCGTCTCCCTTTACGGTGCCGGCGGCAATGACACGCTGATTGTCGGCGCCAATGCGTCGTGGACCCGCGTGATTCAGACTGGTGCGATGGCTGGCGACGTGGACGTCGTTCGCTTTGCCGCGGAAGTGAAGCCGCAGGATCTGATGCGGATCCGATGGGGCAACGATCTGGCTCTGCTCGATACAACCAGCGGCAGCTTGGTGAGCCTTCAGGGCTGGATCACTGCAACAGCGGCGCAGCCCAACGTAACGCGCGTGGAGTTCGGGGATGGAACGAGTTGGGATGCTCTGGCGTTGGCAAGCGACTGGACTTCCGCGACGATCATCAACGGCAGCGATGTCGACCAGGGATACTCGGGCGGTGCCGACCGGGACCTGATCTTCGGTTTTGGCGGCCGCGACTTCCTGCATGGCAATGACGGCGACGATATTCTGGTTGGTGGCGCCGGGGACGACTTTCTCTCTGGAGGTGCCGGCAACGATATCGCCATCGTAGGGCGCGGGCTGGGGAACGACGTGTTCAGCCTTTGGGATGCCGGCGCGCATGACCTGGACGAACTGCGCTTCGCGCCAAGCGTGACGCCGGATGACCTGCGGGTTTCGCGCTCCGGTTCGGATTTCCTGATGACGATCGAGGACAGCGGCGAAACGACAACACTGGGCATGGGGCTCTATCGGGCCGAGGCGGGTCTTTCAGTTCCCCAAGTGGTCTTCGCCGACGGTACGCGCTGGGATGCCGACGCCCTGCTTGCAAACTCCCTTCACACGGAGGGCACAGCATTCAGTGAGGATCTCTACGGAGGCGATGGCGACGACCTGATTTTTGGGTATGCAGGTCAGGACCGCTTGTTTGCCGGTGCCGGTGACGACACGCTTTCAGGTGGCGCGGGATCGGATTCGCTTTTCGGCGAGGCAGGCAATGATGTCTTCCTGTATGCCCCCGGGGATGGCAGCGATTACGTGAATATTTTCGGTGGCGGGGAAGGCGAAATCGATGTTCTTAGATTTACGTCAGGTATCGATCCTGTTGATGTCAGCGTGTTTGCCGATGAGGACAGCGGCGAGAGTCTGGTGTTGGACCTGGGAATATCGGCTGGCGAGGGCGGCGACGGTGGCGAGGGCGAGGCGCCACGCGATAGGATCACGCTGGGCAACTGGTTCGATGGCGGCTCACGGGCGCTGCGTGTCGAGTTTGCCGACGGCACGGTGTGGGATGCGGAGGTGCTGACCGAGATGGGTACGCCGCCGGCTGAGGTGGTACTTGGGTCGTCCGGTGATGACGAGATGGATGGGGGGAATAAGCGCGAGATACTGTCAGGCTTGGGAGGGGATGACCAGATCTATGGCGGCGGCGGAGACGACACCCTGGTCGGCGGTGCCGGCAATGATTACATCAGCGGCGGATTCGGCCATGACGTCATTGCTTTCGAGCGCGGCGACGGCTGGGATGAGGTGGGTCTATACGAATCACCGGAGGACAGCGACATCGTCCGCATGGGCGCAGGCATCCGCCAGGACGAGATTATCGTTGGCCGGCACGACGATGACTTGTTTCTAGTTGTGTCCGATAGCGATGAAGGTATGGCCTTCTACGGGTGGTTCGAGATTCCGGATGGCCTCGCGGCCGTCGAGTTCCAGGATGGATTCAGGTGGGATGCCGCGATGCTGGCTAGCTTGGCAGACGAATCGAAGCTGATGGTCGGCAATGCGTGGCAGGACTCGATCCACGGCACTGAGCAAGGCGACTACATTCTTGGATTCGACGGTGGAGATCGCTTGGCCGGATATGAGGGGTCCGATACGCTGGCGGGCGGCGCCGGCGACGACGATCTGGATGGAGGATATGGCGACGACATTCTGATTGGCGGAATCGGCGACGACGACCTTTACGGCGATACCGGCAGCGATGTCTATGTGTATCGCCTCGGAGACGGCTGGGACAGTATCGACACCGACGCCGAGGATGAGGATGGCATGCCAATGGGCGGCGACATTATTCGGTTCGGGGCCGGAATCGCCCTCGAGGATGTGAGCGCCGCCGCCGTTGTCGACGGTGGGTACGTGTCGTCGATTGCAATCTCGGTGGCCGGTTCAGATGGCAGCGAGGGCGGGATCAGCGTAGACGGACACCTGGATTTTCTGCCCTCGTTGGTATTTGCGGACGGGAGGACGATCGATCTGCTGGATATGGTCCTTCGCACCGACGGTGGAGAAGGTAACGATGTGCTGATCGGCACCGCGGCGGATGAGGTGTTGCGCGGCGACGACGGGGACGACACACTGTGGGGGCGCGATGGCAATGATGTCCTGGAAGGCGGTGGCGATGCCGATTTCCTGCGCGGAGGTTCAGGCGACGACGTCTATGTGTTCAATCCCGGGGATGGTGCCGACATCATCGACAACTGGGATGGCGGCAATGATGTGATCCGCTTTGGCGCCGGCATCGCGCCGGCCGATGTCAGCCTTGCTTACGACGAGGATGAGGAGATTTACCTCCTGTCGTGGAACGAGGATGAAAGCCCGATCACCATCGAGGCCGATATCGGAACCTTGCCCGGAATGGAGTTTTCCGATGGCACCGCATGGAGCCGGACGGATGTCCTGCGGCTGCTCTGGCAGAACGCGCCCATGCTCGATGACAACATTGCCGACCAGACGGCTACCGAGGGAAGCCAATTTGAATTCTCCGTTCCCGAGGATACCTTCTTCGATCCGGATTACGCGCTGGGCGATGCGCTTACCTATGCGGCAAGCCTGGCCGATGGCAACGCGCTGCCGGATTGGCTGGAATTTGATCCGGATACGCTGAGCTTCATTGGCGTGCCTGGCTCGCCGGATGTCGGTACCCTGCCCCTGAAGGTCACTGCGACCGATCTGACCGGCAACAGCGTGTCGGGAGCATTCAGCGTCACGGTGGCGGCAAGCAATACTGCGCCGATTCTTGCGGCATCGATCGCAAATCAAAATGCGACCCAGGATCGGGCGTTCGTCTGGGCAATCCCGGAGGGAAGTTTCTCCGACAGCGATCCCGGCGACAGCCTGCGCTTCACAGTCAGCGGCGCCGACGGATCGGCGTTGCCCGGATGGCTGAACTTCGATTCTTCGACGCGCACGCTCAGCGGAACACCCGGCGCGGGGACGCCCGGGGTCCTTAGCCTAGCGGTGACTGCGACTGACGGGGGCGGCTTGAGTGCGAATGCGAGCTTTACGGTTACCGTCGGACAGCACCTGGTTGCCACGGGCAGCAGTGACTCGCTGAACTACTCGGCCAGCACCTTTGTCGGGATTCCCATGATCGACGGTGGCGCCGGCAATGACGCCATCACGGGTAGTGCGGGAGCGGACATCATTGTCGGCGGCAACGGTAGCGACAACCTCAACGGTGGCGGTGGCGACGACGTCTTCCTGCTCGCCGGGACGGACGCGGGCTACGACCGCTTCGAAGGTGGCGCCGGGTTTGACATCCTGAGTGGCAGCAGCGGCGACGATACCTTCCGCATGTATCAATTCACCGGCGCGGCCACGGTGGAGCGCATCGGCGGTAATGGCGGCAATGACCAGATCGCCGGCACTGGCAGCAGCGACACGCTGGACTTTTCAAGTACCGAACTGGTCGGCATTGCCCAGATCGACGGCGGACAGGGCAACGACGCCATCACCGGCAGTGCCGGCGGCGACCTGATCGTCGGCGGCAGCGGCAGCGACAACCTTAACGGTGGCGCGGGCGATGACGTATTCCTGCTCACTGGGACGGATGCCGGCTACGACCGCTTCGAAGGCGGCACAGGCGTCGACGTGCTGCGCGGCAGTGCCGGCGACGACACCTTCCGCATGTACCAATACACTGGTACCGCGACCGTCGAGCGCATCGAAGGTAACGGCGGCAACGACCAGATCGCCGGCACGGGCAGCAGCGACACGCTGGACTTTTCAAGTACCGAACTGGTCGGCATTACCCAGATCGACGGCGGACAGGGCAACGACGCCATTATCGGCAGCGCTGGAGCCGACATTATTGTGGGCGGCACGGGCAGCGACAACCTCAACGGCGGCGCGGGCGACGATGTCTTCCTGCTTTCCGGCACCGATGCAGGCTACGATCGCTTCGAAGGCGGGGCCGGATTTGACGTGCTGCGCGGCAGTAGCGGCGACGATACCTTCCGCATGTACCAATTCACCGGTCCGGCGACCATCGAGCGGATAGAAGGTAACGGTGGCAACGACCAGATCGCCGGCACCGGCAGCAGCGACACGCTGGACTTTTCAAGTACCGAGCTGGTCGACATCACCCAGATCGATGGCGGACAGGGCAACGACGCCATCACCGGCAGTGCCGGCAACGACGTCATCCTCGGCGGCACGGGCAGCGACAACCTGATCGGTGGCGCCGGTGACGACGTATTCCTGCTCACTGGGACGGATGCGGGCTACGACCGCTTCGAAGGCGGCGCCGGCGTCGATGTGCTGCGCGGCAGTGCGGTTGACGATATTTTCCGCATGTACCAATTCACTGGCACAGCCACCGTCGAACGCATCGAAGGCAATGGTGGCAACGACCAGATCGCCGGCACCGGCAGCAGCGACACGCTGGACTTTTCAAGTACCGAGCTGGTCGGCATCACCCAGATCGATGGCGGACAGGGCAATGACGCCATCACCGGCAGTGTTGGAGCCGACGTCATTGTCGGAGGTACGGGCAGCGACAACCTGATCGGTGGCGCCGGTGACGACGTCTTCCTGCTGGCCGGAACGGACGCCGGCTACGATCGCTTTGAAGGTGGCCTCGGGTACGACGTGCTGCAAGGCAGCAGTGGCGACGACACCTTCCGCATGTATCAATACGCCGGCGCCGCCACGGTTGAGCGTATCGAAGGCAACGGCGGCAACGACCAGATCGCCGGCACCGGCAGTAGCGATACGCTGGACTTTTCAAGTACGGAACTGGTCGGCATTGCCCAGATCGACGGCGGGCAGGGCAACGACGCCATCACCGGCAGCCTCGGCAACGACATCATCCTCGGCGGCACCGGTAGTGACAACCTCAGCGGTGGTGCCGGCGATGACACCTTCCTGCTCGCCGGAACGGACGCCGGCTACGACCGATTCGAAGGTGGTATCGGCTTCGACGTGCTGCGCGGCAGTGCCGGGGACGATACCTTCCGCATGTACCAATTCACTGGTACGGCGACCGTCGAGCGTATAGAAGGTAACGGCGGCAACGACCAGATTGCCGGCACGGGCAGCAGCGACACGCTGGACTTTTCAAGTACCGAACTGGTCGGCATTGCCCAGATCGACGGCGGACAGGGCAACGACGCCATTACCGGCAGTGCCGCCAACGACACCCTTGTTGGCGGCACCGGCAGCGACAAGCTCAAAGGCGGGCTGGGCAGCGATACCTACCGGATTGGCCGGGGTGACGGAATCGATACGGTGGCCGAGAGTGACGCCACGCCAGGAAACATGGACGCAGTGGAGTTCCTCGCCGGTATCGCCGCCGACCAGATCTGGATGCGGCATGTCGGCAACAACCTGGAAGCCAGCGTCATTGGCTCCGCGGACAAGGTGATCGTTGAAAACTGGTATCTCGGCAGCCAGTATCACATTGAGCAATTCCGCACCGGAGATGGCCGGTTGTTGCTTGATAGCCAGGTCGAGAATCTGGTTCAGGCGATGGCAGCCTTCGCCCCGCCGAGTGCGGGCCAGACCACGCTGCCGCAGGCGTATCAGGATGCACTTGCCCCGGTGATTGCCGCCAACTGGCAGTAAGATCCGATGTCGCTGCCGGCGCAAGGTTTCGCCGGCAGCATGAAAGCGAGGCGGCTATGCATGCGAACGGCAGGCTCTGGCAATTGGTTTGTTCGGTACTCGCGACCATCGTCCTCCAAGGCTGCGGCACGCCCTACGCGACGATGAAGAACTCGCAGGGCGAGGAGGTGATGCTGCTCGGGCACGATCCGGTGGCTTATTTCACAGTTGGCAAGCCCACCTATGGCGATCCTGCGATCAAGAGTACGCTGCCGGAGCGGACATATTATTTTGCCAGCGCCGCCAACAAGCGCTTGTTCGACGCGGCGCCGGAAAAATACGAACCGCAGTACGGCGGCTTCTGTGCCTCGGGTGCGGCCTTCGCCGTGAAGCTGGGCAGCGATCCGACGGAGTTCGAGATCGTCGGCGGCAAGCTCTACATCTTCGGCGACGTCGTCGGGCACGAGGCCTGGAGCATCGATCCGGCATGGAACATCCGCCACGGTGACCAGGTCTGGCCGGAATCGCAGCCGCAGGGCTGGCGTTGGCAGAGCCTCAAGCGTTACGCGAACAAGGTGGACTGGTACAAGAACACGTCCGACATCCGCCGTGATTGGGAAGCAAAGTTTCCCGGCCGCACCCGCGCGGCCTATGATCCCGGTGGCATGATCAGCAATTTGTTTCTCAAGGGCCCGGGCTGGCGCGCCCGTGAAGGGTTTGGCCCGCAGCCGGTGGTCGGCTTTGTCGGCGAGGACGCCTGCCCGCCGGCGTGCGCGGGAACGACCTCCAGGCGATTTGGCGAGTTGGACGGTGCCGTGCGATGATCTCAAGAGCTTGAAATTCACGGAACCGGAGGCGGCCATGATCGAAGAAGGAAGGCGACCTGGAACATTCCTGGCGAACGTTGCGGCAGTGGCGATTGTGGCGGCATCGCTGGGTGCCTGCGACACCGGCCCGGTTGCCGATCCGCGCGAGGACGAAGTCCGACGTGCCGTGGGCCAGGTCAAATCGCTGATCGATAGCACGGCGACCAATCCTATGGTGGCAATGAGCTTGGCGTCGATGGCGGAGCAGGGCGGCACGATTACCACGTTCATCGCCGCCAGTTTGCCCGAGCGGGCGACATTCACCTGCTTTCACGAGGGCCCCCAGCCCAAGGCCTGGTGTGTATTGCTGCGGCGCGGTGCGACACCGAATGAATACCTGATCGAGGGCTACGGCGCGGCACTGGACAAGCCCCTGGTCCAGGAAAAGACTGTCGCTACCGCTGCCAGGCGCCATTAGAGCGGCCAGATGTTCGAACTCGGCAAAATGTTCTCGCACAAGCCCGATCACCCGATGAACTCGGTGAGCGCGGCGCGTGATCTGTTGAACGCGGTGGATGAGTCCGAGCCCGTGGCGGCGCTGGTCGAGATATCGACCTGGGCAAATTCCCTGGCCCTGACCGATGGCTTTGGCTGCGAGGCTCGCTTCCTGATTGTCAGTGAGATCGAGGAAAGCGGCAACCGGGTGGCGGTGGATGTATTCCAGGAGTACCTGCGGCACATCCACAAGCGCGACCAGGAACAGCGCAAAATCTTCGAGTCGATCCACGGCTACTGGTTGGCGCTGGCGGAAGCCTACGAGCGCTGCATTCAGGATCACGAAGCGGATGAAGCCGGCGCCGGCAGTTTCGGCAAGCACCTCGGCCTCGCCATTGCCCGCGCGATCCGGGCCTGCGAGCATGCCGAGCGGATGCGTCAGTTGCGCTACATCGGTTCCGGGGCTGAACTGTGGCGCGCGCCCTATTGGCTGTTTGCCTACGCGGAAAAGCTCGGCATCGACGAGCTGCCGGTCGCGGTGCATGAGCGCGAGGTGCGCTCGACCATCCGTGCCGAATTGCTGCGCATGGTGGGCATGAGCCTGGCGGCGCTGCACGAGATGCCGCCGGAGCAGATCGAGCTTGCCGGGCGCATCCTCGAGCGCTTCGCAATTTCCTTTTCCTGGTCGCCCGAGCCTTTGCCGGATTGCAACTTCGTCATCGACCTGGCCGGTAGCGCGCCGCCGCGACAGCGCGTTGCCGATGAGGCGGCAGTGGCGACGAAGCGTTACTTCGGCGGTGGATCGGCATTGCACAAGCTCGAGGAAATCGAGGCCTTGATCGCGAAGGATCTGCTGGCGGAAGAAGCCCGCTTCGGTCCGGAATACACCCAGGCGCAAATCGTCAGCGTGATCCGCCATCTGATGCTCTACCTGGGCGCGGATCCGCCCAAGCGCCGCTTCGAGCGGGTCTCGGTGTCCAGGCCGGTGTCGATTACCTACGGCTTCGGATCGGTAGCACCGCGCGTCGCGACGCTGGAAGCCGGATCGGGCGTGCAGATCGACGAGGAGTTGAATGTCAAGCACCGCAGGAGTTCCGCCGTGGAACTTGCGGCGGAGACGCCGGATGCGGAACCCGAAGTGTGGACCATGCGCGACCAGAGTGAATGGGGCATCGGCGTTGACATCCCCCAGGGCCTGGGTGCGTGGGCCGAGCCCGGCGTGCTCTGCGGCATTCGTGAAAATGAAAAGGCGCCGTGGTGGGTGGGCATCATCCGGCGCATCGACGCACCGGATTTCGGTCGCCCGCATTGCGGGCTGTGGATCATGTCCAAGCGGCCGATCGCCACGCATCTGCGCGTGATCGGCAACGAGACCCACCAGGCGGAGAACTGGGAAACCTCGAGCGGCGGCTTTCGCTACAACTACATCCGTGCACTGCTGCTGCCGGACACTGTCAAGGCGCATGATCGCCCGGTGATGCTGATCGAGCGGCAGCCGATCTGGATCGGTGAGCTCTGCGAAATCATGGCCGGCGAGCACCCACGCCACATCCGCTTGATGGAACTGATCGAAGAGGGATCCGACTACATGCGGATCGGCTTTTCCTGGATGCCGATGCCGCAGAAATGAGCCTGGCCCGACCGGGGCTCAGGCGCTTCCCAGGTGAAGTTCGCGATTGGTGTAGCGCAGGCGGATCGCCATTTCGACCCCCAGGTTGAACAGCAGTTTAGCCGCCAGTTCCGGGTTCTGCGCGCGAATATCCTCGAATGCCCGCCGTGTGAGCTTGAGTGCCACCGATGCTTCGTCGGCAAAGACATCGGCCGAACGCGGCCCGCCATCCAGCAGCCCGAGCTCACCGAAGATCACGCCCTGGGCGAAGGATGCCAGCCGGCGTCGGCCCTCGCTGCCGTGCAGGCTTACGCTGACGCAGCCTTTTCTCAAGACAAAGAGTCCGTCGGCGGTTTCGCCGGCGCGGAATACCGGTGCACCCGGCGCGAGCTCGATTTCTTCGAGGTGGGATTCGAGGATGGCCAGCTCCTGCGCCTTGAGGCCGCGACCGAGCTGGGTTTCCGCGACATCGAGCAGGCGTTCCCGGGGTTCCGGCAGATCGAAGCGATCGAGCAGTTCGTCTTCCGCCCATTCCATGCCGGCATCGGCGGTATCGAACCAAAGGCGTTGCGGTACAAGCTTGTCGATGCCGGCCGCGCTGAGGATACGGCCCCGGGTTCCGAGCGGGCGAATGGCGGCGAACAACAGGCGGCAGTTGCTGGCGCCGACCCGAACGGCGGTCTGGTGCAAGATGCGCACGCCCGTCAAGTCAATGTCGGTAACCCGGCGAAAATCCAGGATCAGGTAATCGGCCTTGGCGGCGACGCGCTCGGCTTCGCGCGACAACTGGTCGGCCGTGCCAAAGAACAGCGAGCCCTCGAGTTCAAGCGTAACGATCCGCCAACCTTCACGTTCCAGTTCGCGCATGCGCGAAAGGCTGCGCTGGCGCAGCGAACGATGGGTGTCGCCACGCAGCTCGCGGCGCACGACACTGCCGCTGTTGCGCCGGACGAAGAGGAACATCGCCGCCAGCACGCCGAAGAAGACCGCGTTGATCAGGTTCGAGATCACGGCGATCGCCACTACCGACAGCATGACAAGGTAATTGGCCAGCTGCGTCCGCCGTTGTGCGCGGGTCAGGCGCTCGCGAGACAGCAACTGCAGCGGCACCCGCTTGCTCCAGTCGTCGATCATGATCCAGGCGACGGCAGCGATAAGCCCCCCCATGACGGCAAGCGGCAGTCTGCCGATCACTTCTATCCCCGCCAGCATGATCATGCCGATCGCGGCATAGACCACGGCCGAAAGTCGCGTGCGGGCTCCGGCCCGGACATTGTTGGTGCAGCGCGCCAGGCCTGCAGCGCTGGTCAAGCCGCCGAAACAGGCGACGATGGCATTGCTTGCACCTTGAACTACGAGCTCGCGATCAGCGTGATGGCGACCATGCAGCATGCCATCAACCACCGATGCCGTGAGCAGGGTCTCCACGGTGGCCAGCACGGCCAGGCCGATCGCCGGAAGTATCAGCGAGGGTATTTCCGCCCGCAGCATCGGGTCTCCGAAAATCCGGGCGAAGCTTCGCAGGAAATCAAGGTCGGGCAGGCGTGGCTGGAGCTGACCGAGTGAGCCGCTGAGTCGCGCCGGTTCGATGAACAGAGTCAAGGACAGGTGCAGCAGTGTGCCGGCGAACAGGGCGGTCAGGAGCGGCGGAAATCTGGCGGTGATCCGTGGCGGCCGCAGGGCGACCAGCAAAGTGAACAACCCGACCAGCAGCGTCCACGGGCTTGCGCCCTGAAGGTCGGCCAGGAAGCCCGACAAGGACGCCCCGTTGGGCAACCCGATCAGCGGGCGCAGGGCCGTCAGCAGGATCAGCAATGCGGCACCATTGACGAAGCCGGCAAGCACGGGATAGGGCAAATATTTGACGATGCGGCCGATCCCGGCAATGCCGAGCAGGATCTGGACGATGCCCGTCATGAACAAGGTCAGCATGGTGAAGGCAAGCACCAGCGGCACATCGGGCCCGTCGCCGCTGCGCAGGCGCTCGGCCAGGCCGGCGATCAGGGCCGCGATACTGAGTACCAGCGCCGGGCGGGTTCCACCAAGCAGGCCGGCGTGCGTTTTGAGCAAAGCCCCGGTGAGCGTGGCAATGATCGAGCAGTAGATCGCGGCGACGGCACCGAAGGCCATGTAAGCGGGGCCGAGAGGAGCCAGGGCAATCATGCCGTAATTGGCTTCGACCGGAATGGTGACCAGTGACGCCACCAACGGGCCAAGGAAGTCGCCGCGGAGACTGCGGATGCTGCCGGCGGCGACTGCCGGATTCAAAGCCAAGTGGCGAGACAGTTGTGCGTCATATCAGCGACCGGCTGCCGGGAGATCCTCGCGGGTCAATACGAATACCTTGCCCTCGGCATGCGCGGTGTCGAGCCAGACCGCGGGCAGGGCGGGGAATGCGGCGGTGACCAGGTCCTGGTTGTGGCCGACCTCGATGGCGATTGCGCCGCCGGGCTTCAGGTGCTTGTGCGCTTGAGCCAGGATGCGTCGCACCACGTCGAGCCCGTCCGCGCCGGCGGCCAGGGCCAGGGCCGGTTCGTGGCGGTATTCGGCGGGCAGCGCGTCCATCGCGGCGGCCGTAACGTAGGGCGGGTTGCAGATGATCAGGTCGTAGCGCTTCTTCTTCACCGTGGCGAAGAGGTCGGATTCGATGGCGCGCACGCGATCTTCGAGCCCATAGGCGGCGATGTTGTGGCGCGCGACCTCGAGCGCATCGGCAGAAATATCGATCGCATCGACGGTAGCGTTGGGGAAGGCATGGGCCATGACGATGGCCAGGCAACCGGAGCCGGTACACAGGTCTAGTGCCGACTCGACCACCTCGGGGTCTTCGATCCAGGGCGCAAAGCCATCTTCGAGCAGCTCGGCGAAATATGAGCGCGGGACGATGACGCGCGGGTCGACGTGGAAGCGGAAATCGCCCAGCCAGGCTTCGTTCAGGAGGTAGGCGGCGGGCAGGCGATGCACCACGCGTTGTTGCAGGCGCTCCAGCAGGGTCTGGCGCTCGCTGCTGGTGAGGCGCGCGTCGAGGAAGGGTTCCAGGGTGTCGCGTGGCAGGTGCAAGGTGGCGAGCACAATCCAGACCGCTTCGTCCCAGGCGTTGTCGGTACCGTGGCCGTAATGCAGGCCGGCCTCGTTGAAGCGGCTGACGGCCCAGCGCAGCCAGTCGCGGATGGTGACGAGTTCCTCGGCGGCACTGTGGATCATGTTGACAACAGCTTTTCGAAGGTGAGTTCGTAGATTTTTGCCAGAGGCTCCAGGTCGGCCACGGCGATGCATTCATCGATCTTGTGGATGCTGGCATTGACCGGGCCGAATTCGACCAGCTGCGGGCAGATATCGGCGATGAAGCGGCCGTCGGAGGTGCCGCCGGTGGTCGAAAGCTGTGCGGCGACGCCGGTGGTAGCGGCGACGGCGGCGGTGAGTGCCGCGCAGAGTTCGCCGCGCGGCGTCAGGAAAGGCTTGGCGCCGAGTGTCCAGGCGATGTCGTATTCGAGGCCGTGGCGGTCGAGCAACTGATGCACGCGGTTCTGCAAGCCGTCGACGGTACTGGCCGTCGAAAAGCGGAAATTGAAGTCGATGACGAAGGTGCCGGGAACCACATTGCCGGCGCCGGTGCCGGCGTGGGCATTGGAGATCTGGAAGCTGGTCGGCGGGAAGTACTCGTTGCCGGCATCCCAGGTCGTGGTCGCCAGTTCAGCCAGCGCCGGTGCTGCCAGATGCACGGGATTTTTCACCTGCTCGGGATAGGCGACATGGCCCTGCACGCCGCGCACCGTCAGCTTGGCCGTAAGCGAACCACGGCGGCCATTCTTCATGGTGTCGCCCAGTTGCGTGACGCAAGTGGGTTCGCCGACGATGCAGAAATCGATGGTCTCGCCGCGCGCCTTGAGCGCTTCGACCACGCGCACCGTGCCGTCAATGGCGTCGCCTTCCTCGTCGGAGGTCAGCAGCAGGGCCAGGGAATGCGAGTTATGCGCAGCGGTATCCCCTTGCGGGACGGCGCCAGCCGCATTTGCCAACTCGCGGCGATTTATGAGGTTTTCCATCGCCACGACGCAGGCGGCGATCGAGGATTTCATGTCCGCGGCGCCGCGCCCATAGAGGACGCCGTCGCGCACCGTCGGTTCGAAGGGCGGCGAGGTCCATTGCCCCAACGGCCCGGTGGGTACCACGTCGGTGTGGCCGGCGAAGCAGATCAGCCGGCCTTGGCTGCCACGGCGCGCCCAGAGGTTCGCTACGCCACCGGCATCGATGCGCTCGATGCTGAAGCCCAGCGGCGTCAGCCAGGAGGCGATCAGTTCCAGGCAGCCAGCGTCATCGGGAGTGACCGAAGGCCGCGCGATCAGTGCCTGTACTTTTTCAAGAACCGTCACGTCGGACCCATGTCGAGCTTGAAGTCGCTGAAGGAACCGGGGGCGACCGACTTGGTCATGTCCTGCGCCGCGGGCGTGTCGCCCGCCGTGGTGGTAGCGGGTGCGGCGGCGTTGTTGATCACCTGCTGCAGGTTGTTCGCCGAGTCCGCGTTGCTCAGTGCCTCTTCCAGGGTGATGATGCCGGAGGCGTAAAGCTGGTACAGGCACTGCTCGAAGGTCTGGCTGCCCGGCACCATGGATTTTTCCATGGCGTCCTTGATTTCGCCGAGTTCGCCCTTTTCGATCAGTTCGGCGATGTAGCGCGAATTGAGCAGCACTTCCACCGCCGGGGCGCGGCCGCCGTCGGGCTTCTTCACCAGGCGCTGGGAGATCACGCACTTCAATGTCACGCCGAGGTCGGCGAGCAGGGACGGGCGGTTTTCCAGCGGGTAGAAGCTGATGATGCGGCTCATCGCGTGGTAGCTGTTGTTGGCGTGCAGCGTCGCGATGCAAAGGTGGCCGGACTGGGCGTAAGCGATGGACTGGCTCATGGTGTCCTTGTCGCGGATCTCGCCGATGAAGATCACGTCCGGCGCCTGGCGCAGGGCGTTCTTCAAGGCGATGTGGAAGGCCTTGGTGTCGGAGCCGACCTCGCGCTGGTTCACAATCGACTTCTTGTTCTGGAAGATGAATTCGACGGGGTCTTCCAGCGTCAGGATGTGACCGGCCTTGCGCGCATTGCGGTAGTCGAGCATCGAGGTCAGCGTGGTCGACTTGCCGGAACCCGTGGCGCCGACCATCAGGATCAGGCCGCGCTTTTCCATGATCACTTCGGTCAGCACGTCCGGCAGGTGCAGGGTCTCGAAGGCCGGGATGTCGACCGGGATGTAGCGCACCACCATGGCGGGCGAGCCCTTCTGGCGGAAGCAGGAAAGGCGGAAGTTGCCGGTGCCGGGCATATTGTAGGCACCGTTGAATTCCAGTTCCTCGAGGAATTCGTTCATCTGCTTTTCGTTCAGCACTTCACCGAGCAGCCCCATGATCGTCGCCGAGTCCATGATGGTCTGGTTGACCGGCACGGCATTGCCGTTGAGCTTGATGTTGATCGGCGAGCCGACGGAGACAAACAGGTCGGACGCCTTTTTGTCCGCCATCAACTGGAACAGTCGCTGCATTGTGCCCATGGTGTCCTCCGTAAAGCGTGTGACCGTTAATCGCGAAGCAGGTCGTTGATGCTGGTCTTGGAACGGGTCTGCGCATCCACCTTCTTGACGATGATGGCGCAGTTGAGGCTGTAGCTGCCGTCCTTCGAGGGCAGGCTGCCGCTGACCACGACCGAGCCCTCGGGGACGCGGCCATAGGTGATCTCCCCGGTAGCGCGATCGTAGATCTTGGTGCTCTGGCCGATGAACACGCCCATCGAGATCACGCAGTTGTCTTCGACGATGACGCCCTCGACGACCTCCGAGCGGGCGCCGACGAAACAGTTGTCGCCGATGATGGTCGGGTTGGCCTGCAGGGGTTCGAGCACGCCGCCGATGCCGACACCGCCGGAGAGATGCACGTGCTTGCCGATCTGGGCGCAGGAGCCGACGGTGGCCCAGGTATCGACCATGGTGGCTTCGCCGACATAGGCGCCGATATTGACGAAGCTGGGCATCAGCACCGCGTTCGGGGCGATGAAGGAACCACGGCGCACCACGGCACCGGGCACCACGCGAAAGCCGCCCTGGCGAAAGCGCTCCTCGTCGTAATCGACGAATTTGGTCGGCACCTTGTCGTACCAGCGCTGCGGGCCGCCGTCGAGCACACGGTTGTCCTCGAGGCGGAAAGACAAGAGCACCGCCTTCTTGATCCATTGGTGGGTTACCCACTGCCCGTCGATTTTCTCGGCAACGCGCAGGCGGCCGGCGTCGAGTTCGCCCAGGACATTGGCGACCGCATCACCGATGCGCGCCGGCGCGGAATCGGGCTTCAGGCTGGCGCGGTCTTCCCACGCCTGTTCGATGATCTGCTGGAGTTCGGACATAGGGATAGCTTTCAGAGGGATTGACAGAAATCGTTGATGCGCTCGGCGGCGTCGCGGCATTCCTCGTGGCCGGCAACCAGGGCGATACGGACGAAGCCGGCACCCGGGTTGATGCCGGCATTTTCGCGCGCCAGATAGCTGCCCGGCAGGACCACGACGTTCTTTTGGCGCAGCAGTTCACGGGCGAAGTCGGTGTCGGCGACCGGCGTCTTCGCCCACAGGTAGAAGCCGGCGTCGGGGATGCGGCAGTCGAGGTGGCGCGCGATCAGCGGCGTCACCTCATGGAACTTCTCGGCATACATGCGACGGTTGTCGCGCACATGGGCCTCGTCGTTCCAGGCGGCGATGCTGGCGGCCTGTACCGCAGGATTCATGGCGCTGCCGTGGTAGGTGCGGTAGAGCAGGAAGTTCTTGAGTATCGCCGCGTCGCCGGCAATGAAACCGGAGCGCAGGCCGGGCACGTTGGAGCGCTTGGAGAGGCTGGAGAACATCACCAGGTTGCGGTAGTCGCTGCGGCCCAGTTGTGCGGCGGCGGACAGGCCACCCAGAGGCGGCTGTTTCTCGTCGAAGAAGATTTCGGAATAGCACTCATCCGAGGCGATGACGAAGCCGTAGCGGTCCGACAGTTCGAACAGTGCTTTCCATGCGGCAAGGTCCATCACCTTGCCGGTCGGGTTGCCAGGCGTGCAGACATAGACCAGTTGCACCTCGCGCCAGGTGGCCTCGGGCAGCGCGGACCAGTCCATGGCGAAACCGGCGTGCGGCACGGTGTTGAGGTAGATCGGCCGGGCACCGGCCAGCAGCGCGGCGCCTTCGTAGATCTGGTAGAAGGGGTTGGGGCAGACCACTTTGGGCGCCGCCTTGCTGCGGTCGATGACGGTTTGCGCAAAGGCGAACAGGGCCTCGCGCGAGCCATTCACCGGTATCACCTGGCTTGCGGCATCGGGGGCGGGCACGCCGTAGCGGCGGCCGATCCAGGCCGCGATGGCCTGGCGCAAGGCATCCGTGCCCTGGGTGGTCGGGTAGTTCGCCAGCCCGCCGAGGTTGTCGGCCAGCGCCTTCTTGATGAAGGGCGGCGTCTCATGCTGGGGCTCGCCGATGGAGAGCTTGATCTCCTTGAAAGTCGGCGCTGGCACCACGCCGGCAAACAGCTGGCGCAGCTTTTCGAAGGGGTAGGGCTGCAGGAGAGAAAGGTCGGAATTCACGAAGGCACACAAGCAGGAAAGCAAGCCGGCATTATACGAGGGCTGCATCTCGTCGATTGCCGCCGATTTCCGGTAAATTCCGCTCTCTCGCACCTGGAGGAGGACGACATGGGACAGATGATCGATTTCAAGCGGCCGGACGGCAGTACTTGTCGCGGCTACCTGGCTGGCGCGGGGCAGAGTCGCCCGGGCGTGGTGGTGATCCAGGAGTGGTGGGGCCTCAACGACCAGATCTGCGGTATCGCCGACCGCTTTGCCCGTGCCGGCTACAACGCGCTGGCGCCGGACCTGTTCAAGGGCCGCGTGACACAGCAGCCGGACGAGGCCAGCCACCTGATGAACGGGCTGGATTTTCCCGGCGCTACACACCAGGACATTCGCGGCGCGGTCGATCACCTGCTGAACCTGGGGGGCAAGGTCGCCGCCATGGGCTTCTGCATGGGCGGGGCGCTGACCATTGCCGCTGCTGTGCATGTCCCCGGGCTCAGTGCCGGCGTCTGCTATTACGGCATCCCGCCCACAGAGTTTGCCGACCCGGCCAACATCCGCATTCCCTTCCAGGCGCATTTCGCCAGCAAGGATGACTGGTGCACGCCGGCGGCGGCCGATGGGCTGGAGGCGGCGATGCGCGTTGCCGGCAATCCGCCCGAACTGTATCGCTACGAGGCTGACCACGCCTTCTTCAACGAGCGCCGCGGCGACGTCTATGACGCGGCCTGCGCCAACCTGTCCTGGGAGCGCATGATGAGCTTCCTGGGCAAACATCTGTCCTGATTCATGGCGACCCCCGACCTCACCCTTGCCGACTGGGTCAACATCAGCCTCACCGAGGCCATGCTGGCCCGCGATGGTCCGCCGCTTTACGTTGCCGCGAAGCTGGGCTGCGTCGCGGCGACGCGAGTGATGTGCGAGGCCGGGACCAACCTCGAAGTACTGGGGCCGAAGCGTGACCGGCCTTTGCATGCGGCGGCGGCCGGCGGCCATACCAACGTTGCGGCGGTCCTGGTCAGTGCCGGCAGCGAGGTCGATCCCCAGGATGAGGATGGCAACACGCCGCTGATCACCGCGGTGCTCCACGGCCAGGCCGGCCCGGTGGAACTGCTGCTGGCCGTCGGCGCAGACGTCGATATCGCGCGGCTGGACGGCATGACAGCGGTGCACGTCGCCCAGTTGCCGGGAACGCCCAAGGCAATCTACGAACTGGTCATGCTCGGCCAGGAAGCAGAAACGGGTTGAAACGGTTTTTCGCTGCATGAAGCTCTACCTGGCCGGTCCCGATGTGTTTCGTCCCGATGCGGTGCAATGGGCCGCGTCCGCGCGCGCGCAGTGCGCGGCGGCCGGTCACGAGGCACTGGTGCCGCTGGACGATCAGGCGGCCACGGCAGCCGCGATCTACGCCAACAATCTGCGCCTGATCGCCGCGGCGGACTGCGTCTTGGCCAATCTCGATCCCTTTCGCGGCGCCGAGCCGGACTCAGGCACCTGCGTGGAAATCGGCTACGCGCTGGCCCTGGGCAAGCGCGTAATCGGTTATGCGGCGGACCTGCGACCGCTGCGCGATCGCCTGGCGGCGGATGCCGACGGTGTTTGCCGCGATGCCGCCGGCTGGAAAGTCGAGGATTTCGGCTTGCCCTTGAACCTGATGCTGGCAGTACCGCTGCGTCTGGCCCGGGGCGGATTGGCCGAAGCGCTGCGCGAACTCGATCGCGCCTAATCCATGCCCGGCGCCATCCGGGTTTGCGGCGCGATATGCAGGCTTTCACCGTCGGCGATCAGCCAGATTTCGTTTTCCTGCAGCGTGCATTGCAGCGTCATCGAGCGTTGCGCGAGCGCCGCCAGCGCCCGGCTTTCCTCGGGGAGGAGGTCGATCACGGTGAGCTTGTCGAGCTTGCGCAGGGCCGTCTGGTTCTGCTGCCACCACATGTCGGCGACGCGGCCGCCGTAGGTCAGCACCAGCACGCGATTCGAACGGCCGCAGGCGCGGCGCAGGCGCTTCTCGTCAGGGAGGCCGACTTCGATCCAGAGTTCGATGCTGCCGGTGAGATCCTTGCGCCAGAGGTCGGGTTCATCTTCGGATGACAGTCCCTTGCCGAAGATCAGCGCCTCGTCGGCATTGAGCATGAAGGCCAGCACGCGGACCATCATGCGTTCGTCGGTTTCCGACGGGTGGCGGGCGACCTTCAGTACATGCGTCGCGTAGTAGTTGCGGTCCAGATCGGCGATCTGCAGTTCCGCCTTGAAGATGGTCGACTTGAGAGCCATGGCTGGGATGCGAAACCATGGATTAAACTACAGAAAGGTCCCGGTGGCATTGCGGTTTTTACCATTTGACTTTGCCCTGGCCCAGGCATACAGTGAAATTGCTCCCGGCTTGGGGCGACCTCCGGAGGACCTTAGCGCTGAGACCGATTCCGCGATTAATGCTTCCAAACATAGTCCGCTAACACCGGACTTCGGCCCGCAGGGGCCGCGCCGATTTGAGATACAGCTTGCGGGCGCCATACAAATTCAGCTAAAGCAAAAAGCCCGTTCCGGCTCCGGCCCCAACGGGCTTTGTTTTGCGACTCTGCCCGCAGCGCCGTCACTCCCTTGCGCTTGCGCCATTCCCACGGCGGCACGGGTGATTCGTCGCGCCACAGGCCAATCCGGCGCGTTCTGGCGTCGAACTCGGCGTACTCGTAGTAGCCCTGGTCATGCAGCGTCTGTTCGCGGCGTTCGTCGCGGAACCACCAGGCCAGGCCGGCTTCGATCTGGGCCAGCGCGGCGTCCCGGCTCGGTGCGCAGGTGGCGCATTGGGCAGGGCTGGTCAGCAGTTTGCCGATGATGCGGCCGTAGGCGTCCTCACGAATTGTTTCGACGATGACACGCTTGCCTTGCAGCAGGTCGGCGAGGGCGCGACGCGATTCGGACGCAAACGGCTGGCGCGATTCCGGCGCCGCCATGGCAAACAGGCGTACCTGATGCCGCCGGCCCTGATTGTCTTCAATGACCAGGCTGTCGCCGCTGGCAACGTCCACCACCTTGCCGGCGATGTTCTCCGCCGCCGCAGGTGACAGGCAGAGGATTGCCCCAAGGGGAAGCACCCAGGCAAAGAGATTCCGCAGGCCCTTCATTGCGCTACCGCGACCAGGACGGCCGCAGCCGATTTGACGCCGGCGCCGCCCCTGCGGGATACTCCACCCGCAAGCAGGCGGTTGCCCCTGAAAGGGGCCCGTCGCTGACGACAACGGGGGAGAAGTCTCGCATGAGCTTGATGCAATGGAGTGTCAATTACTACACCGGCCTGCCGGAGGTAGACCAGCAGCATGAGGCCTTGTTCGGACTGGTCAATCGCCTGTACGACGCCAGGGGGCACCGTGCCGAACTGATCGAACAGGCCTTCGCCGATTTGCGCGACTACGTGCGCGAGCATTTCTCGTTGGAGGAAAAGCTCATGGCCGAGTCCGGTCTCGATGTCGGCTATATCGCGCGCCACCGCGCCGCCCATGATAATTTCATCATGCGCGTAGACGAGCTTTGGGAGATTTATCGCGCCGGCAGCGATTCCGCCGCCGAGGAGTTGCTTGGTTTCCTGATGGCCTGGTTGCGGGAGCATATCCTGCATACCGATCGCAATATGGCTCTGGACATTCACGCCAGGATGGGAACCGAAGCGCCGCACAATCAGTTCTCGCACTTCTGAGTCCGCCTAGTGCAAGGTCGGGTTGATTGCCACCAGCCGCGGCCCGGTATTGACCACCAGCACTTCGTCGCCGAGCATCACCAGGCTGCCGCGCCGGCGGTTGTTGCCGGTATCGCTGAAATCGAAGCCATAGGCGCGGCGCAGGCATAGCCGGCCGTCGTCGTCGCGCGCCAGGCTCAGGCTGGCAATCGCCACCGTATCGTCGAGCAGTTGCAGGTCATCGGCGGCGCAGGCCGCCTTGGCCGCGCGGATGCCGATGTCGCGCACATGCACGCTGTCGTACCAGAGCCAGGCCAGTGCGCCGAGCAGAATTATCCCGAGCAGTTCCAGCGTGGGCATGGTCAGTGTTTCTTTCCGGCGCGTGCCAGCAGGGTAGTGAAGCTTGGGTAATTGTCGCGGGTCAGCGCGGACTTGACACTGAAGGGGCTGGTCGACTCGCCGCGCGTTAGGGCGTCGACGAAGCCTGCGCCATCGCGGATCCAGTTGCCGCCGACCAGCGTGACTCCGCGCGCGAACAGGGCGTCGGGCAGGCAGCCGGCACCGGGGCCGACCATGGCGAACCAGCGTGCCGAGCGGCACTGGTCCAGCATGCGGTCCAGCGTGTCGTTGAGCAGCAGCGTGCTGGTCGATACCACTTTCTCGCAGGTCGCCAAGTCCGCGGCATCGAGCGTGACGCGATAGCCTTCGGCCTCGCCAGCCAGTTCGGCCTTGAGTTCCACCACCGTGAGCCGGGCGCCGCTGGCAAGCACGCGGCCGAGCAGGGGACGGAACAGGCCGATCATGCCGATCTGCTCGCCGGCCCTGGGCTCCATCTGGCCGATCGAATCGCTGCTGGCCTCGGGGACAAAGCCGGCGCGATCATAGAGGCAGCGCGTCAGCGCATTGGCGGTGGCAAACCCCAGCGCTTTGCCGAAAGAGTCGGCGCTGGCGTAACGGCGAGCCAGCGCCATGGCGTTGGCGCCAACCAGGCCAAGATTGTCACCCGCCGCGCGAAGTCGCGCCAGTGTGTCGTCGAGCAACACATACGAAAGCCCGAGCGAGCCATCCTCGAGTTCGAGGGCACAAAACTCGCCTTTGTTGGTTTCCGGGGACGCGGAGAGCGCGGGCGGCAGATGCAGGGCACGCACGCGCGGCAACGGGCCTGCCGCGGCGAAGGCATCGAGTTGGGCGAGGTAGTCGCTGGCGAAGCTCATGTTGGCTTGTCGCCACGGAAAGCAGCGGAGGCTTCGGCGCCGGAGACCGTGGCCTCGCGCGTTGCCTCGTTGCGCAGCGCGCCGGGAAAATACAGTGCGGTGAGGCGATGCGTATGGATAGGTGATTCGGCATTGTTGCCGCCAAAGCGGCGCCAGTCGCGCACCGGGTAAATGTGGTCGGCGATTTCGAGCAGGCCGACGGTTTCGCGGTCGGCGATCAACACGCCCTGCACCCGCAGCCCCAGTTGGCGCTTGACAGCGGCGAGGCGTGCGGCGAGCGCGGGTGTGGCACCGAACTCGCCATCCGTGGCGATCAGCAGGTCGGCGCGCTGCCAGCGTTCCAGTTCGACCTGGGCGATGACTTTTTCCAGCGGCGCGCAGATGTCGGTGCCGCCGCGAAAGGACTGGCCGAGAAAGCGCGTGGCGCGTTCGATGCCGGCGCGGCCCAGCGTCAACTCCAGCTCGACGACTTCCTCCGGGCCGCCGAAAGCAAATACGTGGCAGGCGCGGTTTTGCGCATGCGCGGCGCGCATGGCTTCGAGCACGACGGCCTTGGCCACGCCCTCGGCACCACCCTGCATCGAGCCCGAAGTGTCGACACAGACCAGCATCGGACCTGACTCCAGCTTCTTCGCCGGCATCAGGCCCGGGCGCGGCTGTAGCACCGGCGCCTGGTGCTGGCGCGTTTCCGTCATGCGGTCGTCGTCTTCGTAGCACAGCAGGCTGCGCTCGGCACGCCGCGCGTGCCACACCAGGCGCAGTCGCGGGTGGCCCAGCAGCATGGCCTCGGCGGGCAGCATGCGGGCGATGCGGTCGGAGCGGTGGATGCCGCGCGTCTCGCCCGGCATGTCGGGGACGCGCACGGTGCGCGTTTCAGTGCGCAGGGCCATGGCTTGCTCCATCACCTCGACCAGCGACTGGCTGGCAATGTCGTGCTCTTCGGTTGGGCGCGAGCGGCCCAGTTCGCGGATGATCTTCACCAGTTCCGGCAGGCCGGCGAGCAGGCGCCGGATGCGCAGCACCTCCTGCCAGCCGGCGGAATGCAGCAGGCCGCGCAATTCGTCCCAGCGGCTGTGCTCGCAATCGTCGGGCACCATGCCGAAGACTTCGACCAGTTCGTCGATCTGGTCGCAATGCTGGCGCCAGTCGTCGCTGAAGGCATCGATGGCCATCTGCAAGGCTTGCTCTTCGCCGGCACCGCGATCGACGTAATCGACGATGAGGTCGAGATGGAAGAGGATGCTCATCAGCACCGTGTCGGTGAGCTCCTGCTGGCCATGGCAATAACGGGCCAGATCCAGCGCGTCCACCGCTTTGCCGAGTGCTGCGGCGATAGGCGGCGGTGGCCACGACACATTGGTCATCGCGGAGGGCTTGCCGGCAAAGAGTTCGCTGCGCAGCGCGGCTAGTGCGTCGAGGCGGGGTTCCAGGTGGCCCTGCGAATTGGTCATGCCGCCCAGCCAGTGGCTGCGGGCGAGGGCGTCGAGCGCCGCCAGGCGGGTCTCGCCGGCTGAAAACAGCAAAGCGGAAGGCAGCGATGGTGTTGCGGCGGGAGACACGGGCGCGTTCAGGCCGCGAGTTCGTCGTGCGCCACAGGGTCGGGCTCGCGGCCGCTGTCTAGTTCAAGGCGTGGCAGGGCCAGGAATCCGGCGCGCGCAATTCGTGCGCGTTCAGCCAATTGGTCGATGGCGGCGGCAGTCGTTGCAAGCGTGATTTCGGCACGCGCGGTAAGTGCGTCATTGAGCCAGAGGCTGCTTCGCGCGAATACCGCAAGGTCGGCACATTGCGTCGCGATTTCATCCGCATAGCCGGCGATGCGGGCCAGCAGGTCGTCGATCTGACGCACCCGGGCGGCGATGTGGGTGGCCCCGTAGCGCCGGCGTCGCTGGTAAAGCATGCGCGTGGCGGAAGCGCCCCCCTTGGCGTCGCCAATCTCCTCCGCCAGTTCGACCGAGGAAAACTTGAGCCGGCCGGACTCGTCGTAGTCCAGGTCGTTGGCCTGAAGTTCGGCCTGCAATTGCCCTTCGAAGGCTTCTACCACGCGCGTCAGGCGCGCCGGAGAAAATGCCTCGCGGACCCCCAGTCGTGCCGCCAGCCAGTCGGCCACCTGTGCCTGGCGTGCGGCATCGGGTGCGGTGAGCCAGGGCAGCAGCAACAGGTCCCAGGTGGCAACGGCGTCGCGCCCGTCGCTGGCGGCGGCGACGCGCAACAGCCAGACGATCTTGACCCAGCGCCGGTCCGAGACCGCGAAGGGGAGGGTGGCAAAGTGCTGGCGCAATTCGGCAAGGACAGCGACGACATCCGCAGAAACCGTTATTGCGCCCGCCCGGATTGCCAGGCGCGCGAAATCTGCGCCGTCGAGGCTGAGGTCCGGCCCCGGCGCCTGCCAGTCGCGTACGTTGCCGGCCTCCAGCAGGGCACCGAAGCCCTCGGCACTCACCGCCGCGATCGGCAGGCGCACCAGGAAGCGGTCAAAGAAGGCCTCGCCGACTTCGTCCTCCGGTACTTCGTTGGTGGCACCGATGACGCTGATCAGGGGACACGCCTGGCGGCCGGAGCCGTTGTCGAACTCGCGCTCGTTGAGCAGGGTGAGCAGGGCGTTGAGGATCGCGCTGTTGGCCTTGAACACTTCGTCGATGAAGGCGATCGAGGCATCAGGCAGGAAGCCGACGGTATGGCGCTCGTAGCGGTCATCCTCCAGCGCCTTGATCGACAGCGGACCGAAGAGTTCCTCGGGCACCGAGAAGCGCGTCAGCAGGCGCTCGAAATAGCGGGCGTCGCGGAAGGCTGTGTGCAGGCGGCGTGCCAGTTCGCTTTTGGCGGTGCCCGGGGGGCCGACCAGCAGCGTGTGCTCGCCGGCCAGCGCGGCGAGCAGGCACAGGCGCACGCTCTGGCGGCGTTCGACGAGGCCGTTTTCGAGAATATCGAGCAGGGCCCGCAGGCGGGCCGGAAGGGTGAGGTCCATGAAGCGCGATTGTAGGCAAGGGTCGCTCCGGCGTATACGGCAGTAACCGGAGTCGGCGCTGGCAATACGGCGATAATCGGCGCAATGAGCTTCTTTTCCGCGGTCTTTTCGCGCGCCCTGTCTTCGCGCAACTACCGGATCTACTTTGCCGGGCAGCTGGTTTCGCTAGCCGGCACCTGGATGCAGCAGATCGCCATGATCTGGCTGGCGTGGCGCCTGTCGAACTCGGCCGCGGTGCTGGGCATGGTGGGTTTCGCCAGCCAGATTCCCATTCTGGTGCTCGGCCCCTTTGCCGGGGTGATCACCGATCGTTTCGACCGCCGCCGCATCCTGCTGGCCACCCAGGTGGCGGCGATGTTGCAGGCTGTGGTGCTGACGTTGCTGACCTGGTCCGGCGAGGTCACGCCCGGCTGGCTGATCGGACTGGCGCTGCTGCTGGGGACCATCAATGCGCTGGATCTGCCAGCGCGCCAGGCATTTTCCGCACAACTGGTCGAAAAGCGCGAGGACCTGCCCAATGCGATTGCGCTGAATTCGCTGCTGATGAATTCGGCGCGCTTCGTCGGCCCGGCCCTGGCCGGCTTCGCCGTAGCGACCATCGGCGAGGCCTGGTGTTTCGCCATCAATGCGACCAGTTATCTGGCCGTGCTGCTGGCGTTGCTGGCGATCCGGGTGGTGCCGCATCGTGGCGAGCCGGGCTCGGCCTGGCAGTCCTTCCGCGAAGGTATTGCCTACGTCGTGGGTCATGGCGAAATCCGGCCGCGCCTGCTGACCGTGGCGGCGGTCAGCTTTCTGGTAACGCCCTATGCGGTGATGATGCCGCTGTTTGCCAGCGAAATTTATGGCGGCGATGCGCGCGCCTACGGCCTGCTGATCGGCAGCGCCGGTGCCGGCGCGCTGTTTGCCGGCCTGTATCTGGCGAGCCGGCAAGGCACCGAGCGGCTGCCGCGGCGCGTGGCCGATGCCGTGCTGGTGGCCGGCGCTGCGCTGACCCTGTTCTCGCTCAACACGGTGCTGGCGCTGGGCTTTGCCATCGTCATGGTGCTCGGCTTTGCCGTGATCGCCTTCATCGCCGGCAGCAATACCCTGGTGCAGATGCAGGTCGATGATGCCTACCGCGGCCGCGTGATGGCGATCTTCTCGATGGCCTTCCTCGGCATCGCGCCCCTCGGCAGCTTTACCGTCGGGCATCTGGTGCATTGGTTCGGCGTGCAGCAGGTGCTGTTTTTCTGCGGGCTGGGCGCTATCGCGGTTGGCATCGTTACGCGGCGGCGCCTGGCCAAGCTTGTGGCCGGTGGCCGCACCGCCTGAGAGGGTCAGGGCTCAGCGCAGCAGCACGCGCAGCACACCCCAGAACGCGCCGAGCCACAGCCCGGAAAACATCAGCATGCCGAGCAGAAACCCCGCCCCGCGCTTCGCCGGATCCTGCAGGTAGGCGATGGCATACCAGGTCCGCGCCAGCAGCCAGATCAAACCCATGACGCCGGCACCACGGTCGCCGACGAATGCGGCATAGAGCCAGAGCGCCGGCAACATCAGCACCACGCCTTCAAGCGTGTTCATCTGTACCCGAAAGGCCCGCTCGAACAGCTCGTGTCCGGTCACGGCCGGAGCCTTGACGCCGTAGCGTCCCCGGGCGCGGCCCACGTTGAACGCCGTGAGCGAGAGCAGGATCAGGACCAACAGGGTGACCAGCGAAGTCAAGGGAAGCGAGGTCATGCGGGGCTCCTTGCGGGGAATCGAAAGCGCAATGCGGCTTCCATCACCCCAAGCATACAATGCCCGTTCGACGAATTGCCCCGCTTGCCATGACCAGCCTGAAAACTCCCGCCCGCGTCGCCTGGACGATGCTGCAACCGTATCGCGGCCGTGTCGTCGTTGCCGCGATTGCGCTGGTGGTCGCAGCACTCGCCATGCTGGGTGTCGGGCAGGGGCTGCGCGCGGTGATCGACCGTGGCTTCTCCGCAGGTGATCCGGCGTGGCTGGACCGCGCGCTGATCATGATGTTCGGCATCATCGCCTTGCTCGCTGCCGCCACCTACACGCGCTTCTACAATGTGTCGTGGCTGGGTGAGCGGGTCACCGCCGATTTGCGGCGGCGCGTGTTTGATCACCTGCTGAGCCTGCCGCCTTCGTACTTCGAGGCCGGCCGCACCGGCGCCGTGATCTCGCGCCTGACCTCGGACACCACGCTGATCGAGAACGCCGTCGGCTCCAGTTTGTCGATCGCGCTACGAAATATGCTGATCCTGATCGGCGGCCTGATCATGCTGTTTACCACCAACCTCAAGCTGACCCTGCTGGTGCTGGGCGGTGTGCCGCTGGTGGTGGCGCCCATCGTCCTGTTCGGGCGGCGCGTGCGGCGCTTCGCGCGCATCAGCCAGGATCGCGTGGCCGATCTGGGCAATCGCATCGACGAGACCATCCACGAGATCCGCATCGTCCAGGCCTACGGTCACGAGAACGCCGATCGGCGTGACTTCGCCGGCCTGGTCGAGCGTGGCTTCGACACCGCCCTGGCACGCATCCGCAATCGCGCCACCCTGGTCGCCGCCGTGCTGGTGCTGGTGTTCGGCGCAATCTCCCTGATCCTTTGGGTGGGCGGTCACGATGTGCTGGCCGGCAACATCACGCCGGGGCAGTTGTCGGCCTTCGTTTTTTACGCCGCGCTGGTGGGCGGCTCGGTCGGCGCATTGTCGGAATCATGGGGCGACCTGCAGCGCGCGGCCGGCGCCACCGAACGATTGCTGGAATTGCTCGACGCACGGCCCGATGTCGCCGTGCCGTCAGCGCCGACTCCTTTACCCGATCGTCCGCGTGGCGAAATCTGCTTCGACAACGTCGGGTTTCGCTATCCCTCGCGGCCCGATACCCCGGCGCTGGAAGACTTCTGCCTGCAGGTGACGCCGGGCGAAAGCGTGGCACTGGTCGGGCCCTCGGGCGCCGGCAAGACCACCGTGTTCCAGTTGCTGCTGCGCTTCTACGATCCGCAGTCCGGTCGTCTGCTGCTCGATGGGGTACCGCTGGCTGAGGCCGACCCGCTGGCGGTGCGCCGTGCCATTGCGCTGGTGCCGCAGGAGGCGGTGATCTTCGCCACCAGCGTGCTGGAGAACGTGCGTTACGCGCGCCCCGAGGCCAGCCCGGAGGAAGTGCGAGCGGCCTGCGCGGCCGCCTACGCGGATGATTTCGTCGTACAGCTGCCGCAGGGCTACGACACCGATCTGGGCGAACGCGGCGTGCGCCTTTCCGGTGGCCAGCGTCAGCGCATCGCCATCGCCCGCGCGCTGCTTGCCGATCGCCCCATCCTTTTGCTTGACGAAGCCACCTCGGCGCTCGATGCGGAAAGCGAACGCCTGGTGCAGGCGGCGCTGGAGGGGCTGATGAAGAATCGCACTACGCTGGTGATCGCCCATCGCCTGGCCACCGTGCAGCGCGCCGACCGCATCGTGGTGATGGACCAGGGGCGCATCGTCGAGACCGGTACCCACGCCGAACTGGTGCGGCAGGACGGGCTCTACGCCCACCTCGCGCGCCTGCAGTTCGCCGCATGACTGAGCTTGCTGAAGGCTATGCCACCGCGGCACGCCTGATCGATGAAGCCGATGGCCTTGTGATCTGCGCCGGCGCCGGGATGGGTGTGGATTCGGGGCTGCCAGATTTTCGCGGGCCGGGCGGCTTCTGGCAGGCCTATCCGGCCCTGGGGCGGGCGCGCATCCGCTTTGAAGAAATCGCCTCGCCGGCCGCGTTTCGCCGCGATCCGGAACTGGCCTGGGGCTTTTACGGCCATCGCCTGAACCTGTATCGCACCACGGTGCCGCACGAGGGCTTTCGACTGTTGCTGGAACTTGCTGCGAGCATGCCGCGCGGCGGCTTTGTCTATACCAGCAACGTCGATGGCCATTTTCAACGTGCCGGCTTTAGTGAGCAGCGCATCGTCGAATGCCACGGCTCGATCCATCATCTGCAATGCCTGGAGCATTGCACCGAGGCGATCTGGAGCGCGGCCGACTTCGTGCCCGAGGTCGATGTCGCCGAATGCCGCATGGTTTCGGCGATGCCGCGCTGTCCCGACTGCGGCGCACTGGTGCGGCCGGCGATCCTGATGTTCAGCGACTGGGACTGGGCGGAAGGGCGCACCCGCATCCAGACCGTGCGCCTGAACCCGTGGCTGGCGCAGGTTGAACGCCCGGTCGTCATCGAAATCGGAGCGGGGAGCGCAATCGCTACGGTGCGCGCCTTTGCCCATGGCCTGGATACGCCGCTGATCCGCATCAATCCGACGGAGTGGCAGGTGCCGCACCGGCGCGATGTCGGGCTGGCGGTGGGCGCGCGTGAGGGCATTGCAGGGATTGTCCGAGCGTTGGCGGGGGGCGAGAACTCTACCGGCTTGGGTGTTTGACGGCGTGGTCTGAGCATGGAACAGCGAAGGCTTGCCAATGGCCAACATCCGCAATAGTCGGCGCTGGCGGGACGGCGAAAAGCGGCCATTGTCGCCTTTTCGCTACGACACCTGACAGTCATTGGAGTATCTGGTTGACTTTGATAGCTGACCGAAACAACCTTTCGTCATCGAACCGTTTGGCATAGCTACAGACGGACAACGACCGATTCTTTTGCAGCATAAGAACAGACAAAAGCACACATTGGGGAGATGCCATGCACCGCACCTTGTCGAGGAGAAGCCTTCTCAAGAATCTGGCCCTGGCCACTCTGGCCCTACCTCTTCCGCTATCAATCCAGGCACAACCGAAGGTCACAAAGAATCCCTTTGCTTTGGGGGTGGCGAGCGGGTCGGCCACCCACGATTCACTAGTGTTGTGGACGCGTCTTCATGACGAAGGACTGTTCAGTTCAAATCTTCCCAATGCTGTGATTCCTGTTATTTGGGAACTGGCAGCCGACGAAGGATTCACCCAGATGGTCCAATCAGGGGCCGCCAACGCGGTTCCCGCGCTGGCCCACTCCGTACATGTAGAACTATCCGGGCTTCCTTCAAACCAGTGGTTTCACTATCGATTCCGGATAAATGAATTCACCAGTCCGACAGGAAGGACCCGGACCTTCGCCACGCCTGGCAAATCCAGCGCGGCACTGAGGATTGCATTTGCTTCCTGCCAAAACTTCGAACTCGGCTACTTCAATTCCTATCCTCACCTGGTCAGGGAAAAGCCCGACCTAGTGCTCTTTCTCGGCGACTACATCTACGAATACCCACCCGGGCAAAAAGGCGTGAGGACCCATAGCGGCAGTTGGTGCCTTTCACTTGAGGATTACCGCACCCGATACGCCCAGTACCGGCAGGACGTTCAACTCCAGCAGCTCCATGCCTGCTGCCCTTGGTTGGTAACTTGGGACGATCACGAGGTACAGAATGACTATGCCGGCCTGCAGGCGGGCTCTGGCGGCCCCTACTCCGACTTTGCAAAGCGTCGCGCCGGCGCCTACCAGGCCTTCTATGAGCACATGCCCTTGCGCGCTTCGGTACTTGTCGAAGGACTTGCCGGCTTGGAGAAGGGTGCCGAAATGCGCATCTACAATTCCTTCCGCATCGGTGGGCTGCTCAGCATTTCGCTGCTCGATACCCGCCAATACCGCGCTCCACAGGCCTGCACCCCCGGCAACAAGACTGGATCAGGAGTCATTGACCCAGGACAATGCGAGTTGCTTTCAAGCGAAGGCAGAAGCCTGCTGGGTACCCAACAAGAGCAGTGGCTCGATACACAACTCGGTAACGCGAAGGAGCAAGTATGGACCTTGCTCGCCCAATCCACCTTGTTTGGCGCAAGGCTGTACAGGACTGGCGATGGAGTCAGGGTGTGGAACGACGGCTGGGACGGCTATCCTGCCGCCCGCAGGCGCCTGACCGACCTTCTGGTGAAGCATCAGCTACCCAATCCTGTCATTCTGGGAGGGGACGTTCATGAAAACTGGGTCGGCTACGTAAAGGAGGACTACTCGTCCCTCAACAGTAGAAACATCGGCGTCGAGTTCTGTGGGACCAGTGTCAGCAGCTATGACGGGAGGAATCCGGACTCAGCCTTGCGCAACAACTCACATTTTGTCTATGCGGAGGGATCGCGAAAAGGTTACGGAATCATGGAAGTTTCCAGCAGCGAACTGATCGTGCACCTGAGAGCGGTGAAGGACCATCGTACTCCCGAGAGTGTGATCGAAACCCTTGCCAGCTTCAAAGTTATTGCGGGGACTCAGCGCCTGGAGCGGCTGGCAGCCTCGTAACTATTGCGTGCTCCGAAATGCTTCTCCCCGAGCTATCACCTATGACAGCTTACCCGTCGAAAGCCGCTGTGGCAGTGAGCAAGACTGAAATGACCGTGTTGCGCACATTCGATCCGTTCCGGATAGACGCGATCCGGTAGTCAACGGATGAGATTCCGCGTCTGCCTTGATCCAGCCCATTTGTCCTATCATCTTTTGCACGGCGCCTGCGGGGCGCTTTCGCCATCTCGTCAATCCAGGGGGATCCAAATGAAAAAGCCCAATGTCGGCCTGCTGCCCGTTGTTTGTTTCCTGCTGCTGTCCGCCGCTGCACAAGCCAGGGACGACGGCAAAAACGAGCTCGCCGCCTGCCGTGCCGACATGGAAAAGTATTGCCGCAACGTTGAGCCTGGCGAGGGCCGGCAGATGAAGTGCATGTACGACTTGCGCGACAAACTGCAACCGGCCTGCGCCACGCTGGTGTCGGAGAAGTACACGCGCTTCCTCGAAGCGCGGCAGAAAAAGGAAGGCCGCTAAGGTAGCTTGTGGTAGACCTGCGCGAAGCGCTCCTGCCCGGCCACGCCGAAATCCCCCGGGGCGTATTGCAGCAGCCAGTCGCCGGCCGTGCCGTGCAGGCAATCGCCCCCGGCGGAACGCTCGGCGCTAAAGGGTTCGGCGATCTGCCGCGCCAGCACCGGCACCGGGCGCGCGGCGTAGCTGCCGTCCTCGCCCATCATGGTGGGCGCAACAGCTTGGTACTTGGCGACGAAACGATCGCGTGAAACGCTCCAGCGGGTGCCGGTCGATCCGGTGATTACAGCGTCGCCAACCTGATACCGGTTGGGGCCTTCGAGGCTGATCAACTCCCCGGCTTGCCGGGCGAATTCGACGGCAACAATTTCGTTCTTGACGTAGCGCGCCGCCAGCGGATCGGCCGCGAGATCGATGGCCTTCAGCTCCAGCATCGGGGTCAGGCCTTGGGCCAGAGAATCATCTGGGTGCAGCGGAAGAGGGCGATTTTCTTGCCGTTGGCTTCGTTGGTCACCACCGCATCCCAGACCTGGGTGTTGCGCCCCAGATGCTGGCCGGTGGCGATGCAGGCGATGCCGCCTTCCATCACGGTGCCGAGGTGGTTGCTCTTCAGCTCGATGGTGGTGAAGGACTGCGCGCCCTTGGGCAGATGGGCCATGGTGGCATAGCCGCAGGTGGTATCCGCCAGCGCCACGATGCTGGCGGCGTGGAGGAAGTTGTTCGGGGCGAAGTGCAGCTTCTTCACCGTCATGCGGCTGCGCAGGGTGTTCTCGGTGAGTTCGACCATCTCGATGCCGAGGTAGCCCGGCAGGTATTCGCCGCCGCGCTGGTTCAGTACGTCTATGGTGATTTCTTCGCGCAGCATGCTCATGGTGTCGTCCTCAGGGTTTGGTACCGAAGGCCTTGGCGATCATTTGCCGCGTCTCGGGGCTGTCCCAGTCCTTGGCGCCGTAATGTTTGACCAGCACCTTGCCCTGGGCGTCGATCAGCAGCGTCAGCGGCAGGCGGTTGGCGCCGAGCATGTTCTCCAATTCCAGTTTGGCGTCGATGAAATTCTCGAAGCCGATGCCGGCGCGCTCGAGGAAGTCGTAGGCTTTTTCGGGATAGTCGTCGGTCGAGATGCCGATGACCTTGAAGGGTTTGCCCTTGTAGCGCTTCGCCAGGCTGTCGAGCGAGGCCATCTCGGCGCGGCAGGGGCCGCACCAGCTGGCCCAGACATTGATGATCAGCGGCTTGCCGCGGAAGGACGATAGTGTGGCCGGCGGCACCGTCAGACCGCTGAGGCGCGCCTCACGCAGCGTGCCGCCGACCGGCACTTCGCCGGGTGTGGCGGCGGCCGGAACGGCAAGTCCGAGAAACAGGACGGAGCAAAGGGCACGCAGGGTCTTCATGGTCCGGCAGGATTCTACGTTGCCCCAAGCGGCTCCGGGTCGTGTGCTGTCGCCGTACCGTCAGCGCCGACTTTGCTAGCCCTGCCACACGGGGTAATCCGTGTATCCCTTGGCACCGGGGCTGTAGAAGGTCGAGGGATCAACGGCGTTCAGCGGCGCGCCGGCCTTGATCCGGGCCGGCAGGTCCGGGTTGGCGAGGAAGGCCGTGCCGAAGGCCACGGCATCGAGCTTGCCCTCGGCGATGGCGGTCTCGCCTTCCGCCGGGGTGTAGCCCATGTTGCCGATCAGCACGCCCTTGTAGTTGGCACGCACGGGTGTCAGCACGTCACCCTTCTGCTTGCCGAAAAAGTCGCCGCGCATCAGGTGCAGGTAGGCAAGATTGCAGTCGTTGAGGCGTGTGGCAAGCCAGGAGGCGAGGCCGACGGGATCACTGTCGATCATGTCGTTGTAGCTGTTGAGCGGGGAGATGCGCAGGCCGACGCGGTCGGACCCCCAGACTTCGCTTACCGCCGCGATCACTTCCAGCATCAGGCGCGCGCGGTTCTCGACGGAGCCGCCATAGGGACCACTGCGCTTGTTGGCGCCGTCGCGCAGGAACTGGTCGAGCAGGTAGCCGTTGGCGCCATGCACTTCGACGCCGTCGAAGCCGGCCGCCTTGGCGTTTTCCGCCGCCTGGCGGAAGCCGGCAATGATGCCCGGGATTTCCGCGTCATCGAGTACGCGCGGCACGACATAGGGCTGCTTGCCCTGCGGGGTATGTACCGTGTCGTTGGTGATCGCCAGGGCGCTGGCGCTGACCGGTTGCCGATCGCCGTTGAGCAGCGGATGGCAGGCACGGCCGCCGTGCCAGATCTGCAGGAAGATGCGCCCGCCGGCAGCATGCACGGCGTCTGTCACCAGCTTCCAGCCGGCAACCTGGGCCGGGCCGTAGATGCCCGGTTCATGCCAGAAGGCCGAGTTGCCCTCCACGGCCATGGTTGCTTCGGCGATCAGAAGGCCGGCGCTGGCGCGCTGGGCGTAGTGCTCGGCCATCAAGGCGTTGGCGGTGTGCTCGTCGCCGGCGCGGCAGCGCGTCAGCGGTGCCATGAAAATCCGGTTGGGGGTGGTGAGTGCGCCTAGGCGCAGTTCGCTGAAAAGAGTTTGCATGGAATGAGTTGTCCGGGGTGAGGAGGGGAAAGCGGCGAAACGCCGGCAGTAGATGGCATCCGGCGGCGATATTTCAATAGCGTCATTGGATGGATTTTGGTCGTCGGGCTTGTGCGCGGCCGAGGCTGGGCGATAATCCGGCAACCGGAAACGCATGGATGAACCGCCCTTGGCGAATTTGACTACCTTGATGCACAGGCTGCAATCCCGTATCGGCGACACTGCGGGCCGGCTTGTGCTTGCATGGCTGATCATTGGTGCAGTGGTCGGCGGCGCCAATTCCATGGGCTGGCTGGAGAAGTTTGAACTTCTTTTCTACGATACGGCGATTGCTCTGTCCGGTGAAGCTGTCGTGGATGCGCCCGTGGTCCTGGTCGGCGCTACCGATGCCGACTTGCAGAAGTATGGCTGGCCGCTGCCGGATGAAAATCTCGCCGTCGCCGTCGAACAGATCGTCAAGGCGGGTGCCGTGGCGGTGGGTGTCGATCTCTATCGCGATCGCCCCGTGGGCGGTGACGAAGAGGTCCTTGCCGGTTTGTTGCGTCGTCACGGCAATGTCGTGTTCGTGTCGAAACTCTCCTCCGGAAACCTGGCGGCCATTGAAGCGCCACGCGCGATTCGGGGCAGCGCCCAGGCCGGTTTTGCGGACATTCCGGTCGATGATGATGGCGTAACCCGGCGGGCCTTGCTGTTCGCCGAGGACAACGGCAGGATGCAGACGAGCCTGGGCATCCGGCTGGCCTTGCGGGCGCTTGAGGCGCGCGGAATCAAACCGGAGCGCGTCGGCGATACGTCGAAGATCCGGCTGGGCGCGACCACCATCCGCCCCATTGGTGAAAGCGAAGGGCCCTACCATCGGGCCGACACCGGCGGCTACCAGCTATTTATCGATTTCCGCGAGGGCGGGGCAGGCTTCCGGCGCTTTAGCGTTGCAGATGTGCTGGAGGGCCGCGCTGCGCCGCAGTATTTCAAGGGCCGGGTGGTGGTCATCGGTACCACGGCACAGAGCGTGAAAGACTATTTTTCGGTTCCGTCGAACCGGATACTTGGTGACCGTCAGGTTTTCGGTATCGAACTGCACGGCCAGATCGTGACCCAGCTGTTGCGCATGGCGGAAGGCCGCAGCGGCCAGATGCTTGGTCTGCCGCCGCTGCTGGAATACGCGTGGATGCTGGTTGTCGCTGCGGTGGCGCTCGGCATCGGCTGGTGGGGGCAACGGCTGCCGGTGTTGATCGGTGCGTCGTTTGGCGGACTGGTCCTGATCGTGCTGGCGCACGCATTGGCCTTCCGCGCCGGCTGGTGGGTGACGCTGACGCCGGCGGTACTGGCCTGGATAGTCGGCGTTGGTTGGGCGATTGCCTATTCGATGCAGTCGCAGTCGCGTCAGCGCAAGCAGCTGATGTCCTTGTTCAGCCGGTATTTCTCGCACGATGTGGCCGAGCAGATATGGACGCGGCGCGAGGAAGTGTTAGGCAGCGGCGGCATGCCGGCACCCCAGCAGCTGGTGGCTACCGTGTTTTTCAGTGATCTCGCCGGGTTCACCTCCAAGGCCGAAGTGCTCGCGCCAAAAGAACTCACCGAGCTGCTGAACGCCTATTTCGAGGCGGCGGTGGCGATCATCCATCGCAATGGCGGATCGATCGACAAGTTCATCGGCGATGCCGTGATGGCCGTGTTCGGCGTACCGATACCGCGCATGAGCAAGGAGGAAATATTCGACGACGCGCGACGCGCGGTGCGTTCGGCGGTCGAGTTTGCCGAGGCCATCGACGGCCTGAACCTGGGTTTTGTGGCGGCCGGGTTGCCCAAGATTGCCGTGCGCATCGGCATCCATACCGGCCCGGTGGTGGCCGGCAGCATCGGCAGCACTCAGCGCATGGAATACACCGTGATCGGCGACAGCGTCAACGTCGCTGCGCGGCTGGAAGGACTGGACAAGGCCGGGCGGGGCGACGCCGCGTGTCGCATCCTGATCAGTGAAACGACCCGGCATTGCCTCGACGGAAGCTTCAATGTGCAACGTCTCGGTGAATTCAAGTTGCACGGCAAGCAGGAGGCGGTGGAGGTGTATCACGTGCTCGGCTTTACCGGCGCACCAGACAAGGCGTCAGCGAAATGAGCAGCGGATCCCAGGTACGCGAAAAGCTTCTGGAGCGGGGCTACCTCGTCGGCAGGCAGCTTGGCAAAGGGGCCAGCGGAACGGTGTATCTGGCGACCACCGAAAAATCCGAACGGCAGGTGGCGGTCAAGGTCATTCCCGGCGGCCGCGATACCCAGGATGCGGAACATCGCCGCGTGCTTGTGGCCAACGAAACGACCCTTAGCTGGAAGCTGTTTCATCCCTACCTGATCACGGTTTTCGAAACCTTTGCCGATGCCGAGTTCGATTATGTGGTGATGGAGTTCGTCGACGGCGGCGATTTGCAGCCCTACACGACACCTGGATCACTGCTGCCGCTTGCCGAAGTACTGGAAATTGCCCGCAAATGCTGTATCGCGCTGGGTTATGCCTCGCGCTGTGGCGTGATTCATCGCGACATCAAGCCGGCGAACATTCTTCGCGCCGGTGCCGGCCAAATCCGCATTTCCGACTTTGGTGGTGCCATCTTTCGCAACCTGGACAAATCGGCGATTGCCAATTTCGGATCGCCGGCCTTCATGTCGCCGGAGCAGATTCGCGGCGACAACCTCGATTCGCGGTCGGACATGTTTTCCTTCGGGGTCGTGCTTTACCAGCTGCTGACGGGAACGCTTCCGTTCGATGCTCCCGATTCGCAGGCGGTTTCCTTCCGCATACTCTATGAGGCAGCCCAACCGATCGAGGAGCTGCGGCCGGACCTGCCGCCCGAAATCTCGGCGGCGATCAATCGTTCGCTGGCAAAACTTCCTTCGGATCGATTCTCCGGCTGGGAGGCTTTCGGTGAGGCCTTCGACCCGGAATCTGACGCTGAAGCGTCGCGTGCCATGACCGAGGGCGACAGCGAGGAAGTGCGGCGGCTTGGCATCGGCTTGTTCGACGGCATTGATGGGTCAGAAATGCGCATGATCCTGGCGCGCCATCGTGAGTGGAGCGCGGGTGACGTCGAGGTTTTTCAACCCGGACAAACCGAGGTCGCCTTCCTGCTTGAAGGCCGTGTCGACATCACTGCGCGCGACGGC
>CAJBYR010000139.1 GCA_903959855.1 uncultured beta proteobacterium
ATCGAGTTGCAAGCCGACCGCAGCGAGGTCGATGGCCTGTCCGCCGGCCATGCCGCGCGAGCCGGAGGCCGTGGCCAGGAGCGAGAGCATTTCCAGTTGCCGTGCCGGCGCAGTGCCCGACAAGCGCACCGCCAGTCTCTGGAAGGCAGCTGTCTGCAGCGCGTCACCGACCAGCAATGCGGTGGCTTCGTCATAGGCGACGTGGCAACTGGGCTTTCCGCGGCGCAGGTCGTCGTCGTCCATGCAGGGCATGTCGTCGTGCACCAGCGAATAGGCATGAATCAGTTCGACCGCTGATGCCGGTGCGTCGAGGACTTCGGCAGAGGCCCCGAAAATCGATCCGGCGGCATGGCAAAGCAGCGGGCGCACGCGCTTGCCGCCACCTAGCACCGCATAGCGCATGGCCTGGTGCAGGCGGGCGGGGGCGATATCGGCCGCCGGCAGCGAGGCATCCAGGGCCGCTTCCGTGCGTTGCTGGATGTCCGTCATCCAGGAAAGGAAATTCATCACCTGTCAGCCTTCCGGTTTGTCGCTACCCGCGGCGCGTCTCTGCGGGTCGAAATCATGCAGTTCTCCGCCCTCAAGAATCCGTATCTGCTGCTCGGCGGCATTCAGGGTGTCGCGGCACTGACGCAGCAGTTGCACGCCCCGCTGATAGGCATCGAGGGACTCCTGAAGGGGCATTTGTCCGGCCTCCATGGCCGTAACAATACTCTCCAGTTCGGCGAGCGCGCGTTCGAAGGACGGTGCCGCCGGATCAGTCGTGGCGGGATTTGCAGCAGTGTCTGGCGATTTGGCCATGAATGAAGCCTTGGCCGGAAACTGTGACCAGTGGCGTGAAAAACCATAAAAATAGCCTAAGGTGCGCCCTCCGGTCAAATTGGATAAAATGATCACCCCGCTGAAAGCTTTGTTTTACGGGCCTTTAGCTCCATTTCCTACGTTTCCGGTTTCCGGGTAAAACTTCTTGGAGGTTGGGAATCATGTCCGATGTCGGCGCCCGTGCACTGCTCCAGCCGGGCCAGTCGCAGTTTCCGGTTGAGTGGTATTTCGATGAAAAGCTCTTCGAACTGGAGAAGAAGCTGATTTTCGATGCCGGGCCGGGCTACGTCGGGCATGAGCTGATGGTTCCCGAAGTACATGACTACCGCTCGCAGGAATGGCACGACCACGGTCGCCTGCTGACGCGCCAGCCCGATGGCTACTACGAGATGTCCAACGTTTGTCGCCATCGCCAGGCCATCATGCTGCAGGGCTCGGGCAATGCGAAGAACATCGTTTGTCCGATCCACCGCTGGACCTATGATTCCGCCGGCGAGCTGATCGGCGCGCCGCACTTTCCCGCCAATCCCTGCCTCAACCTGGCCAAGCAGAAACTGGAGAACTGGCAGGGCCTGCTGTTCAAGGGGCCGCGCTCGGCCAACGCCGATCTCGCCGGAATGAAAGTGGCGGGCGAACTCAAGTTCGACGGCTACAGGCTTGACCACGTCGAACTGCACCAGTGCAACTACAACTGGAAGACCTTCATCGAGGTCTATCTCGAGGACTACCACGTCGTGCCCTACCACCCCGGCTTGGGCGGTTTCGTCACCTGCGATGACCTTACCTGGCAGTTCGGCGACTGGTATTCGGTGCAGCGGGTCGGCGTGACCTCGTTGGCCAAGCCCGGCTCGGCCACCTACAAGCAGTGGCACAAGGCGGTGCTCGATTACTACAACGGCGAGTTGCCGCCGCATGGCGCAATCTGGCTCACCTACTACCCGAACATCATGGTCGAGTGGTATCCCCATGTGCTGGTGGTGTCGACCCTGATCCCGCAGGATGTCGACCGCACCATGAACGTGGTCGAGTTCTACTATCCCGAGGACATCGCCCTGTTCGAGCCGGACTTCATCAAGGCCGAACAGGCCGCCTACATGGAGACCGCGATCGAGGACGACGACATCGGCGAGCGCATGGACCGCGGCCGCCGCGCCCTGATGAAGCAGGGGCGCAGCGAAGTCGGCCCCTACCAGTCGCCGATGGAAGACGGGATGCAGCACTTCCATGAGTTCTACCGTCGCGTGATGGCCGGGCACGGCTGACTGCGGCTTCTCCACGATGGCGCCGGCCGCGGGCCGGCGTTGTCATTTTCAGGATCTGAAGTACCCCATGCAATCCCTCTGGATGGTCGCGGCAAGTCTGCTGTTCGCCTGCATGGGCGTCTGCGTCAAGCTCGGCGCCGAACAGTTTTCCGCCGCCGAACTGGTGTTCTGGCGCGGCTTCATTGCTACGCTGCTGCTCGGCGCCTACATCCTGGTGCGCCGGCTGCCTCTGGCCACGCCGCATGTGCGGACCCACATCGTGCGCGGCACCTCGGGCTTCGTTTCGCTGGTGATGTACTTCTACGCCATCAGCATGATTCCGCTGGCGGCGGCGGTGACGCTCAATTACACCTCACCGCTGTTCCTCGCCCTGCTGCTGGTGTTGTGGGTCGGCGAGCCGGTGCGGCGCGGATTCCATGCCGTGCTGGCGGCCGGCTTCGTCGGCGTGATCATCCTGCTGCAGCCAACCCTGGAGCGCGACCAGTGGCTGGGGGCCTTGTTCGGCCTCGGCTCGGGGATCATATCCAGTGTGGCCTACCTCAATGTGCGGCGCCTGGGCGAACTCGGCGAGCCGGAGTGGCGCACGGTGTTCTATTTTTCCGCCCTGTCGGCCGTCGGCGGCCTGCCCTGGCTGCTCTCGGCCGGGCCCTTTCATGCCATCGACTTGCGCGGCTGGCTGCTGCTGCTCGGCGTCGGCGGCTTCGGCGTGCTGGCCCAGCTGTGCATGACCGCCGCCTACAAGCGCGGCAAGACGCTGGTGTCGGCGAGTCTCGCCTACAGCACCGTGGTGTTTTCCAGCGCCTTCGGCATGCTGCTGTGGGGTGAGAGCCTGCCCTGGACCAGCTGGCTGGGCGTGGCACTGATCGTCGCCAGCGGCGTGGCCGCCACTGCCTTGTCGGGGCGCACCGATACGGAAGCGGTGACCGACTGAAAAAGAAAGAGCCGTCACCCCTGCGGGCGACGGCTCCGGGTTTGCAAGCCTGAAATGCTCAGTCGATGGCCAGCGAGGTCGTCGGCTTCTTCGGCGTGGATTGCTTGCCGTCGTCCTTGGCCTTGTCGCCGGGGCAGGCCCAGGCAGATGTGGCCGCCAGCGCGAACATGAGCGCGAGAATACGTGCGACGAATTTCATGGATCACCTCCTTCGGTTGGCTGCGGAACTTGAAATCTAAACCTCTGGCGGCAAAATTTCAAGCCCGCCGACAAGTTTGGAGCATGCCCTAGCCCGTGATCTTGCGCTTCAGCGCCCGGCCGACCATGCGCAGGCGCTGGGCCAGCGGGAAGCGCTTGAAGTTGGTCTTCACCGCGCCCTGGGTGAAGGCGGTGCGCTTCGAATAGTCCATGATCAGGTCCACGACCACGCAGCGTCCGCCGGCCGCCGTCTCCCGCGCCCGGGCGATCGCCGCAACCACGCCCTGGTTGTTTTCGACCTTGATGTAATCGGCGCCGGTGGCGATCGCCACGCCGCTGAAATCGATGGCGCCCAGCGCGGTGCAGGGCTTGCGGTTGAAGGGGATCTCCTGCGCCTGGGCGATCTGCGACAGCTCGCCATCGTGGAAGACGTAATAGACGATTCCCAGGCCCAGCCGGGTCGCCGAGACGATTTCCATGCAGGTCATGGTGAAGGCGCCGTCGCCGACGATGGCGAACACCTCGCGCTCGGGATTGACCAGCTTGGCGCCGATCGAGGCCGGTACCGCATAGCCCATGGCGTTGAAATCGGTCGGCACGATCAACGCCTTTGACTGATGCACCGGAAAGAGCTCGGCGGTAAGGTAGGTGTGGTTGCCGTCATCGACCACGGCGATTGCATCGTCGGGGACGGCAGCGCGCAACGCATCGAAAAATACCGCCGGATTGACCTTGCCCTTGCTGTCGTGGCGCAGCCATTCGTCGCGGTAGGCCTGCTTGTCGCGCTGGATTCGGGCGTGGAGTTCGGCATTCGCCGCCCGCCCGGCGCTGATCTTTCGCAACTCCTCAAGCAGCGCGGTCAGCACAACTACTGCATCGCCTTCGAGCGAAACCGCCGCCGGATAGTTGGCGTTGAAAACCTTGGGGTTGATATCGACGTGAACCAGATTCGGCGGCACGGTGACGCCGTAGCTGCCGGTGGCGATCTCGGCGAAGCGCGTGCCGACCGCCAGCAGGCAGTCGCAATCGGCGAAGGCGTTGCGTGCGGCCGGCACGGCCGCCGCGCCGAAACTGAATCCGCAGTGCAGCGGATTTGTCGCCGGAAACACCGATAGCCCCTGCAGCGTCGTCGCTACGGGAGCTTGCAGGTGCCCGGCAATGGCTTGCGTCAGCTGGTCGGCATGGCGCGAGCCCCAGCCGAGGAACAGCGCCGGCTTCTTCGCCGCCATCAGCATCTGCGCGGCGCGCTGAAAGTCGTCGCTGGCGACACGGTGATTGTGCGCGATCACGGGCACGGGCGGCAATGGCGCCACCTCGCCGGGGAACATCTGCAGGTTTACCGGGATCTCGACGAAGACCGGGCCGGGTTCGTCCGAGTGCGCAATCTCCCAGGCCTTGAACAGCGTGGGCCCGATTTCTTCATGCGTGCGCACCAGGAAGCTGGCCTTGGTCAGCGCCTTGAGGAAGGCGTGCTGGTCGAGTTCGTGCAGCTGGTACTTCTTGTCGAGGTCAGTGCGGATGCCGCCGCAGATCACCAGCATCGGGATGCCGTCGAGGAAGGCCTCGCCGATGCCGCTAGCGGCGTGGGTGGCGCCGGCGGCGGGGACGATCACCAGCGTGCCGGTCTGGTCCGAGGTGCGGCTGACGCCGTCGGCCATGAAGGATGCGCCGCCTTCGTGGGTAACGAGGACGGGCGTGATCTGCTCCGAACTGTTGAGCTCGTCGTAGATCTCGGTGTTGTGCACCCCGGGAATGCCGAAGGTGTAGCGGATGCCGAGGGCTTCCAGGGCCCGCACCGCCATCCATGCGCCGGATTTCTTCATTGCAATCTCCCGTCGAATCAGTTTGCGGCGGCGGCCTGCCCGGCCAGCCGCCCGCTGAGGATGCAGCCGCCGAGGAAGCTGCCTTCCAGCGCGCGCAGGCCGTGCATGCCGCCGCCGCCGAAACCGGCGGCTTCCCCCGCCGCGTAAAGCCCCGCAATTGGCGCTCCGGAAGCATCCAGTACGCGGCACTGCAGGTCGGTTTGGATTCCGCCCAGGCTCTTGCGGCTGATGATGAATTCGCGGATCGCCAGCAGCGGCCCGGCCTTCGGGTCGAGGATCTTCTGAAACTTGCAGGTGCGCAGCCGGTCGCCCTTCCAGTGGCGCACATAGGCGATGCGCCGCAGCTGCTCGTCGTTGTGGAAGGTTTGGCCACGATCAATCTGGGCGTCGTAGGTCTCCGCGGCGGTGCGCACGGCGTCGAGGCTCACGGCGTCATCGCCTTGCAGCGCGTTCATCTTCGCCACCAGTTCGGGCAGGTCGCGCCCGGTGATCACATCCTCGTAGCCATTGGTCAGTTCCCCGTAAAGCCACTTGTTGCCGAACAGCAGGTCACGCAGGAAGGCGAGCTTCTTCTTGTCGCGGATCGAGGGATTGTGCTCCGCACCCGAGACGGCGAGTTCCTTGATGGCGATGGCCTTGTTCATCAACTGCCAGGAGTACTGGCGTTCCGTGGCGCAGACCTGGGCCACCAGATCGCGCGTGTCGAAGCCGGTAACCAGCGGCATCGGCCCGATGCGCCGGCCGCTCCAGTCCAGCCACAGCGCCGAGCGCGGCGGCACGATGGACAGGCCGTGGTCCGGCTTGCGCGGCCGCGGATGCCGGATGCCGGCGGCGTAGTTCCACATCTTGTCGAGATGCGTCAGGCTGCCGCCCGCCGCGCTGACGGCATCATGCAGGCGGCCGTCGGCATAACGATGGGAGCCATTCAATATCGTCGGTGGCGGCGAGTGCCAGTCGCGGTGCCAATGCTGGCGTACGCGCTCGATGTTGCCGTTGAAGCCGCCGGCGGCAACGATGACGCAGCCGGCCGTCAGCTCGAAGGGATTGCCATCTTCCTCGCCGACGCCGCGGCAGCCGGTGACTCGGCCGTCGCCGCTGACGAGTTCCTCGACGCGCTGGCCGAAGCGGATCTCCAGGTTGGCCCGGCGCGGATGGCTCTCCAGCGCGGCGATCAGGCGCAGCGCCAGTTCGCGCCCGGTGCCCCAGACGATGTGGAAGCGCGGTACCGAATTGCCCGGAGTGTACAGGCCGCGCTCGACCCAGTGCGGCGCGGGCAGGAAGCCGACGCCGCGGGCACGCAGCCACAGGCCGACGTCATCGTGGCAGCGCTGGGTGTAGGCCTCGGCCCAGGCATTGGGCCAGCGGTCGGCCGGATCGAGTTCGCCGAAGGCGCGCCAGTCGGCGAGCGCCAGGTCCGGTGTGTCGCGGATGCCGGCGCGGCGCTGCTCCGGCGTGCCGACGAGGAAAATGCCGCCGAAGCTCTCCTTCGCCAGTCCGCCGAAGTTTTCCGCCTTGTCGCGGTCGAGCAGCAGGACGCTGCGATTGGCCTCAAGGAGTTCCAATGCGGCGCAAATGCCGGCAATGCCGCCGCCGATGACAATGACTTCGCTCACTTCGCTGTCCCTCTCCGGTGTGCGTAGCGACTGCCGGAACCGATCGGGTCGATGCCGGGCCCCTCCTGTTTTTTCGGAGTTTAGCCCGAATCCCGTTCAGCCCAGTCGTGGCAAAGCCCCGGCGAACCGGCTAAGCTGCTGCCCGTTATGAAATCCCCGTTCCGATCTGCTCTTCCCCTGTACCTGCTGCTGATGTCGCCTGCGCTCATGGCGCAGGATGCGCCAGTGCCCGCGATTACGGCGGACAACGCGCCGGCGGCGAAGGCGCGCGCCAAGGAAATCCGCGCCGCCGCACAACAGCGCTTCGAGGCTGACAAGGCTGACTGCAATACCCGCATGCTCGCCATTGGTTGCCTGAGTGCCGCGCAGGACCGCCGGGCCGAGTCGGTCAGGCAGGCTGAGGCAATGCATCGGGAGGCGATTCGCGCGGAACGCGAAGCCCGCGAGGCGAAGCTTGCGGAAAAGGAAGCCCGACACGTCTCCAGGGACAAGGATGACGAGGTCGGGCGTCCGGTCGCCGAGGCCAACTATCGCGGGCAGGAGGCGCAACGCGCCGCCGAGCGGGAAAAGCGTCAGGCCGACGAGCAGGCCAAACTTGAAATTCAGCGTGGCAAAGTCGCGGCCGAGCGCGAAGCCAGGCTGCGCAAGATCGAGGAACGTCGCCTTGAAGACGCAGGGCGCGCCGCCGCCGTGCCGGAAAATGCGCGCAAACGCGCCGAGCGCGAACGCAAGCAGGCGGAGAAGGTGAAAAAAATCGAGCAACGCCAGCGCGATTATGCCGAGAAGCTCAAATATCGCGGGGCCGAGCAGGCCGCCGAAGAAGCTCGCCGGACGAAGGCGGCCGCGAAGTGATCTCGCGTAAATACCTCTACCTGATCGCCCTCGCACGCGAGAAGCATTTCGGCCGCGCCGCGGCGGCCTGTCATGTCTCGCCCTCGACCCTGTCGGCGGCGATCCGCGACCTCGAAACCGAGCTCGGCGTCGCCGTGGTCGAACGCGGCAAGCAGTTCGCCGGTCTGACGCCGGAAGGCCGCAGCGTGGTCGAGTACGCGCAGCGCATGGCCGCCAGTGCCGAGGGTTTGAAGCAGGAACTGGCCAGCCTGCGCGATGGCCTCACCGGCCGCCTGCGCCTGGGCGTGATCCCCACGGCCTTGACCGTGGTGGCGGCGCTGACCTCCTCCTTCGCCCGGCGCCATGCCCATGTCACGACCGAGGTGCTGTCGCTGGCGACCGACGAAATCCTCGCCCGCCTGCGCCGCTTCGAACTCGATGCCGGCATCGTCTATGTCGAGTCGGCGCAGGTCGCCGGGCTCGATGTCGTGCCGATCTGGCATGAACGTCATGTGCTGCTGACCGGCGCCAGCGGACGTTTCGCCGGGCGCGACACCGTAAGCTGGGCCGAGGCTGCCACGGCGCCGTTGGCCCTGTTGACGCCGGACATGCAGAACCGCAAGACCATCGACGCAGTTTTTTCAAGAGTCGGCGCTAACGTTACGCCGATGCTGGAGACCAACTCCATCGTCAGCATCCTCGCCCACGTCGGTTCCGGCCACTGGTCCTCAATCGTGCCGCGGTCGGTGCTGGAACAGGTCGGCACGCCGCCCGGCGTGATCGCCATCGAACTGGTCGAGCCGGCGGTCGATTGGGCCACGGGGCTCGTCACCCTGGCGCGCGAGCCGCAAGCGCCGATGGTCGTCGCCCTGCTGGCGGAAGCACGCGCGTTGGCTGAGACGTTCGAGAAACCTGCATAGGCCTTCGGCTTTTCCCGCTTTCCCTTTCGTAGCCGGCGGGGTACAAAGCGGGATGGACACGACCGCCATCCTCAGCCGCATCCTCGACGCGCATCGCGATCAGCCCGGTGCGCTGTTGCCCGTGCTGCATGAAGTCCAGGAGGCCTTCGGCTTCATCCCGCCGGAAACCGTGCCGGCGATCGCCAAGGCCTTGAACCTGTCGCGCGCCGAAGTACATGGCGTGATCAGCTATTACCACCACTTCCGCCAGGAGCCGGCGGGCCGCCACGTGGTACGCGTCTGCTGCGCCGAGGCCTGCCAGGCGGTGGGCGGCGAGGCGCTCGCCGAGCATGCGCGGACACGGCTGGCCGGCAGCGAGGTGACGCTGGAACCGGTGTATTGCCTCGGTCTTTGCGCCTGCGGTCCGGCGCTGCAGGTCGACGAAACGCATTTGCATGCCGCGATGACGCCGGCGAAGTTCGACGCGCTGGTGGCCCGGCTGGAGTCGGAGGGATGAGGACCACCGTCTACGTTCCCGGCGACGCCGCCGCGCTGGCCTTGGGCGCCGATGCCGTGGCCGACGCGATAACAGCCACGGCTGCCGCGTGCGGCATCGAGCTGCGCCTGGTGCGCAACGGGTCTCGTGGCATGGTCTGGCTGGAACCGCTGGTCGAGGTGGTGACGCCGCAGGGGCGCATCGCCTATGGCCCGGTGACCGTCGATGTCGTCGGCAGCTTGTTCGCCGCAAATTGTTTCGCCGGCGGCGAACACCCGCTGCGACTCGGGCCGACCGAAGCCATCCCCTGGCTGGCGCGCCAGACGCGGCTGGTGACGCGCCGCGTCGGCGTGGTCGATCCGCGCTCGCTGACCGATTACGTCGCGCGTGGCGGCGGCGAGGGGTTGCGCCGGGCGCGTGCCATGGCGCCGGCGGCGATCGTGCAGGCGATTGCCGACTCCGGCCTGCGCGGGCGCGGCGGCGCGGCCTTTCCCGCCGGCATCAAGTGGCGCACCGTGCATGACGCAACGGCGGCGCAGAAATACGTGGTGTGCAATGCCGACGAGGGGGATTCCGGCACCTTCTCAGATCGCATGTTGATGGAGGGCGACCCCTTCTGCCTGCTCGAAGGCATGGTCATCGCCGGTCGTGCCGTGGGCGCGGATCGCGGCTACATCTACGTGCGTTCCGAATACCCGCATGCGATCGCGGCACTCGATGCCGCGCTCGCCGCTGCTGGCGATTTCCTCGGCGACTTCCATGTCGAGGTGCGCAAGGGCGCCGGCTCCTATGTCTGCGGCGAAGAGACGGCGCTGCTGGAAAGCCTCGAGGGCAGGCGCGGCATCGTCCGTTCCAAGCCGCCGCTGCCGGCGATCGAAGGCCTGTTCGGCCAGCCGACGCTGATCCATAACGTGATCACCCTGGCCAGCGTGCCGGACATCCTCGCCGCTGGCGCTGCGGCCCATCGCGACCTCGGCAGCGGGCGCTCGCGCGGCACCTTGCCCTTCCAACTGGCCGGCAACATCCGCCACGGCGGCCTGGTCGAAGTGCCTTTCGGCCTGACATTGCGCGAACTGCTTTACGACTTCGGCGGCGGTTCGCGTTCGGGTCGGCCGCTGCGCGCGGTGCAGGTCGGCGGGCCGCTGGGCGCCTACCTGCCCGAGTCGCAATTCGACACGCCGCTCGATTACGAGGCCTTTGCCGCGATCGGTGCCGGACTTGGCCACGGCGGCATCGTCGCCTTCGACGACACGGTGGACATGGCGAAGCAGGCGCGTTACGCGATGAAGTTCTGCGCCATCGAATCCTGCGGCAAATGCACGCCCTGCCGCATTGGCTCGACGCGCGGCGTCGAAGTCATCGACCGCATCCGCGCCGGCGATCGCACGCAGATCGAATTGCTGGAAGACCTGTGCGAGACCATGGTGCAAGGCTCGGCCTGCGCCATGGGCAGCATGACGCCGATTCCGGTGATGTCGGCGCTGCATCACTTTCCGGAGGATTTCGCATGAACGCTCCGCAGGAACTCCAACTCGGCGCCGCAAGAGTTCCCAACGGGACGCAGAGCGCTGGCGCTGGCGATACGGTAACTTTGGAGATCGACGGCATCGCTGTCAGCGTCCCGGCCGGCACCCCGTTGCTGCGCGCTGCCGTTGCCGCCGGCGTGATGATCCCAAAACTGTGCGACAGCAAGGAACTCAAGCCCTTCGGCTCCTGCCGCCTGTGCCTGGTCGAGGTCGAGGGCCGCAAGGGCTACCCGTCCTCCTGCACCACGCCGGCCGAAGCCGGCATGAAGGTGCGCACCCAGTCGCCGCAACTGGCGAAGCTGCGGCGCAACGTCATGGAGCTCTACATCTCCGACCATCCGCTCGACTGCCTGACCTGTGCCGCCAACGGCGACTGCGAGCTGCAGGACATGGCCGGCGTGGTCGGCCTGCGCGAGGTGCGTTATGGAACCAGTGACGCAAACCCGGGGGAGAACCATTTCACCAAGGCGGCGAAGGACGCATCCAACCCCTATTTCAGCTACGACCCGGCCAAGTGCATCGTCTGCAACCGCTGCGTGCGCGCCTGCGAGGAAACCCAGGGCACGTTCGCGCTGACCATCACCGGGCGCGGCTTCGGCTCGCGCGTTACGGCAGGGCAGGGCGAATCCTTCATGGCCTCCGACTGCGTCTCCTGCGGCGCCTGCGTCAAGGCCTGCCCGACGGCGACGCTGGTCGAAAAGTCGGTGGAGCAAATGGGCCAGGCGGAGCGCAGCGTAGCCACCACCTGCGCCTATTGCGGCGTCGGCTGCGGCTTCCATGCCGAGGTGAAGGGCAATCAGGTGGTGCGCATGGTGCCGGCCGACGAGGGCCGCGCCAACGAGGGCCACGCCTGCGTCAAGGGCCGCTTCGCCTGGGGCTATGCAACACACCCGGACCGCATCACCAAGCCGATGATCCGGGCGAAGATCAGCGATCCCTGGCGCGAGGTGTCGTGGGAAGAGGCACTGACCCACACCGCGAACGAATTCCGCCGCATCCAGAAGCAGCATGGCACCAATTCAATAGGCGCCATCGTCTCCAGTCGCTGCACCAACGAGGAAGACTACCTGGTGCAGAAGCTGGTGCGCACCGCCTTCGGCAACAACAACGTCGACACCTGCGCCCGTGTCTGCCATTCGCCGACCGGCTACGGACTCAAGCAGACCCTGGGCGAGTCGGCCGGCACGCAGACCTTCAAGTCGGTCGAGCAGGCCGATGTCATCGTCGTGGTCGGCGCCAATCCGAGCGACGCCCACCCGGTGTTCGCCTCGCGCCTCAAGCGCCGGGTGCGCGAGGGGGCGCAGCTGATCGTGATCGATCCGCGCGCCATCGACCTGGTGAATTCGCCGCATGTGCGCGCCGCCCATCACCTGCAACTGCGGCCCGGCACCAACGTCGCCGTGCTCTCGGCCATGGCCCACGTCATCGTCAGCGAGGGCCTGGTCGATGAGGCTTTCGTCGCCGAGCGCTGCGAAGCGAAGGCATTTGCCGACTGGCGCGAGTTCGCCGCGCGGGTGGAGAATTCGCCCGAGGCGCTGGAGGCCGCCAGCGGCGTGCCGGCCGCCGCCGTGCGCGCCGCGGCGCGCCTGTATGCCACGGGCGTGAATGGACGCAAAAACGCCGCGATCTACTACGGGCTGGGCGTCACCGAACATTCGCAGGGCTCGACGGCCGTGATCGCCATCGCCAACCTCGCCATGTCCACCGGTAACGTCGGCCGCGAGGGCGTCGGCGTCAATCCGCTGCGTGGGCAGAACAACGTGCAGGGCTCCTGCGACATGGGCAGCTTCCCGCACGAACTGCCGGGCTATCGCCACGTTTCCGACACCGTTACCCGTCAGATGTTCGAGCGCGACTGGGGCGTTTCCATCCAGTCCGAGCCCGGCCTGCGCATCCCCAACATGCTCGACGCCGCGCTCGACGGCTCCTTCCTCGGTCTCTACTGCCAGGGCGAAGACCCGGCGCAGTCCGACCCCGACACCCGCCACGTCACGGCGGCGCTGTCGGCCATGGAATGCGTGGTGGTGCAGGACCTGTTCCTCAACGAGACCGCGAAGTACGCCCATGTCTTCCTGCCCGGCGCCTCCTTCCTCGAGAAGGACGGCACCTTCACCAATGCCGAACGCCGCATTTCGCGCGTGCGCCGCGTCATGCCGCCGCTGGCTGGCAAGGCCGACTGGGAAACCACGCTGGCGCTGGCCAGGGCCCTGGGCTACGAGATGCACTACGAGCACCCGAGCCAGATCATGGACGAGATCGCGCGCCTGACGCCGACCTTCGCCGGCGTCAGCTATGACAAGCTCGATCGCCTGGGCTCGATCCAGTGGCCCTGCAACGAGGCCGCGCCCGAGGGCACGCCGACCATGCACGTCGATGGCTTCGTCCGTGGCAGGGGCCGCTTCCTGATCACCCAGTACGTGCCGACCGACGAGAAGGTCACGCGTCGCTTCCCGCTATTGCTCACCACCGGCCGCGTGCTCTCGCAGTACAACGTCGGGGCGCAGACGCGCCGTACCGCCAATACCGACTTTTACGCGGCGGACCTGCTGGAGATCCACCCGCACGACGCCGAGGAGCGCGGCATCCGCGAGGGCGACCGCGTCGCCATCGAATCGCGCGTTGGCCGCACCCTGCTGCCCGCCACCGTGACCGAGCGCGTGCAGCCCGGCGTGGTCTACACCACCTTCCACTTTCCCGAATCCGGCGCCAACATCATCACCACCGAGAACTCCGACTGGGCCACCAACTGCCCCGAGTACAAGGTTACGGCGGTGCAGGTGTCGCGTTCCAGCCGCGCATGAAAGCCGTCGAGCAGCGTGCCGTCTGGCGCGATGGCGTGGAGCGCGGCGACCAGCTGGCGGTCGAGACGCCGGTCGCCTTCGAGTACAACGGCATCAGCCATGCGGTAATGCTGGCCACGCCCGCCGACCTCGACGACTTCGCCGTCGGCTTCAGCCTGTCGGAAGGCATCGTGGCGCGGCGCGGCGACATCTTCGGCATCGAGATCGAGGAATCGACCGCCGGCATCACCCTCAGGATCGAGATTGCCGCGGGCGATTTCATGCGCCTCAAGGAACGTCGCCGCAGCCTCGCCGGGCGCACCGGCTGCGGCCTGTGCGGCACAGAGAGCCTGGAGCAGGTGCTGCGCGAACTGGCGCCACTGCCTGCCGGCCAGCCGTTTCCGCCAACCGCGCTTTACGCCGGGATGCGCGCGCTGCCGGCGCAGCAGCGGCTGCAGCAGGCCACCGGCGCCACCCACGCCGCCTGCCGCGTCGGCCGCGACGGTGCGATCAGCCACGTGCGGGAAGATGTGGGTCGCCACAATGCGCTGGACAAGACCTTGGGCGCGCTGGCGCGCGACGGCGTCGATGCATCCGGCGATGCGCTGATCATCACCAGCCGTGCCAGCGTCGAGATGGTGCAGAAGGCTGTCGCGCTGCGCGTCGGCACCCTGGCGGCGGTCTCGGCGCCGACCGCCACCGCGGTCGATCTCGCAGGGAAATTCGGCCTCGCGCTTTACGGCTTCCTGCGCGACGACCATTGCGTCGGCTACACCGCGCCGCAGGCCAGCCGGGAGGCGCTCGCATGAAACTGGAAAAGCTGATCGGCATGGCCAACCAGATCGGCGCCTTTTTCGAAGCCATGCCGGATCGCGATCAAGCCGTGGCCGACGTCGCCGGTCACCTGCGGCGCAGTTGGGAGCCGCGCATGCGGGAGCAGATCCTCGCCAGCCTCGGCACGGCCGACGAGGCAAAGCTCAAGCCGCTGGTGCGCGAGGCGCTGCGCCGGCTCTGAAAGTTATGCGAAGCGGTATCCCGCGGGACGGTGCTGATGAGACCCCTGCGCAGCAAGGCGGTCGAGAAAAGTACGCTCTCCTCGCCGCTGCGGATGGCGCTACGGCGTTTTCGCGGCGGTGATGCTGTCCATGCGGCCGCGAAGCCAGGCGCCGATGTCGATGATCTCTTCGATGCAAACCGAATGCGGCATCGGGTACTCGCGCCATTCCACGGCATGGCCGAGGCGCTGTACCAGGTCGCGCGCCCGGATGCCGAGTTCCGGCGACACCACGTCGTCCTCGGTGCCGTGGGCGGCAAATATTGGCAGGCCGTCATTGACGGCGGTGCCCTCGGTCTCGAGCAGTGCCGGCGTCGGGATGTAGGTCGACAGGGCGATGATGCCGGCGAGGCGCTCGGCATGGGTCAGCGCGGTGGCGTAGGCGATCGCGCCACCCTGCGAGAAGCCGGCGAGGAAGATGCGCTCGCTGGGCACGCCGCGCTGGTTCTCGCGCTCGATCAGGCGGCGGATGGCTTCCCGGCTGCGTAGGATGCCGGCTTCGTCCACGGTGCGCGTCGTGCTGTCGAGGGTGATGATGTCGTACCAGGCCGGCATCACGTAGCCGCCGTTGCAGGTCACCGGGATCTGCGGCGCATTGGGGAAGACGAAGCGCATGGAAGGCGCATCGTCGAGGCCCAGGTGCGGCACCACCGGCACGAAATCCGAGCCGTCGGCGCCGAGGCCGTGCATCCAGATCACCGAAAAGCGCGGGGATTCGTCGGATTGCAGTTCGATCGCGGTGAGCAGTGGGTCCATGGCCCGATAATACCCGCCCATGAACTTCCTCGCCCATGCCCTGCTGGCTGGCGACGACCCGGCGCTGGTGGTCGGTGGCGTCGTCGGCGACTGGATCAAGGGCCCGCTGCCCGGCCGCCTGCCGCCCGACCTGGCGCGCGGCGTCGCCCTGCATCGCGCGATCGACAGCCATGCCGAAACGCATCCCGCCTTCCGTCGCAGCCGCGCCCGGGTGTCGACGGCACGTCGGCGCTATGCCGGCGTGCTGGTGGATATCTTTTATGACCACCTGTTGGCAGCCGACTGGGAGGCGCTGCACCATCTGCCCTTCGCCGAGTTTCGCCTTGGCGTATATCGCGAGATCTCCGCGCGCTCAACAGAATTGCCCGAACACGCACACTTCGGTCTCGAACTCATGGCGACACAGGACTGGTTCCACAGCTACGCGCGGATCGACGGCATCGCCGACGTCCTGGCGCGCATGTCGCGCCGCGCCCGGCGTCCAAATCCGCTGGCCGGGGGCGAAGCGGAGCTCCTTGCCGACGTGGAAGGCTTTCGCGCCGACTTCCTCCAGTGGCTTACGGACGCGAGGCGCTTTGCCGATGCATGGCGGTAGGGGCGGATGTGCGAAAGCCCGCTTGTGGCGGGCTTTCGATCCCCGTCACATTGGAGGTGACTGGCAGGATTCATTGGCAGGCCAGAAGGCAAGTTCGGTTTTCGTGATTTGTTGCGCCTTCATTTCCTCGGCGATTTGCCAGGCAATGACGCGCTTCAGGGCGACGGCGGTCGCGTCTTCAAGGATCGTCACGCAATATTTTTCGGTCCATCCTTACTCCGCCCAAAAGTCAGGATATGACCACATTCCATTCACTGTGAACAGCCCCTGGCTATCCCATTGACCGTGAAAGATTTCTTTTGCCTCGTTTGCGTATGGCATTGCTGCCGCCCGGCACCGGTTGTGGTCGCTGCCCGTCAAGGGAGGGCGAAGCAGCGCCCGATCAAACCGACCAACCTGGACTGTGATCTCAGCAGTCCTGGTATGGACAGACATCACGGCAAACCCGGCCCCGGCAGTATCAGAGTAA
>CAJBYR010000140.1 GCA_903959855.1 uncultured beta proteobacterium
CGAAGGACGCATGGCGCGCTGGCAGCCCTACGTGTATGGCGGCGGGCAACTGATCCATATCCTGGGCCTGGCCTGGTCGGGCGGCTATGGCGTGCAGCGCAAGGTGGCCGGCGCCGAGCAGGCGCTGACCACGCTGCCGCAGAAGATCGGCATGGGCATGATGGGCGCCGGCGGTCTCATCGCGGTGATCGGCGGCATCATGTTCGTGCTGGTCTGCCTCAAGCTCATGCTGCCGAAGAAGCGCGGCTGACCGTGCCGCTGCGCCGCCCGCAAGAGTCGGCGTCCCACAGGGACTTCCTTCGGTCGCCGGTGGTACAGCGATCGGTTGCGCTTGCGCGGGCATTCGGCGCCTACTGCTTCGGCTGGAACGCCATCGAGCGCGCCGAGATGGTGAAGGCATCGGAGAAGCACATGCCTTCTTCGGCGCCCTGGCTTTTCAGCGAGGGAAAGATCGCCTCCACCATCTTCACCGAGCCACAGGCGTAGATTTCCTTGCCGGCGAGGTCGGGGAAATCGGCCAGGATGGCTTCGTGCACCAGCCCCGTGCGTCCGTTCCAGTGGTCTTCCGGCGCGGCATCCGAAAGCACCGGGATGAAATGGAAGTTCGCGTGCTCGCGCGCCCAGCCCGCCGGCAAATCCGGCAGATAGAGGTCGGCCAGGCGGCGCACGCCCCAGTAGAGGTGGATCGGCCGCTTGAGGCCGCGCTGGAAGGCGTCTTCGACCATGCTCTTGACCGGCGCGAAACCGGTGGCGCCGGCGACGAAGACGATCGGTCGCTCCGATTCGCGCAGCGAAAAATCGCCGAGCGGGCCTTCGAACCTGACCGCATCACCCTCCTTCATCTGCTCGAAAACGTGAGTGGTGTAGAGGCCGCCCGGCATCAGGCGGATCTGCAGTTCGATCAGGTCGGACTGGTGCGGCGGATTGGCAAAGGAGAAGGCGCGGCGCTGATCGTTGTCGAGGATGATGTTGATGTACTGGCCGGCCTTGAAGGGAATCTGCTGGCCTTCGGGCAGCCTGAGCATGACGCGCATGACGTCGTGGGTCAGCTTCTCCAGCTTCGCCACGTGGGCCGTGTAGCGACGGATGGCGACAGGCCTCGCCGATGCCTCGTATTCGATTTCGACGTCGCCGAGCGCGGTGGCGCAGCACAGCAGCACCTTGCCCGCAGCGAGTTCCTCGGCCGAGAGCGCACTCGGTTGATACAGCCCGGGATCCACGTTGCCGCTACGCACCGTGCATTTGCATTGCCCGCAGCCGCCGTTGCGACATTCGTAAGGCAGGTTGATGTCCTGGCGCAGGCCGGCATCGAGCAGGGTCTCGTCGAAGCGGATGGCAACGGCCCGGTGGTCGGGATGGAAGGTCACCAGGGCTTCGGCCTTGCCGGCACCCATGCGTTTTGGCGGCAGCCAGGGCGCGAGGAACAGCAGCAGCGACAAGCCGACGACACCGAACCAGAGGTAGAGCGGATCGACCACATAGACCAGCGCCAGCACCGGCATCTGGAACCAGTCGAAGGCGATGTTGGTCGGCACCACCAGCATGTCGGCCTCGCCGCCCTGGCTTACCACCGGCTTGACCAGGGCGAGCACGACGAACATCAGGGTGAAGGCGACGGCGATTTCACGCGGCGGGTTGATGTGGGCACGCGGCACGCGCTGCACATGCACCCATGCGATGACGCCAGCAATCAGCGGCGCGCCGAGGTGGATGAAGGCGAGCAGGGTGAACAGCCTGCTGGTGACGTTGTCCTGGTAGATGAAGTTGCGGATCAGCGTGCCGTTGAACATCGGCAGCGCGTCGAACCACTCTGCCGTGGCGACCACGACGAACTGCGCCAGCTTGTCCCACACCAGCATGAAGCCGTTCAGGCCCGAGATATACACCAGCCAGATCAGGGCGATGCCGGTGGCCCAGGAGAACCAGCGAAAGCCGCGGTAGCGGTCGTAGGCGAAGTGCCGCAGCATGTGCAGCAGCATGGTCAGGATCA
>CAJBYR010000141.1 GCA_903959855.1 uncultured beta proteobacterium
GCGCCTTACACCGGCAAGATCATTGCCTTTGATCTGAGGAAGCACGGCGGCACGATGATCTGTCAGAAGGATGCCTTCCTCTGCGCCGCCAAGGGGGTGTCACTGGGCATCGCCTTCCAGAAGAAGCTCGGTACCGGCTTTTTCGGTGGCGAAGGTTTCATCATGCAGAAGCTCGAAGGTGATGGCATGGCTTTCGCACATTCCGGTGGGACTGTCATCGAACGCACGCTGGCTGCCGGCGAGGTGTTGCGTGTCGATACCGGCTGCGTTGTGGCCTATACCCCCGACGTGGATTTCGACATCCAGTTCGTCGGCGGCATCAAGACGGCACTCTTCGGTGGCGAAGGCCTTTTCTTCGCCGTACTGCGTGGCCCGGGAACGATCTGGCTACAGTCCTTGCCGTTTGCTCGGCTGGCATCGCGCATATTTGCCGCCGCGCCGGTAAGCAAAGGCGGTGGGGGCTCCGGCGGTGAGCAGGGCGGGGTGCTCGGCAGTATTCTGAATGGCAAAGACTGACCGGGTGCCGTCCGGTCCAGACTACGCAACACTCCTTACTTCGGCCAGCGAGTGTGGCCGAGGAACTCTTCCCAACTGAGGACCCCGTCCTTGTTGCTGTCGAGCTTGTCGAAATTGCTGGCGAGGTATTCGGATCGTCCTGCGACTTCATCTCGCGACAGCTTGCCGTCCTTGTTGCCATCCATGGCATCGAAGCGTGCTTCCGCTTTTTTCTTTTCGGCACGCGCCATTTCGCCACGCGTCCCGGCGGCATTGAGGTCAGGGACCAGGGATTGGGAATAGGCCGCTGTCGCCGTGGCGAGCAGCGCAACAAGTGCTAGCGATGAGTTACGCATGATACGGGCATCTACGGTGGGCTGTCGGCGCCGGTTTCCTCTGCTCCGATGTCGACACGATGCCTGTCTTTGGCGAAAAAATGAATACAGCGGAAGTAATAAGCGAACGGGAATCTGGGGCTTGTTTGATCTCGATCAACCCTGCCAGCCCAGCGCATGCGAAATCCGCCTCGCCGAATCGGAAATTGCGCGCGGTATGGCGCCATTCCAATGTGACGGGAACAAGCCGGCGGGTCCAAGGCCGGTAATGGCCAGCACCATTTTTCCCTCGTGATCAAAGACCGGCGCGCAGAAGGCATTGACCCCCGGCAACACGGAACCGACGGCCCGACTCATGCCGTGTTGGCGTGCCTCCACGACCAGGGAATCCAGTTCGCCGCGACTGGCCGGACTGCGGTTTTCGGAAGCTCGACTGTTGATTGCGAGTTCTTCGTCGACCCGGGCACGCAGTAAGGGTGAGTCAAAGAAGGCCACGAAACAGAGTCCGATCGCCGAATTCAGCAGCGGCATGACCGAGCCGGTGCGCAGATTGACGTTGATCGGGCGACGCGACTCGACCCAGCGCACGATGGTCGGGCCCATGTTGCCCCAGACCGCCAGGGCCACGGTTTCGCCGATTTCCTCGGCCAGCGCATCGAGTGAAGCTGCGGCGACTTTCACCGCGTCGATGCGCGCGAGGCTGGCAAGGCCGAGTTCCAGTGCGAAGGGGCCAAGGTCGTAGCGGCCGGACACGGCATCCTGGGCAACGAGTCCGGTGCGTGCCAGGCTGACCAGATAGCGGTGCGCCTTTGCTGCCGGCATGCCGGACACGCGGGCGAGATCGCGCAGCATCATCGGTGCGCCATGGTTCGCCAGCACGCGCAACAGAGGGACGCCGACCTCTATCGACTGGATCCCCTGACGCTCGTCGGTGTCTTTTTCTTCTCCTGACATGGGCACGATTATAGAATCGCCGTTCACCCTTCGCCGATTCCGGCATTTCGGACCGCCATGACTCCGGTACTCGTCTTCGACATCGAAAGCATTCCCGACATCGCCGGCCTGCGCGTCCTGCATCAGTTGCCAGAGTCGCTGGGCGATGGCGAGGTCGCGGAATTTGCCTTCCAGCGCCAGCGGGCAAAGAACGGTAACGACTTCCTGCCGTTGCATCTGCAGCGCGTGGTGGTCATTTCCTGTGCGTTACGCAGCGACGAAGGGTTCCGGGTCTGGTCGCTGGCCGAGCCAAAGTCGGGTGAAGGTGAAATCATCCAGCGCTTCTTTGATGGCGTGGAGAAGTTCACGCCACAACTGGTCTCCTGGAACGGCGGTGGCTTCGACCTGCCGGTGCTGCACTATCGCGGCCTGATCCATGGCGTCACCGCGCCGCGCTATTGGGACATGGGCGAGGGCGATTACCGCGACTCGCGCGATTTCAAGTGGAACAACTACATCAGCCGCTACCACATGCGCCATACCGACCTGATGGACCTGCTGGCGATGTACCAGCCGCGCGGCAGTGCGCCGCTCGACCAGTTGGCGCGCCTGATGGGTCTGCCTGGCAAACTCGGCATGGACGGGTCGGCGGTCTGGGGTGCCTGGCTGGAAGGCCGCATCGCCGAGATCCGCGATTACTGCGAAACCGATGTGGTCAATACCTTCCTGGTTTTCCTGCGCTTCCAGATGATGCGCGGCCTGCTCACCAAAGCGGGGCACGAGGCCGAACTCGCGCTCGTCAAATCATCACTGGCCGCAACGGGGCAGCCGCATTGGAAAGAGTTCATCACTGCCTGGGAGGAATCATGCTGATCGATGCGAAGCAGTCCGCCTTGCTGGTCGTGGATGTACAGGGCCGACTGGTGCCGGCGATTGCCGGCTGGCAGAATTTGCTCGACCAGGTGATCTGGCTGATCCGCGTGGCGCGCCGCATGGAGATTCCGGTTCTGGCCTGTGAGCAGTATCCGCAAGGCCTGGGGCCGACGCATCCGCTGATCGCGGCGGAGCTTCCGGCAGCCTGCATCGCCGGCAAGCTGCATTTTTCGGCGGTGGCGGGCGGATGCCATGGCTTTGCTGCCGCTGGTACTTATCAACAGATCGTGGTCTGCGGTATGGAGTCCCATGTCTGCGTCCTGCAAACCGTCATGGAACTGCTGGCGGGCGGGCGCCAGGTCTTCGTCGTCGAGGAAGCCGTCGGTTCGCGCCGGGATTCGGACAAGGCCCTGGCATTGGCGCGCA
>CAJBYR010000142.1 GCA_903959855.1 uncultured beta proteobacterium
TGTGCCAGGCTCCAATCCGAGGGCATCCGCCCCTTGAGCCTGGTGGGTGTCGCCGGCACCACGGAAACGGGCAACATTGACCCGCTCGACGAACTCGCCGACCTGGCCCAGGAGCTGGGCTGCCATTACCATGTGGATGCCGCCTGGGGCGGCCCGACACTGCTCTCCAGCACCCACAAGGGGCTGCTCAAGGGTATCGAAAGGGCGGACTCGGTCACCATCGACGCGCACAAGCAACTCTACGTACCGATGGGCGCCGGCATGGTCCTGTTCAAAGACCCCGCCGCCCTGGCATCCATCGAGCATCACGCCGCCTACATCCTGCGTGAAGGCTCAAGAGATCTGGGCAGTCACACCCTGGAGGGCTCAAGACCGGGCATGGCCATGCTGGTTCACGCGGGCCTGTCCATCATCGGCCGCAAGGGCTACGAAATACTCATCGACCAGGGCATCGAGCGCGCCCGCCGCTTCGCGCAACTCATCGACGCCCATCCCGACTTCGAACTGGTCACCGAACCCGAACTCAACATCCTCACCTACCGCTACAACCCGGCCTGGGTGCAAAGGGAGCTGGCCGTGGCGGCGGCCGGACAAGCCGCGCGCATCAACGAAATCCTGGACAAGGTGACCGAAACCATGCAGAAGCGGCAGCGCGAAAACGGCAGGACCTTCGTTTCCCGCACGCGTCTCACACCGGGCCGCTACCGCGGCGACGACATCACCGTGTTTCGCGTGGTCATGGCGAATCCGCTGACCACCGAAAAGATTCTGGCCTCGGTGCTTGAGGAACAGTGCGAAATGGCCGGGCAGGAAGAGAATCTGGTTCTGCTCGAACAGATCAGCCGCCTTTGCGCCCGAGCTGAACCAAAGTCGGCGTGCGGGTGATCGGCATCAAGCAAGTGCTGCGCTTAGGGTAAGGTTTCATCCGCCACCACCCCACGGGAAAGCCGATGTCCACACGCAAGCTGCTGTTGCTGGTTGTTGTCGCCGGTGCCGTCAGCGCCTTCTTCGCCCTCGACCTTGGCCGCCACTTCAGCCTCGAGGCGCTGAAGGCCCAGCAGGCGGCGATCGAGTCGTATCGCCAGGCCAATCCAGCGCTCGCGGCGGGCATCTTCTTCATCGTATACGTAGCGGTAACCGCACTTTCGCTGCCAGGCGCGGTGATCATGACCCTGGCCGGCGGCGCGGTGTTCGGCCTGCTGTGGGGCATGGTGCTGGTGTCGTTCGCCTCCAGTGTCGGCGCCACCCTGGCCTTTCTTGCCTCGCGCTTTCTTCTGCGCGACTGGGTGGCGAAGCGCTTCGGCCAGCGCCTGCAGGCCATCGACCGTGGCGTCGAGAAGGAGGGCGGCTTTTACCTGTTCACCCTGCGCCTGGTGCCGGCCTTCCCCTTCTTCATGATCAACCTGGTGATGGGCCTGACGCCGATGCGCGCCTGGACCTTCTATTGGGTCAGCCAGGTCGGCATGCTTGCCGGCACGCTGGTGTTTGTGAACGCCGGTACACAACTGGCGGGCATCAGCAGCCTGTCGGGCATCCTTTCGCCCGCGCTGATCGGCTCTTTCGCCCTGCTCGGGATCTTTCCGCTGATCGCCAAGAAAATCGTCGATGGCATCAAGGCGAAGAAGGTCTATGCGCGCTGGACCAGGCCGGGGAAGTTCGATCGCAACATCATCGTCATCGGCGGCGGCAGCGCGGGCCTGGTCACCGCCTACATCGCCGCGGCGGTGAAGGCCAAGGTGACGCTGATCGAGAAGCACAAGCTGGGCGGCGACTGCCTCAACACCGGCTGCGTGCCGTCGAAAGCGCTGATCCGCTCGGCGAAGTTCCTCTCGCATGTCGCGCGCGCCGGGGAGTTCGGCATGCGCCGTGGCGCAAGCGCCGTCCCGGGGGATACCGCTGCGCATAACTTTTCATTTGCCGAGGTGATGGAGCGCGTGCAGCGCGTCGTGCGCGCCATCGAGCCCCACGACTCGGTCGAGCGCTACACCGGGCTCGGCGTCGAAGTCATCGAAGGCTCGGCAAAGCTCGTCTCGCCGTGGGAAGTGGAAGTTACGCGCCACGACGGCACCACGGAAAAGCTCAGTACACGCGCCATCGTCGTCGCCGCCGGTGCGCGCCCCTTCGTGCCGCCGATTCCCGGCATCGTGGAGGTCGGCTACCTGACCTCGGACAATGTCTGGGAGCTGCGCGAGCTGCCCAAGCGCCTGGTGGTGCTGGGCGGCGGGCCGATCGGCTGCGAGCTGACGCAGGCCTTCGCCCGCTTCGGCGCCAAAGTGACACAGGTCGAAATGCTGCCGCGCCTGATGATCCGCGAAGACCCCGAGGTTTCGGACCTCGTCGCCGCGCGCTTCCGCCAGGAAGGCGTCGATGTCCTGGTCAACCACAAGGCGATGCGCTTCGTCGTCGAGAGCGGCGAAAAACTCCTGATTGCCGAACATGAAGGTCGCGAACTGCGCATCCCCTTCGATGCCGTGCTGGTTGCCGTCGGCCGCGTCGCCAACCTCAAGGGCTACGGGCTCGAAGAAATCGGCGTGGCGGCAACGCGCACCATCGATACCAACGACTTCCTGCAGACCACCTATCCCAACATCTACGCCGCCGGCGACGTCGCCGGCCCCTACCAGTTCACCCACACCGCCGCGCACCAGGCCTGGTATGCCGCCGTCAATGCGCTGTTCGATCCCTTCAAGAAGTTCCGCGCCGACTATTCGGTGATCCCCTGGGCCACCTTCGTCGAGCCAGAGGTGGCGCGCGTCGGCCTGAACGAAACCGAGGCGAAGGAAAAGGGCATCGCCTATGAAGTGGCGCGCTACGACATCGACGACCTCGACCGCGCCATCGCCGACAGCGAGGCCCACGGCTTCATCAAGGTGCTGACCGTGCCGGGCAAGGACAGGATACTGGGCGTGACCATCGTCGGCGAGCACGCCGGCGACCTGATCGCCGAGTACGTGCTGGCGATGAAGCACGGCATCGGCCTGAACAAGATCCTCGGCACCATCCACATCTACCCGACCATGGCGGAAGCCAACAAGTATGTTGCCGGGGTATGGAAGAAAGCACATGCGCCGCAGGGCCTGCTGGCCTGGGTGGCGCGCTTCCATGCCTGGCGGCGGGGAGAATGACATGAACCTGCGCCCGTTTCTGCTCGGCTTCCTGATCCTCGCCTGCGCCACGCTGGTCCGTGCGCAAGGCTTCGACCACTCGCACGCGGCCTGGAATACGCTGCTGGCGAAGCACGTCAAGACCTTCTCAAACGGCAATGCCAGCGTGCTTGACTACACGGCAATCAAGGCCGAGCAGGCGACGCTGAAAGCCTACCTCGGCGCGCTGACGGCCGTCAGCGAGGCCGAATACGGCAAGTGGACCAAGGCCCAGCGTCTGGCCTTCCTGATCAATGCCTACAACGCCTACACCGTCGAGCTGATCCTGACCAAATACCCCGACCTCGAATCGATCAAGGACCTCGGCTCGGTGTTCTCCTCGCCGTGGAAGAAGAAGTTCTTCAGCCTGCTCGGGCAGGAAAGCAACCTCGACGACATCGAGCACGGCCTGATCCGCTCGCCCGGCGTCTTCGACGACCCACGCATCCACGCCGGCGTGGTCTGCGCCTCGATAGGCTGCCCGATGCTGCGGCCCGAGGCATTCATACCCGAGACGCTCGACGCCCAGCTCGACGACGGCATGAAGCGCTTTCTTGCCGATGCCTCACGCAACCGCTACGACGCGGCCGGCGGCCGGCTGCAGGTATCTAAGATCTTCGACTGGTACGGCAAGGATTTCGAAAAAGGCCACAAGAGCTACGACTCGCTGAAATCTACCTTTGCACGCCATGCCGCCCAGTTGGCAACGACGCCCGAAGCCCAGGCCAAAGTGCGCAACGGCGACTACAAGCTTGAGTTCCTCGACTACGACTGGAAGCTCAACGACAGCCGGCGCACCGCCAGGTGATGAATCAGGCCGGTATCGCCATCCTGGCCAAAGCGCCGGTACCCGGCCGAACCAAGACCCGGCTGATCCCTGCGCTCGGCGCCGGGGGTGCGGCGCGCCTGCAGGAATGGCTGTTGCAGCGCACGGTGAGGCTGGCGATCGATGCCGGCCTCGGCCCGGTGACGCTGTGGTGGGACGGCGCAACCGACCACCCGGCGCTGGCCGCCTGTCGCGCGCTCGGCCCGCTCGAAAGTCGGCGCCAGCCGGACGGCGATCTCGGCGCACGCATGCACGCCGCGATCGCAGAATCGGCCGTCCCCGGCGCTACGCTGGTGATCGGCACCGACTGCCCGGCGCTCACCGTAAGCCACCTGCACGCCGCCGCCGCGCAGCTGGCGGCCCATGACGCGGTGCTGTACCCGGCCGAGGACGGCGGCTACGTATTGATCGGCCTGCGCCGCGCCGCGCCGGAAGTCTTCGCCGACATGGCCTGGGGTAAGGCGCAGGTCATGGAGCAGACGCGCCTGCGCCTGCGCACCCTGGGCTGGACCTGGAACGAACCGGCGACGCTGTGGGACGTCGACCGGCCCGAGGACCTGGAGCGACTGCTCGCGGCCTGGCCCGAAGCCGGCGCGGCCATTCGCTGACACGCAAATGCGTGCAAGACGCCGCCGCAGGTAAGCTATCGCGCCGTACCGTCACCGCCGACTTTCCAATGCCTGCCGACCTCATCCTGGAATCCACCCTGACCTGCCCGCTCTGCGGCCACATCAAGACCGAA
>CAJBYR010000143.1 GCA_903959855.1 uncultured beta proteobacterium
ATGCCGCCGTAATGGCTCTCTCCAATCGCAGCGTGGTGCTGGTCAAGGGCAGGGTGGTGTTTGCCGGTGAATCATCTGAACTCAGCGGCAACCAGGAATTGATGCATCGCTTCCTCGGCGTCTGACTGCCCATGAATAAATCTACTGCGCGTGCCGGATCGGGGCTTGGGCGGTGCTCGCTATCCTCATGTACAACAACGTACATTCCGGTAGCTGCGCTCCGGTCGCACCCCGCTGCGGCCCGCTCGTTACGATTTCTTCACGGGCAGTAGATCATGCATTGCAGATTTGTCACCGCCGGCGGCCGTAGCCTCGAATACCAGCTGATCCCGGCGCACCAGATCAATCGCCCGACCCTGGTGCTGCTGCACGAAGGCCTGGGCTCGGTCGCCATGTGGCGTGACTTTCCTTCGCGCCTGGCCGCCGCCACCGGCTGCCGCACCCTGGTCTATTCACGCTGCGGCTACGGCCAATCCGACCTGCCCGAGGCCCCGTTCGGCGCCGATTACATGCACCGCGAGGGGCGCGACACACTGCCGGAAGTGCTGGCCGCGCTTGAAATTAAACATCCGGTGCTGGTCGGCCATTCCGACGGTGCCTCGATTGCGCTGCTGCATGCCGGCGCCGGGAACAGGGTAGCCGGCCTGGTCGTCTTGGCGCCGCATTGCTTCGTGGAAGACCTTTCCATTTACGGCATAACGGCAGCCAGGCTGGCCTTCGAGACCACCGACCTGCCGGCCAAACTCGGGAAGTACCACCGCGATGTCAATCGCAGCTTCTGGCTCTGGAACGAGATCTGGCTGCATCCGGATTTCCGCGCCTGGAACATCGAGGATTGCCTGCCGGGTATCGCCTGCCCGATCCTCGCGATCCAGGGCGAGGACGACGAATACGGCACCATGGCGCAGATAGAAGCGATCGCGTCGGGTGCCACGGGATCCCCGGGCGTCGAACTGCTCAAGCTCGCTGACTGTCGGCACTCCGCGCACAAGGACCAGACCGTGGCCGTTATCGAGGCGATCAACCGCTTCGTGGAAAACCTCGATTTAGCCGCACCGTAAGCGCCAGCGTGGGGCGTCCCGGGGGAGCTTCCCAATTGACACCGGCGCATTAAATTTGCATGGGCAGAAAAAAAAGACCACAATACAGTACCTTTTTGAGTGTCAATCGAGGTATTGAATGGAACAGTTACTTGCCACCCGTTCTGTGAGCATCACAGAACTGAAGCGCAGCCCCAGTGCCGTCCTCGAGCAAGCGGGCGCTGAACCCGTCGCCGTGCTCAACCACAACCGGCCCGCGGCCTACCTGCTCTCGCCAGCAGTCTATGAGTCGATGCTCGAGCGCCTGAACGCCGATCTGCGCAAGTCGATACAGGAAGGCATCGACAGTGGTCCGGCGATAGCCGCCGCCGACCTGTTTGCCGAACTGAATAAACGCTACGCCGAGCCCAGGCGCTCGACGCCAAAGTCTTCCGCCAAGGCCCGTGGCACGCGCGAGGCCTGATGGCGACGGTAAGCTTCTCGCCAAAATCCCGGCAAGACTTGCTCGACATAGGCGACTTCATCGCCAACGACAGTCGAGCCAACGCCCGACGCTTTGTTGCAAGGCTGGTCGATCAGTGCAGGCGGATTGGTCGTGCCCCGCTCGGCTATGTCGGGAGGGATGATTTGTCGCCGGGTCTGCGAATGGCGGCGTTGGATCGCTATGTGATTTTCTTTCGCGTGATCGACGGCGTGGTTCGTATCGAACGCGTGCTGCATGGCGCTCGCAACCTGCCTGTCTTGCTGGGGCAGTAATTTTTGGGCTATCCGGATTTCGTGATTGTTGATTCTCTGTGCGATGCACAATGTCATCTGGTTCGCGTTTAAGAAGAAACTTGATGTCCCAGTTCGGCCATTACCCGTCATTGGCACCCCCAAAACGATGAGCTTTTGAGCGGCTGCTTTTCCATTCCTTCATGAGCACGGTAATGTTGGCGCCAGCGTCCGGAGTTGGAGGTGAAGCCGTCGTTCGAGGTTTGCTGAGGGAAAGTTCGGCGTTTTCGTATTTGAGCGGCTGCTTCCAAAAAACCTCACCGACTCTTCGGTGCCCTAGGACTAAACCGCTCGCGCGGTAGGGAGTAGCGAACCGCCGGAGCCGGTTCCAAAGAATTGTGGCGTGCAACGGCAAGGTAAATGCGATGTTGGAGATGAGGCAATCCGCCTCTTCTCTG
>CAJBYR010000144.1 GCA_903959855.1 uncultured beta proteobacterium
AGCCCTTCTGGGTCGCCTTGTTGGGTGGGTGGTGGGAAGACATTTCCGACCGGAACTAACGAGAGGATTCTAAATCCGTCGAAGTCACCGCGACATACGCGCTGCGGTTGGGTCATCGATGGGTGGCGTCAAAACGAGGACCGAGAACTGTAGCGAGCCCGTTGAAATAAATCAGATTTCCCGTTGCTCTCAGAGAAATTCCATGAACCAGGCGGGGCTGACATTAGAGATCGCAAAAAGACTGGGGTTAGTGCCTATTCAACAGCCTTCGTGAAAATGACTTGAGCAAAGTGACTCCACTGCGGTGGGTAACTTTGGTGGGTTTAATGCACGCAGTTCCTATGACGCCTCGCCCCTGACCGGGTGGGGCGTTTTTTATTGCGGCTTGCGCCTTGTGCCCTTCTGTTTCTTTGGTGGCATCTGCTCGCGCACTAGATCGAACAACTCAAACACGGTCAGGCCAAGTGTATTGGCAATGACCTCAACGGCATTGAGCGTGGGATTCGCTCGTCCATTCTCAATCCTGCTCAGGTACGTCTGGTAGAAGCCGCACCGTTCCCCGAACTCGACTTGGCTCAGGCCAGTCTGTAGGCGCAATGCGCGTATGCATTCGCCAAGTTGCTTGGAAAGTTGAGAAGTCACATCGCGAACTGTCCGCGATATGCTCTAATTCACATAAACACTAATTCATATATGCGGCTGTAGCTTGTGTCTTTGCATCAAGGTGCTTGCTGTAACCAAAACAAGGGCACATTCAAGGTGACTGGAAACAGGGGAGAGCATGACAACTGATCGCTACCGCTGGGCGCTGATAGCTCTGGCAGTTGTTGCGGTAGTACTCTCCTGGTGGGCGCCATTGGACAAGGCCGCCAACACGGCTGTCGATGAAGGACTCAAACGGAGTCTTGTTACTTTCGCGACAGCACGAGCAGCCAATGCCGCCCTTTCTATTGCCGAGAGCGCTCAAGTCGGTTTCTCGGCGGGCCTCAACGGCAACTTGACCGTAGGAAAAATTCTAGCGCCGGTCAATCACCTGATTGAGCAATTCTCCGAGGTAATGCTGGCAGCCAGCGTAGCGTTTGGTCTAATGAAGCTAGCTCTAGTCGTCGGTGAGGCAAAAGTCCTATCCGCACTTCTGACGGTTCTCGTCGCCGGGTACCTGTTCTATCTGCTACGAACGAAGCCGGTGCCGCGATGGTTGGCAGTCATCCTCCTGCTTACCTTCCTCATTCGCTTTGCCGTCCCAGCAGTGACAGTGGGCAGCGAAGCCACGTTTAAGTTCCTGTTCGCAGATACATACAAGGCTTCACAGACTGTTGTTTCTTCGCCCTCGCCGCCATTTCCAGGGGCAACTGCTGTGGCAAAAAGCCCTGACCAATACCTTGGCGATTTGAAGCAATGGGCTGAGCGCTGGATCGAGCACTCTATCAAGCTAATTGCGCTCTTTCTGTTCCATACACTGCTAGTTCCGGGACTCCTGCTGTGGGGATTCGTCAAGGGCACGCGGTGGTTTGCAGATCAGGGGAAAACGGCATGCGGCTGACGATGCCATGGGTATTCCTGGTTTCTCTTGTTGCTGCGCTCCTGAGTGGATGTGGGCAGTCAGGCGACAAGCCGAAAGCGAAGCAAGAGACTCTCATACTGTTGAATGCTGCCTGGATTGAGGGCGAACTGAAGAACAAGTTACCGAGGCAAATGCAGGACGGGAAGCTGAAAATAGATATTGAGCCGCAAAATCCGTTTCTTGACTTCTGTAGCGATCCTGGCCGAGTCGTGGTGAACACCAACATAAGAGTTATTCACCAGCTTCCCATTATTGGCAAGATTAGCGGAAGTGGTACAGCCAAATTGGCATTCGGGTTGCGTCTAGATGCAGAAGCCAAGCGATCGCTGATCGTTGCCCCGAAAGTGACGCTGAATATCAAGAACATACCCAAGAACATCGAAGAGCCCATTGAGAAAGCGCTGGGGAGAAAGCTAGATAATCTTCCAATTGCCAACTTTGGAAATGCGGTGACAGAACTATCCAAGAACGTGAGTACTGCGATTGACTGCGGCGGAGTTAGGTTGGTCTATCAGCACAAGAACCCTTAGGACATATCCAAGCACCTATCGAAAACGCCTATAGCCAGCGCTATTGCATAAGGGAGATTTAACGATGAACCTCAAGAGCGCATCGATACTAATTTGCCTATACGTTCTTTCCTATGTTCCATCTGCTACCGCTTGGGAGGATTGCTATGCCTACGAGAGGAAAGGGGATCGGACTGGTTATAGCGCGTGCAATTCACGAAACACTGCGGAGACGGAACGGCGGCGCGAATGGGAAAGACAGGAGCAAGAAAGAAAAGACCGTGCATTGAAAGAATCGAGTGAAAGATATGAAACGGATAAATTCCGTGAAAAGCAGCTCGAATTACAAAGACAGCAACTTGAGCAATTAAAGGAGAATAAGCAACTTGAGAGCCAACGGCTTGAATCACAGAGGCGCCAACTTGAATCGAACCGCAATCGTGAATCTTTGCGAGCTAGCAGCTGCTCTGAAGAATTGAAGGCGTATGTTGAAATGTTTTCGGTGGTAGAGGAGATGGTGGGCAAGTCGCTCAAAAATCAGTTGGCGTCTAACAACTGCAGCGCAGCGAAAGAGACGTTCGGGATCGTCGTTACATCGACAATGGTAGCACTTGCTGCATCCAGTAAGGCCAAAGGCATTTCGTCCGAGAGCACCGATGAACTATTACAAATGGCCTTTCAGAAAACACTTACATCATTCCCTGAGTATGCGAACAAGTGTGACAAATCTCTGCGCAAGTTCATTGATAGCAGCTCAAACCGTCCAATCGTTCCGCCCTCAACAGGCGAGATTGTAGGAAACCAACCGGCCAATTACACATCCAGGCTGCGCGTTGAATTCGACGAACGTTCGTGGATCGAAATCCGTGACGCCAAGGAGAAATTTCTTCTTGTCGGCGAGTATCCGGCCGGCACCCGAAAGAGTGTGGAGGGACAAGCCCCTTTCAAAATCTGGATAGGCACGGCACCCAGCGTTCGACTGTACAAGGGCGACCGCAAGATTGATCTCAAGCCACACACACGCGAAGAAGCCGCCCGGCTCACTCTGGAATGATCTATTGAAACACGTATATGGGAAATCGCAGAAGGTTGTCTCATCGTCGCCACCACCGATCCCTGATGCGGTGAAGTTTGTCAGGACTCCCAATGAATATCTGGGTCAGTTGAAGGCGTGGGCAGAGAGCTGGATTTCCCATTCCATCACTTTGATCGCCATTTTTCTTTTTCAGACACTGGTGGTCCCTGCGCTTCTCTTTTGGGGATTGATTGGCGCGGCACGCTTGATTTTGCGACTCAAGCCAACTGAATCTCCCGCCAGCGTTTGAGCATATTTCTCCGAAACTTCGGCCAACTTCCATTTATGCAATGAAGGACTTTAAATATTTTCTGTACACCACATTCAGATTTGCATTTTGGATGCTATTCGTCTGTGGCATCTCCATTAGTCTCGCGTTCGTTCTGTTGATAAATGCCATCGAGAAAGAAGAGGGTAAGGAACTCCCTTACATAGTGGCATTGCATTTCATAGTACATTCGGTGGAAGGCACCAAACCCGAGGCGGCGCAATTGCAGACCTGCGAGAAGCAGTTGGACACTGCTACAGGAAAGGCTACCTTTGAAGCTGCCTTAAGGGAAATTGAAGAAAGGAAAGATGAGATCTTCATCTTGAAGCAGAAACAGCTCGTCGCCCAAGATCATATTGAACGGTTGAGTAAGGTATGTGGATCTTGGATATTTGATCCAATCCGGCCCATTCAAAAGCGCAGAAGGACGGATAGCGAACCCTGAGTTCCAACAATAAGAACCTTCCGTGACGCTATGGGCTCAATGCACCAAGCATGCCCGTATCCCATTCTTCTATTTGCGTCAGGACAACGGGGGATCGCAACTCGCCGCAGTTACTCAACAACGCTGGAGGCCATCTTGAATTCACTTAAACAACGCTTGGCTGCAATGGCATTCATTGCGGTTACGGCAGTGTTCGACGCCAATGCTGCAGGCAATGACATGAATGTTCAACTCAAGGCAGAAGGCGGAGACAAGCCGCTAACGGACTGCGTGGCCCTTCAGCGAGTCTGCGCCTCAATCAAGTCACCCAGCGAGGCAGCATCTCACAGGCACGCACAAACAACCCCTCCTGCTGCAAACGCCGAGATGACGCAGAAGGAATTTCTCGATGACTGCGAACGCAAGCAGCGCGTTTGCATGTCGATATCTACAAGGAAGCAGTAATCTACCTACCACTATGTCAAATCGAATACTTCGTAGTTTAGTGCTGCTGCTCCTCATACACTTTGCATCTGGTGCGACAGCATTTTCAGATGCGACCAAACGTAAAGCATTTCCCAACCGGCCTGCGGAAACGGAGATTACCTCTATTGAACTCCAAAGATACTGGCGGCCAGTTACCAAAGGCGTTCTTCCAAAGTCTGCCTATTTAGCGATAAATGGCTTCCTAAGTAGAGAGAAGTGGGCTGTGGAGGCCGGAGCAATTGAAAGTTGCACGTTTGTCCTTCTCGACATAAATTTCGATGGCGAGAACGAAATCGTCGTTGCAAACCCAGCTTTCAGTGGAAGCGGTGGCCTACACTTTTTCATACTGAAATCGTCAGGAGCGAAATGGAAGGTAATCGGCGAATTTCAGGGCGGGTTGATATTTACTGTCAGAGATGAGCGCAGGGAGAATCACGATTACTACCAAATAATTTCCTACCAGCGATCTGGGGATACCTTCCAGCAGGTCTTCGATTTCCGAAATGGCTACTACGTTTTGACCAGTGAAACCATCGTACCGCGAGCGATTACAGAAAGTAACTGGTGGCAAGGCTTTTGGAGAAGCCTAAATTCAAAGTAGTACGTGCCTTCTCCTGATGCTCGGCATCACCGCCATCGCACTCTGCCTCGTCCAACTCGGCTCGCTCACCGTCCCGGTCGCCGTTGTTAAGGCGATGCTTGCAACTATGTCTGCCTTAGCGCTGCCACTCGACCCCGCCCTTGCCTGGGTCACTCACCGGGGCACCCCGGCAGCATCCTGACCGCATAACCCCAGCAGTTCCCCCTCACAAGCGCCCCTGGAGAAATCCTCGGGCGCTTTTTTGCGCTTCATATTTCAGAAAGGAATTTCATGGCACAACGCCTCGGTACTTCAATCGCTCGCGCCACTGGCAAATCCATGCTGGGCGTCAGCAGGTTCGCATTCCGCACCACCGGCAAGCTCGTCGAGGGGCTGTTCCGCTGGGCCACCACGGATCACCTTGGCGTCGGCAGGTCGCTGTCCAACATGCCGAACATGGGCTTCCTCGATTCACTCGGCTACATCGCATGGACGCTGGTGTATGGCATCGTCGGCGCACTGGTGGCCGGACTCACCGCATTCGTGCTGATCGCCTATGGCATCCCGCTGTTCATCGATTTTCTGTTCCTCTGATACCTGACAACAACAAGACCTTTCGCGTGGCACTTAGGGGTCGATAAAAACGAAAGAGCCACGGCCCTGTGAAAGCCCCCTGCGTCTTCGGATGCTCGGGGCTTTCGCTTTTTTCTTAGGCATCTCCACGCACCGCCCTTCTGCCTTTCGGTGGTCGGGCATTTTTTTTCGTCTATCCAAAGGAACTCATCATGACCATCACCACCGACGTTGTACTGCATTGCAGGAAAAGCAAAAGTCAGCGGATGGAGCACGTCCATGCACATCCTTCGTGATCCCTCTGCGGTCAGCCAGATCGCCAACCCTGACGTTCGCTCGCTGATCGAGAGACGCTTCTGCGAAATCAGTGCAGGCGAGCCCTGGGATGCCGACCGGCATGGCTACTTCATTTTGGCCGAGCCCTGTGACCGCGCGGAGTCCCTCGAACTGGTTAGCGGCTGCGCCATCGTCCATGAACCTTTCGAGAATCTGCCATACGGCGATCCCGATTTCACCCCCTCGTTCGACATTCTGGAGGAACACACCCATGTCTATGAAATGCTATTTGTTGTCACCGACGACTGCGGGATCACGCTTTTCATCCCCAAGGCCGAAGGCATCGATGTTCGTCTGTTGGCTTTGTGCGCCCAATACGCAGTTCCGCCTCGCGAGATAGCGCCACCGTGAAGCCACCGAGACGTCAACCTGCCCAACGCCGCGTCCATCGTTTCCTTCCCTTGCCTCGCCACCTTCGCTGACCTTTCTGGTTGGCCAGGTGGCGTTTCCATTTTTGGAGAACTATTCAATGCCTGAACCGATTGACCCCATCGTTGCCGACTTGCTTGCACGCCTGAACGACAACATCCGTGAGCAGTTCGAGGAACGCGCCGCCATTATGGAATTCGATGCTGACTTTCCACGGCGGCTGGCTGAATGCCTTGGACTTCTTGATGTCCTGAGCCGAAATCTCACCGGTCTGTCCAGCGTTAGCGCCATGCAGATCGAACTGGACGGTCAGACGCAATGGATCGCCACCACCGATCTGATCTATGCCCGACAGCACCTTGCGGATATTCACGCCACCGAGATTGCCGTCCTTGATCTGCGCACCACGATTGACGAGCAATACAGCGGGGTAGCTGCGCTGACATTTTTGGGTTGAGCATTTGTAGGTATCTTATATGACATAACACTTACTCTCAAAGGAGAACATCGCATGACCAACACTGAAGTTGTACCTGGCGTCGAAGTTC
>CAJBYR010000145.1 GCA_903959855.1 uncultured beta proteobacterium
ATTTCATCCTCTCCGGCGCGCAAGCGCGCCGAGACAGGTGGTTGGCTCTCCCCCCGCCCCCTCTCCGCGAGAGGGGGTGACTGAAGTGAGCAGGCTTCGCCTGCTATGGAGGGTGGCATGACGGCGCCGATGCTCGAAGCCGTCAACCTCTCGGTCCGCTTCGGCGGACTGTTGGCGGTGAACAACGTTTCCTTCGACGTCCAGCCCAACGAAGTTTTCTCGCTGATCGGGCCCAATGGCGCCGGCAAGACGACGATCTTCAATTTGATCTCGGCGCTTTACCGGCCGACCTCGGGCGAAGTGCGCTTTGAAGGCGAAGTGATCTCGCGCCTGCCGCCGCATGTGGTGGCGCGCCACGGCATCGCCCGTACCTTCCAGAACATCGAACTCTTCGAGCACGCCACGGTGCTGCAGAACCTGCTGGTCGGCCGCCATTGCCATCGCCGCACCGGCTGGATGCAGGACCTGCTGTTCACCGGCTCGGTGCGCCGCGCCGAACTGGAGTTCCGCCGCCAGGTCGAGGAAGTCATCGAGTTCCTTGACCTGCAGCACTACCGCGACAGCATGGTGGTCGGCCTGCCCTACGGCGTGCGCAAGGTGGTCGAGCTGGCGCGCGCCCTGTCGATGCGGCCGCGTTTGCTGCTGCTGGACGAACCGTCGTCGGGCCTCAACACCGAGGAAACCGAGGACATGGGGTTCTGGATCGAGGACATCAAGGCCGACCTCGGCATTACCGTAATCATGGTCGAGCATGACATGGGCCTGGTTTCGCGCGTTTCCGACCGCGTGCTGGCACTCAATCTTGGCGAAGTATTGACGCTGGGCACGCCCGAGGAAGTGCAAGCGCACCCCGGCGTGATCGAAGCCTATCTCGGTGGAGTCGAGGATGACTGAGCAGGCGCCCATCCTCCAGCTCAACAACGTCGAAGCCGCCTATGGCGCGGTGAAGGCGATCCGTGGCGTCTCGCTGTCGGTGGCCCAGGGCTCGGTGGTCACGGTGCTGGGGTCCAACGGTGCCGGCAAGACCACGATACTGAAGACCATCTCCGGCATCCTTGATCCGCAGAAGGGCAGCATCCTCTTCCGCAACGAAAAGCTTGAAGGCCGCGACCCGGCCTGGATCGTGCGCCAGGGCCTGGTGCAGGTGCCCGAAGGTCGCGAAATCTTCCCGCTGCTGACGGTGCGCGAGAACCTGCTGATGGGCGCCTACACGCGGCCTGCCTCGGACAAGGACGCGGTGGCGAAGGACATCGAGGATGTCTACGCCTATTTCCCCATCCTCAAGGAGCGCCGCGACCAGCCGGCCGGGCAGCTCTCCGGCGGCCAGCAGCAGATGCTGGCGATCAGCCGCGCCCTGCTGGCCAAGCCCGCGGTGATGCTGCTCGACGAGCCCAGCCTGGGCCTCTCGCCCAAGCTGACCAAGGAGATCTTCGAGATCATCATCCGCATCAACCGCGAGCGCGGCGTGACCCTGTTGGTGGTCGAGCAGAATGCGCGCATCGCCCTGAAATATGCCGACTACGGCTACGTGCTGGAAATCGGTCGCATCGTGATGCACGACACCTGCGCCGCCCTGCGCGAGAAGGATGACATCAAGGAGTTCTACCTTGGCGTGAAAGAAGCCGGCGTGCGCGAGGGGCGACGCTGGAAGAAGAAAAAGACATGGAGATGAACCATGTGGAAGCTTGACGGCAAACGCTACTGGGCCGAGGAACGCGTCGTCGTTCCGGGCGACAACATGGCCGAGATGTTCTGGAACGGTGTTGCGCAGCGCGGCGAGCTGACGCTGTTCCGGCAGAAGAAGTTCGGCCTCTGGCAGAGCCTGTCGTGGAACCAGGTCGGCGTCATAGTGCGCGAAGCCGGCATGGGCCTGATCGAACTCGGTTTCGGCGTTGGCGAGACGGCGTCGATTCTGGGCAACACGCGTCAGGAATGGCTGTTCTCGGACCTCGCGCTGCTCTCCTGCGGCGGCGTCAGCTCCGGCATCTATCCGACCGACGCGGCACCCCAGGTCGAATATCTGACCGGCGATTCGAATTCCGTGCTGATCTTCGTCGAGGACGACGAGCAGCTCGACAAGGTGCTGGAAGTGCGCGAGCGATTGCCGCTGCTGCGTCGCATCGTGGTCTGGGACATGGAGGGCCTGCGCGATCTGCATGACGCGCAGGTGATCAGCTTCGAGCGCTTGCGCGAAATGGGACGCGAACGCCTCGCCCGGCTTGGCCAGGCGGCGGCCGATGCCGAATGGCAGGCGCGCACTGCCGCGCGCAAGCCCGAAGACCTGGCGATCCTGATCTACACCTCGGGCACCACCGGCAAGCCCAAGGGCGCCATGCTCTCGCACCGCAATATCCTGAGTCACGTACGCGGGCTCAACAAGGTCATCGCACAGAACGAGAACGACGAGCGCATGAGTTTTCTGCCCCTGTGCCACGTCGCCGAGCGCACCGGTGGCGCCTATTTCGCGATCTATGTCGGTGCCAGGCTCAACTTCGTCGAGAACCCGGAAACCATTCCCGAGAACGTGCGCGAAATCGCGCCGACGGTGTTCGTCGCAGTGCCGCGGGTGTGGGAGAAGTTCTATTCCGGAGTCAGCATCGCGCTCAAGGAATCCAATGCCTTCGAGCAGTGGGCCTACCGACTTGCCGTCGGCATCGGCCTGGAGAAGGTGCGCCGTTACGAAAAGGGTGAAACGATCGGCGCCGGCCTGGAGTTCGCCCACTGGCTGGCGCGGGTATTGGTGCTGAACAACGTGCGCAAGCTGATCGGCATCCACCGCAGCCGCCTCCTGATCACGGGAGCGGCGCCGATCTCGCCTGACCTGGTGCGCTGGTACCTGGCGCTCGGCGTGCCGATGCTCGAAGTCTGGGGCATGACGGAGACCAGCGGCGCCGCAACGGCAACGCCGATCGGTTGCATCAAACCCGGTTCGATCGGCGTCGCCGGCGCGGACAGCGAGATCCGCTTGTCGGCCGAAGGCGAAATCCAGGTGCGCGGCCCCACCGTTTTCATGGGCTACCTCAACCAGCCGGAAAAGACCGCCGAGACCATAGATGCCGACGGCTGGCTGCACACCGGTGACGTCGGCACAGTGGACGGGGACGGCTTCTACCGCATCTCCGACCGCCTCAAGGACATCATCATCACCGCCGGCGGCAAGAACATCACGCCTTCCGAGCTGGAGAACCAGCTCAAGTTCTCGCCCTATGTCACCGACGCCGTGGTGATCGGCGACAAGCGGCCCTATCTGGTCTGCCTGATCATGATCGACCAGGAGAACGTGGAGAAGTTCGCCCAGGATCACGACGTGCCTTTCTCGAACTACGCCAGCCTTACTCGCGCCCATGAGGTGCAGAAGCTGATCGAAGGCGAGATCGAGCGGGTCAACAAGCAGTTCGCGCGCGTCGAGCAGGTCAAGAAGTTTCGCCTGATCGACCGCAAGCTCGGCGCCGAGGACGAGGAACTGACCCCGACCATGAAACTAAAGCGTAAGCTAGTCAGTCAGAAATATGCCGAGCTGATCGAGTCGATGTACCGGGATTAGCCCGATTGATTCAGCAGTACCCATAACGAGGAGAAACCATGAAGAAAAGCATGAAATTGGCCGTGGCTGCGATGGCCGTCGCAGGAGTCGGCGCTGGTACCACGGCGACCGCCGCCGAGCAGATGGGCGTCAGCAAGAACGAGATCGTCATCGGCACCATCCAGGATCTTTCCGGCCCGCTGGCCGGCTTCGGCAAGGCCCTGCGCTTCGGCATGCAGATGCGCGTCGACGAAATCAACGAATCGGGCGGCATCAACGGCCGCAAGCTCAAGTTCATCGCCGAGGATTCCGGCTATGACCCGAAGAAGGGCCTGCTCGCGGCGCAGAAGATGGTGCAGCAGGACAAGCTCTTCGCCATGGTCGGCACGATTGGCACGGCGGTGAACCTCGCCACCTTCCCGACCCTGTTCGACAAGGGCGTGATGAACCTCTTCCCGCTCACTGCCGCGCGCGAAATGTACGAGCCGCTGCACAAGCTGAAGTTCTCATTCGCCGCGCCCTACTACACGCAGATGCGCATCTCCATGAAGTGGATGGCCAAGGAACGCGGGTCGAAGAAGTTCTGCGTCATCTACCAGGACGATGACTTCGGCACCGAGGTATTGAAGGGCGCAGAAGATGGACTCAAGGACATCGGCATGACCTTCGCCGAGAAGACTTCCTTCAAGCGCGGCGCTACCGACTTCTCGGCGCAGGTGTCGAAGATGAAGGCGGCGGACTGCGACACCGTGGTGCTCGGCACCATCATCCGCGAGACCATCGGCACCATCGGCACGGCGAAGAAGATGGGCTGGAATCCGAACTTCATCGGTTCCTCGGCGGCCTACACCGACCTGATCCACAAGCTGGGCGGCAAGGCCATGGATGGTCTGTATGCCATGCACCAGGTGGCCGTACCTTATGCCGACGACTCGTCGAAGAACGTGCGCGACTGGTTCGCCGCCTACAAGGGCAAGTTCAACGAGGAACCGGGCCTGTTCTCCGCCTACGGCTACGTGGCGATGGACATGTTCGTGCAGACCGCGAAGAAGACCGGTGCCAACCTGACCACCGACAACTTCATCAAGACGCTGGAGTCCACCACCTTCGCGCGCGACATGTTCGGCAGCCCCGAGTACAAATTCGGACCCAAGCAGCACCTGGGCAACGACAAGTCCAAGGTCGGCCAGATCCAGAACGGCCGCTGGGTGGCGGTGACCGACTACCTCGCGCAGTAATTGCTTCTGTTGCGATAAAAACGGGCGCCCCGCGGGGCGCCCGTTTTTATTGGAAGGATCGGATCAGCGGCACTTGGCGATCTCGGCGTCGCTCATGGCCTGCTTGATCACGCAGCGGTTATCGAGTTCCGCCTTCTTGCGCGCGGCCTCCTTCTTTTCGCGCTGCGCGGCTTCGGCTTTTTTGCGTTCCGCTTCGGCGGCAGGGTCAAGGACTTCCGGCTTAGGAGGTTCTGCCGCCGGACGTGGCGTGGCGGCAGCCGGAGCCGCCCCTGGCGCTGCAGCCGGCGGCGGCGCAGGGTTGGTGCCGGCGGGCTGGGCCATGCCGATGCTGGCACAGCTGAATGCGCCGGCGGCGAGAAGAATCCTGATCAGGGCGGAAGGCTTCATGCGGTCTCCTGGAATGGGTCAAGCGGGGTTCGGGCTATCGGCCTGGCAGCCTTGGGCACAGCAGCGGCCGGGTTGGCGGCCCAGGGCAATGCGCTTTATGGCGTCGGCTAGTATCCCACGGTCAAGCAGGTTTTCCACCAGTTCGACCTTTTCGGCGACGGGATAGCGGCGGAAGATCTCCTTCTTCATCGCCGCCGGCGAGCCGCCGCCGTGCAGGCTGATCACCGAATACCAGCCGGCCTGGTAGGAGGCCGTCAGGTCCTCGATGAAGCGCGCCACGGCGATGCGTTTCTCGTAGGGCACGTCCGAGCGGGCCGTCAGCACTTCGGAAATGCGCCCGGCGGTGGCCGGATTGTGGTCTTCATCCGGGCCGGGCAGGGTGACGATCAGGCCACCCGAGACTTCGTGCGCCAGACGCTGCATGTCGTAGATCTGTGTTGCCAGCAGCAGCTTGCCGATGTTGGAAAACACCGCGTCGGGCATGGCGATGCCTCCGGGTTCGGGCGTGGCGTACACCGAGGCGGCGACGCCGCAGGCATAAAAGCCTTCGACGATCTTGATCAGGTCGGTCATCGCCTCGCGCAGGCCATGGGCGTGCTCGCTGTCGAGGCCGTTGGCCTCCGTCATCAGCGTGCCGGCGCCGATCAGCAGGTCGCCGTAGCCGGCGCGCGCGCCGATGCAGGTGTGGCGGTGATGGGTGGCGTAAGCGTAGGTGAGTTCTTCGCTGTGGCGCCACTCGCCGGCGAGGAAGACGCGCTCCCAGGGCACGAAGACTTTGTCGAACAGGCAGACGGCCGTGCTCTGGCCGAAGCGGTTGGAGAACAGCGCGGCAGCTTCGCCGGGGCGCCCCGCCGGGCGTGCCACCAGGGTCAGCCCTTCGACGTCGATCGGCACCGCGCAGCAGACGGCGAATTCGGCATCGGCCTCGGTCATGGCCCGGCCCGGCATCACCAGCAGCTCGTGCATGTAGGGCCCGCCGGTGACGATCGCCTTGGCGCCGGAAATCACGATGCCGTCGGCGCGGCGATCGACGATATGCACATAGGCATCCGGATTGGTCTGGGCATGCGGCCGCTTCGAGCGGTCGCCCTTGGCATCGGTCATGGCGATGCCGACGGCGAGGTCCGCGTCGCGGATGTGCTCGTAATAGGCCCGGGCCCGCGCCAGGTACTCGGTGCCGTGCTCGGCGTCGATCGCCGCCGCGCCCTGCAGGATGCCGGCTATGGCGTCGCCGGCCAGATAGCGCTGGGCGCAGCCGGTGTAGCGGCAGATCAGGCGGATCGCCTCCAGCTTTTGCAGCAGTTCGTCGCTGCTTTGCGGCACGTGCAGCATGCGGTTGTAATCCTTGCCGCCATCGCCCGCGGCCACGCGCATCAGCACGGCGGTGTCTTCGCGCAGCGCGAAGTCGTAGCTGAGCCCGACCGCATTGACGCCCGGTGTCAATGCCGGATCGTCGCCCACCGATTCAACGGCACGACCGTCGACAAACACGCGGGGCTTGAGGCGGCGCAGGGACTCGCGGTATTCGGTGGCGGACATCAGCATGGGCGGCTCCGAGTTTTCCGCCGGCGGCGGGAACGCGCAACGATACCATCACGACTACCCGGCCACGATCCGGTTGGACCGGGCCGATTTGCGCCGGCTCTGCGGCTTACCTTCTCAGAGGTGGAGGTAGCCCATCGCTCCGGCAACCAGCCCAAGTACGCTTGCACAGTAAACGCCCGCCAGCATCCAGCGCTTGCCACTCAACAGGGTGATGGCGGCCAGCGCGATCGCGACTTGCAGCAGGGTGGTCGCCATGGCCCAGCGTTCATGGACGTGCATTTCCTGCTCGCTCTTCTTGTCGGCCTCCTTGGCGGCGGCTTCCAGCTTCTCCGCGTCGAGCTTGATCTCTTCCTTTTCCTTCTTGTATCGCTCGATGGCCTGCTTGAATTTTTCCTGCGTGTCGCCGCTGGTCAGGGTCACCGAAAGCTCGGCGAGGTTTTGCTTGTTGCTCTTGGCCTGGTAGTAGTTCCATTGATTGGAGGCGGAGGTCTTCTGGATCGCCGCCTCATTCTTGTACAGCAGAGCCGCATTTTGTGAATGCCCGCCCATGTAACCGAAGATCGCGCCGACGGTGGACAGAACCGCAGTCATGACCGCGAGGCGCGATGTGAAGCTATCGCCGCCGTGTTTCGCTACGTGCTCAACCTCGTGATCGTGGGGGCCGTGTACATGAAAACCATGCTCGGACATGCTGTTCTCCTCGTTGCCGATTGCGTTGGGGCCTGCAATTTTAGCGCCTGACGGGTGCATATCGTACCTTCCTTGCGTGCAGGCGGTAAGCTAGCGCTGTGCGCCATTTGCAAGCACGTCGCAGACAGACCGGCACGAGAATTCACAAAAGTACTGAAAGCCCACCCCATGAATCGCCACCATCTCCATGCCCTGGAGCCGGAACTCGAAACCTTCGCCGCCGAACCCTATTACCAGCCCGTCGGGCGCGAGCTTGAATTGTTCACGGCGGCGGCGAAGAAGAAGCTGCCGGTGCTGCTCAAGGGCCCCACCGGCTGCGGCAAGACGCGCTTCGTCGAATACATGGCCTGGAAGCTGGGCCGACCGCTGGTCACTGTCGCCTGCCACGACGATCTGACCAGCGCCGACCTGGTGGGGCGCTACCTGCTGGCCGGCGAGGAAACCGTCTGGCTCGACGGCCCGCTCACCGCCGCCGTGCGCGCCGGCGCCATCTGCTACCTCGACGAAGTGGTCGAGGCGCGCAAGGACACCACCGTGGTGATCCATCCGCTGACCGACACGCGCCGCGTGCTGCCGGTGGAAAAGCGCGGCGAACTGGTGCGCGCGCCCGACAGCTTCATGCTGGTGGTTTCATACAACCCCGGCTACCAGAGCGTGTTGAAGGAGCTCAAGCAGAGCACCCGCCAGCGCTTCATCGCCCTCGATTTCGATTACCCGCCGGCGGAACTGGAAACCACCATCGTTGCGCGCGAAACCGGCATCGACGCCGCGCTTGCCGCGCAACTGGTAAAGATCGCCGGCCTGACGCGCAACCTGAAGGGCCAGGGGCTCGACGAGGGCGCCAGCACACGGCTGCTGGTGCACGCCGGCCACCTGATCGCCGCAGGCGTGACGCCGCGTGAAGCCTGCGCCGCAGCGATCGGCCGTGCGCTGTCGGACGATGCCGATTCGGTGTCCGCCGTCGACGACCTGATCCGTGCCGTCTTCTGAATCGCTCGATCGCGCCGCGCTGGGCGAACGCCTCGACGCGATCTTCAGCTTCGACGTTTCCTCGGGTCGCAACTACGACGAGCTGATCGAGCCGCTGCTGCCGGTCGAGCGGGCCACACAGGAGTTCGCCCTGCACTGGGCCAAGGTCGCAGCGCGCACCCATCTTGAGATCGCCTACCTGATGGTGCTGCTGGCACCGCAGGCCCTTCGTGTGTTGAGCGCGCAACAGGCTGAAGCTTGGGTAGTGGCGGCGCTCGACGGTTTCGACCGCATCGGCCTGCGCGCGGCAGTGCTGCGCCTGCGCGACATCGAGGGCTTCGCCCGTGGCGTCTCGCCGGCGGCGGTGAGCCTGGATGCGATTGCGCCGCGCCTGCAGCGCTTCCTGCAAGGCTTGTCGGGCCGTCCCTTGCGGGTGACCGCGGACAGCACCGTATGGACCGATACCGAGACCGTGTTCCTGCCGCCGCTGGTCGAACTGGCGACGCGCGATGCCTCGGCCGACCGCTACCTGGTGCTGTCGGCCATGCTCTGGGCACAGGGGCGCTGGGGCACCTACGCCATTGACATCGACGCGGCGCTGGCGGATTTCGCGCAACC
>CAJBYR010000146.1 GCA_903959855.1 uncultured beta proteobacterium
CCGGTTTTACTGGTTATTCGCCGTCCCGCCAGCGCCGACTTTTCAAGCTTGAACTTCAATTGTCCTTGCGGTAAAGTAAGGAATTAGAAAAGGAGTAAGAAGATGTCGGCTGCAACCATGACCAGTAAAGGACAGATCACCATCCCCGCCGCAGTGCGGGCTGCGCTGGGCGTTGAGACGGGCGACCGGGTGGAGTTCGTCCTGGTTGAGCCCGGGCGTTATGAACTGGTGGCCGCTACACAGTCAGTCACGGCATTGAAGGGCTTGGTCCGCAAGCCAGTCTCGCCAGTGACAATTTCGGCGATGAATCAGGCTATTGCCGCGCACGGGGCGAAGGCGCGATGATTGGACTGGATACCAACGTCCTTGTCCGTTATGTTGCACAGGATGATCCAAAACAGTCACCCGTAGCGACCCGCTTGATCGAGTCGCTTACGGCAGACGCGCAAGGGTATGTCAGCGTCGTTTCGGTGGTGGAACTGGTATGGGTGTTGACCGACTGCTACGCATTGCCGAAAGGCGAGCTCTGCAAAGTCCTGGAAACCCTGCTGCGGACCAAGGAGATCGCCGTGGCGCACGCCGATACGGTGTGGCAAGCTTTGCGGCTCTTTCGGGAAGGCAAGGCTGATTTTGCGGACTGCTTGATTGAGCGGATTGCGAATGCGGCGGGATGCGACCACACGTCAACATTTGATCGCGATGCCGCCAAACACTGCGGCATGCGATTAATTGGCTGATATCGAATAAGGCGCAACGCCTGTTGCGCGAGTTCTGCCAGCGTCTTGTCGCCCTTGAGGGCGGCAACCGCCACTGCGCTTTGAACTGATGTTGCTCAGAACAGGATCATGTTGTCGCGGTGGATCAGTTCTGCACTGTCAATGTAGCCGAGCAGGCCTTCTATGTCCTGGGTGCCGTGGCCGGCGATGCGGCGGGCTTCGGAGCTTGAATAGTTGATCAGGCCGCGGGCGACTTCGCGACCGTCCGGGGCACGGCAGGCAATCGCCGCACCGCGCTGGAAGTCTCCGTCCACGCTTGTCACGCCCACCGCCAGCAGGCTGCGCCCTCCGGCCAGCGCCTGCACCGCACCGGTGTCCAGGGTTAGTGATCCGGCCAGTTGCAGGTGGTCGGCGAGCCATTGCTTGCGCGCCGCCAGGGGCGATTCGACGGCGTAAAGCAGGGTGCCGATGTCTTTACCCTGGGTGGCTGTCAGCAGCGAATCCGGCTCCCGGCCGCTGACGATAAGCGTATGCGCGCCGCTACGGGCGGCGCGCTGGGCGGCGCGTATCTTGGTGATCATGCCGCCCCTGCTGATGCCGCTGCCGGCACCACCGGCCATGGCTTCAAAGCGGCGATCGTCGGCACGGCCTTCGCTGATCAGCGTCGCCTCCGGATCGCGGCGTGGATCGGCGCTGTAAAGGCCTTTCTGGTCGGTCAGGATGATCAGCGCTTCGGCCTCGACCAGGTTCGCCACCAGCGCCCCCAGCGTATCGTTGTCGCCGAACTTGATCTCGTCGGTGACGACGGTGTCGTTCTCGTTGATGATGGGCACTACGCCGAGATCGAGCAGGGATTGCAGGGTCGAGCGGGCGTTCAGGTAGCGCGTGCGATCGGCCAGATCCTCATGGGTCAGCAGGATCTGAGCGGCTTTGAGCCCGTGATCGAGGAAGGTCGTTTCATAGGCTTGCGCCAGCCCCATCTGGCCCACTGCGGCGGCCGCCTGAAGCTCGTGCATGGCATGGGGCCGGGTGGTCCAGCCCAGGCGCTGCATGCCGGCGGCGATGGCTCCCGACGAGACCAGCAGTACCTGCCGGCCTTCATCGTGCAACGCGGAAATTTGCCGGGCGCAATCGGCAATGAAGCTGTGGTCCAGGCCCTCACCGTTGTTGGTAACCAGTGCACTGCCGACCTTGACGACGAGGCGTTTTGCCTCAGCTATCTGCCTTCTCATGCTTCCTCAACTGTTCCAGGTGATCCATCACGGCATAGGTCACCTCGCGGCAACCCTCGCCCGAGATCGCGGAAATCACGAAATGCTTCTTCGGCTTGTAGCTTTTCACCAGCGCGGCGATCCGCGCCTCGCGCTCGTCCTCGGGCACCAGGTCGATCTTGTTGATCAGCAGCCAGCGCGGCTTCTTGAACAGCGCCGCGTCGTACTTCTTGAGTTCCTTGAGTATGGCCTTGGCATCCTTGGCGGGATCGGCATCCGGGTCAAACGGCGAAATGTCGACCAGATGCAGCAGCAGGCCGGTGCGCTGCAGGTGCTTGAGGAAGCGATGGCCCAGTCCTGCACCCTCCGCCGCGCCCTCGATCAGGCCGGGGATGTCGGCAATGACGAAGCTGCGGTTGTCACTGACCCTGACCACTCCAAGATTGGGATACAGGGTGGTGAAGGGATAGTCGGCAACCTTGGGCTTGGCCGCCGAAACGGCGCGGATGAAGGTCGATTTGCCGGCATTGGGTAGGCCGAGCAGGCCGACGTCGGCCAGCACCTTGAGTTCGAGTTGCAGATTGCGCTGCTCGCCGGGCGTGCCGGGCGTCGATTGCTTGGGCGCGCGGTTGGTGCTCGACTTGAAGTGGATGTTGCCCAGGCCGCCGTTGCCGCCCTTGGCGATCAGCACGCGCTTGCCGTCCTTGTCCAGGTCGGCGATCACCTCGCTGCTGTCGATGTCGGTGATCACGGTACCCACCGGCATGCGCAGTTCCATATCTTCGCCGCCCTTGCCGTAGCAGTCCGAGCCGCGTCCGTGCTCGCCCTTCTGGCCGCGAAACACGCGGGTGTAGCGAAAGTCGATCAGGGTATTGAGGTTGCGGTCGGCGACGACCCAGATGCTGGCGCCTTTGCCGCCATCGCCGCCGTCCGGCCCGCCCAGGGGAATGTATTTCTCGCGCCGAAACGAGGTGCAGCCGTTGCCGCCATCGCCGGCGAGAACTTCAATGCGCGCTTCGTCGAAGAACTTCATGATTTTTACGGGGCCAGAAACGCGAAAGCCCTATCTCGACGATAGGGCTTTCGTCGGGGGCGGTGAGGTTCAGGCAGCTGCCGGAACGATGCTGACCGTACGCCGCTTGGCCGGACCCTTGATGGCGAACTGCACGGTGCCTTCGATCTTGGCGAACAGCGTGTGGTCCTTGCCCATGCCGACGTTGTCGCCGGGATGGAACTCGGTACCGCGCTGACGCACGATGATGCTGCCGGCGGAAATCAGTTCGCCGCCGTAGCTCTTGACGCCCAGGCGTTTCGATTCCGAATCGCGGCCGTTACGCGAACTGCCGCCTGCTTTTTTGTGTGCCATGTTTTAGCTCCTGGTTCTCGTCGGGCTCAGGCGGCGATGCCGCTGATCTCGATTTCGGTGAAGTTCTGGCGATGGCCCTGATGCTTCTGGTAGTGCTTGCGCCGGCGCATCTTGAAAATGGTGACCTTGGGATGACGGCCCTGAGCGATCACTTTCGCGGTAACCGTGGCACCGGCGAGCATGGGAGAACCGATCTTGACCGATTCGCCCTCGCCGACCATGAGGACCTGGTCGAGAGTGATTTCAGTGCCCACATCAGCCGGTATCTGTTCTATCTTGATTTTTTCGCCTGCAGCAACGCGATATTGCTTGCCACCGGTTTTTATGACCGCATACATGATGGGAAACTCCAAATGGGATGACGCAAAGAACCGCGCAGTATATAGATTGCCCGGGCGCAGGTCAATGCGCGCGAGCGGCTATTTGGAGGCCGGTTTCGCCGGTTGGTAGCCGATGGCCAGCGAAATCGCTTCCGCAGTTTCCTTGACCATGCTTGCCCAGTCGGGGCTGTGGCGCTCGACCGGGGCGGAAACCGACAAACCCGCCACCAGTTCCCCGCTGTCGTCGCGTACGCCGGCGGCAATGCAGCGCAGGCCCGGCTCGATTTCTTCGTTGTCGAAGGCAATGCCGTGGCGGCGCGCACGATCGACCTCGCGCTCGAGCGCGGTGACGGTGGTCAGCGAGGTCGGAGTGAAACCGGGCAGGCCGGTGCGCCTGGCGTATTCACGCAGCTCCTGCGGGCTTTCGTCCGCGAGGTAGAGCTTGCCTACGGCGGTGACATGCAAGGGTGCGCGCGCGCCGACCAGATGCACCACGCGGATCGACGAGCGCCCGCTGGAAGTGCGCTCGACATAGACGATCTCGTCGCCCTGGCGCACGCCGAGATTGACGCTTTCGCCGATCTGCAGGTGCAGGCGCTGCATCAGCGGCATGGCGGCGGCGCGGATGCTGATGCGCGACTTGACCACGTTGCCCAGTTCGAGGAGGCGGATCCCCAGTCGGTAGGCGCCCGCCTCGGCCCGCTCGACGAAGCCCGATGTCGCCATCGCCGCCAGGATGCGATGGGCCGTGGACGGGTGCAGGCCGGTTTCCAGCGACAGCTGCTTGAGGCTGACCGGATCGGGATGGTAGGAAAGGACATCGAGCAGCTTCATCATGCGCTCGATGACCTGAATGCCGCTGCGCGCTTCCGGCGCGGCATCCGCGGGTTTTTGCGCCACGGCAGGCTCTTGGAAAAGGGAACTCGGATACTATAGCAAACCGCACCGCCCGCCCGGGCGTCCGATTTGCTTTGCATGCCCGGGCTTTCCCTTCGGGAGCGGGCAACAAAGACAAACGGAGAGAGAACTTGGCAAACAAGCGCGTCGGTCTATTTGTAACCTGCCTGGTAGACCTGATGCGCCCGCGCATCGGCTTTGCCGCCCTCAAACTTCTGGAAACCGCCGGTTGCGAAGTCATCGTGCCGGATACCCAGACCTGCTGCGGCCAGCCGGCCTGGAACTCAGGTGATCGCTCCGGTGCCGAGGCCCTGGCGAAAAAGACCATCGCCGAGTTCGAGGGCTTCGACTACATCGTCGTGCCGTCCGGCTCCTGCGGCGACCACATCCGCACCGAGTACCAAGGCATGTTCGCGGACGAACCCTCCTGGCGTGATCGCGCCACCGCGATGGCGGCGCGCACCTACGAGCTGACCGACTTCCTCGCCAATGTGCTGAAGGTCGACAGCGTGCCCGGTGACTACGAAGGCACCGTGACCTACCACGACTCCTGTAGCGGCCTGCGCAGCATGGGCATCAAGGAACAGCCGCGCGCGCTGCTGGCCAAGATGAAGGGCGTCCAGCTCAAGGAAATGAACGGCTGCGAAGAGTGTTGCGGCTTCGGCGGCACCTTCGCGGTCAAGTTCGGTGAAGTGTCGGCGGCGATCGCCGAACGCAAGTGCGATTTCATCCATGCCAGCGGCGCGCCGGCGGTGGTCGGCGGCGATCTCGGTTGCCTGCTCAACATCGAGGGCAAGCTGCG
>CAJBYR010000147.1 GCA_903959855.1 uncultured beta proteobacterium
TCGTGTCAACGCCTGGGTCTGTCGCGGCGTTAGTTGCTCTGCCCCGACGGCGAATATCGACGACCTCCTAAATTGATCTGAAGCATTTTTTAACCCCGCGACATCCGGTAGCTTTCGCCGACCCGTGCCCGGGACACCCATAGACTACACCTACAAAGGAACTTGAAATGAAATCGGTACTGATCTCCGCGCTGATCGCCACCGGCCTGATTGCTTCCGCGCCGGCCTTCGCCAACAAGGATCTCGCCACCAAGAGCGGCTGCATGGCCTGCCACGCCGTCGACAAGAAGCTGGTCGGCCCGGCCTACCAGGAAGTCGCCAAGAAGTACAAGGCCTCGGACGAAGCCATGCTGGTCGACAAGGTCAAGAAGGGCGGCAAGGGCAACTGGGGCCAGATCCCGATGCCGCCGAACGACAAGCTGAAAGACGATGACCTCAAGACCCTCGTCAAGTGGGTACTCGACGGCGCCAAGTAAGCAGCGTCGACGCTTCACGCGAGGCCGCTCCCGCCCAAAACGGGAGCGGCCTTTTCGTTTTCGCATCCAGAGGAAAATCGATCCGGCGAATTCCTCTGCGCTGATTTATCATTCGCGCTTCGCATCCCCCGAACACAACGGAGCCCCGCCATGAATGTGCCCATGAAAACCCTATCCCTGTCCGTAATCGCCGCCGTTGCCGTGATGGGCTGCGGCAAGGAAGAGCCGCCCCCCCCGCCCCCCGTGCAGGCACCGCCGCCCCCGCTGGTGGTCAAGATCGGCAGTGTCGCCCCGCTTACCGGCGGCATCGCCCACCTGGGCAAGGACAATGAAAACGGCGCGCGCCTCGCCGTCGAGGAAGCCAACGCCGCGAAGCCCAAGCTCGGCGGCCGCGAGGTCAAGTTCGAATTGGTATCCGAGGACGACCAGGCCGATCCCAAAGTCGGCAATACCGTAGCCCAGAAGCTGGTCGACGCCAAAGTCGCCGGCATCGTCGGCCACCTGAATTCCGGCACCACCATCCCCGCCTCGGCGATCTACAACGGCGCCAAGCTGCCGATGATCTCCGGCTCGGCAACCAACCCGGCATTGACCGAGCAGGGCTTCAAGGGCGTGTTCCGCGTCGTCGGCCGCGACGACCAGCAAGGTCCGGCTGTCGCCAACTTCCTCGCCGGCGCCAACAAGCTGAAGACGGTTGCAGTGATCGACGATGCCACCGCCTACGGAGAAGGCCTTGCCAACGAGGTCGAGAAGACCCTCAAGGCCAGCGGCATCAAGGTCCTGCCGCGCGAGAAGGGCACCGACAAGACGGTCGACTGGAAGGCGGTGCTGACCAAGGTCAAGGGCAAGAAACCCGACGCCGTGTTCTACGGCGGCATGGACGCCACCGGCGGCCCGCTCCTGAAGCAGGCGCGCGAACTGAAGATGACTGTGGTATTCGCCTTCGGCGACGGTGCCTGCACCGACAAGATGGCCGAGCTGGCCGGACCGGCGGCCGAAGGCCTGATCTGCTCCCAGGCCGGCATTCCGGTCCAGGCCGCGGGCAAGAAGTTCCTCGACGCCTACAAGGCCAAGTTCAAGGCCGATCCGATCCTCTATTCGCCCTTCACCTACGACGCCACCAACCTGCTGATCGCAGCGATGAAGAAGGCCGACTCGCCGGATCCCGCCAAGTATCTGGCGGCACTCGCGGCCAGCGACTACAACGGCGCCAGCGGCAACATCAAGTTCGACGAGAAGGGCGACCGCAAGGACGCCGAGATGACCATCTTCACGCTCAAGGACGGCAAGATCACGCCGCTGGCCATCATCAAGGGCGGCAAGTCGCTGACGCTGGACGAGTACGCGGCGCTGTCGGCACCTGCGGCCCCGGCAACTGCTGCGCCGGCTGCTGCGGCTCCCGCGGCTCCAGGCGCTCCGGCAGCGCCTGGAGCAACCCCGGCGGCACCGGCGGCTCCTGCGGCCGCAGCTGCGCCAGCGCCCACGGCAGCACCCGCCGCCGCTCCGGCGGCAGCGCCTGCCGCTGCCAAGCCCGCCGCACCCGCCAAGTAAGCCTGACGGGGCGCAAAAAAACGGGGAAGTCGCTAACGCGCCTTCCCCGTTTCATTTGTCATGGACATCCTGCTGCAGCAGATCATCAACGGCCTCACCACCGGCAGTGTGTATGCCGTCGTGGCGCTGGGCTACACGATGGTCTATGGCGTCATCCAGCTGATCAATTTCGCCCACGGCGAAGTCGTGATGATCGGCGCCATGGTGGCCTTTGCCGTCATCGCGGCATTGGCCGGCAGCGCCCTGCCGCCGGGCGCGATCCTGCTTGCCGGCGTGCTCGCCGCCGTACCGGCCTGCATGGCCATCGGCTACGGGCTGGAGCGCATCGCATACCGGCCGCTGCGTCACGCACCGCGCCTGGCACCGCTGATCACCGCGATCGGCATGTCCATCATCCTGCAACATCTGGCGCTGCTGATCTGGGGCCGCAATCCGCTGGCCTTTCCGCAACTCATCGACAACCCCAGCTTTGCCATCGGCGGCGCCGCCATCAGCGGCGTGCAGATCGCCATCATCCTGCTGTCGATGGTGATGATGGCCGGCCTGTCCTGGTTCGTCTATCGCACCCGCTTCGGCATCGCCATCCGCGCCACCGCCGAGAACGTGCATGTGGCGAGCCTGATGGGTGTCAATGCCGATCGCGTGATCGCGGCCACCTTCGTCATCGGCGCGGCGCTCGGCGCCATGGCTGGCGTCATGTACGGTACTTACTACGGCATTGCCCATTACACCATGGGCTTCATTCTCGGCCTCAAGGCCTTTTCCGCCGCCGTCCTGGGCGGCATCGGCAACATCCCGGGCGCGATGGTCGGCGGCCTGCTGCTGGGACTGGTCGAGGCGCTGGGCACCGGTTACATCGGTGAATACACCGACCTCTGCCGCTGGCCAGGCGCCGCCGACGGCGGCTGGATGGGCGAGCGCTGCGCCGACGGCGCCCACTTCGTGCTGTTCGGCAGCAACTATCAGGACGTGTTCGCCTTCCTGATGCTGATCCTGGTGCTGGTATTCCGGCCGTCGGGCCTGCTCGGCGAACGTGTCTCGGAGCGCGCCTGATGCTCGCCGGCATGAGCGCCAAGGAGAAAGCCGGGCTTGCCGCCATCGCCCTGGCCCTGATCGCCTTGCCCTTCGTCCTGGCTATGGCCGGCACGGCCTGGGTGCGCATCACCAACTTCGCCGTGCTCTTCGTGCTGCTCTCGCTCGGCCTCAACATCGTGGTCGGCTTCGCCGGCCTGCTCGACCTAGGCTATGTCGCCTTCTTCGCCGTCGGCGCCTATGTCTATGCACTGCTGGCCTCGCCGCATTTCGGCCTGCACCTGCCGTTCTGGATCATCCTGCCGATCGGCGCCGCAGTGGCCGGCATCGCCGGCGCCGTGCTGGGAGCGCCGACTCTTCGCCTGCGCGGCGATTACCTTGCCATCGTCACGCTGGGTTTCGGCGAGATCGTGCGCATCTTCATGAACAACCTCTCGACGCCGGTAAACATCACCAACGGCCCGAAAGGCATCAACCGCATCGACCCTTTCCAGATCGGGCCGCTGAATTTTTCCGCCAGCGACAGCCTTGGCGGCCTGATCTTCAGCGGCCCGATCAAGTACTACTATTTCCTTCTTCTGGTGCTGCTCGCCGTAATCGTCATCAACCGGCGGCTGCAGGATTCGCGCATCGGCCGCGCCTGGGTGGCGATCCGCGAAGACGAAATCGCCGCCAAGGCCGCCGGCATCAACACGCGCAACATCAAGCTACTGGCCTTCGCCATGGGTGCGTCGTTTGGCGGCATCGCCGGCGGCATGTTCGCCGCGATCCAGGGCTTCGTCAGTCCGGAGAGCTTCATCCTCAACGAATCGATCATGATCCTGGCCATGGTGGTGCTGGGTGGCATGGGCAACATCTGGGGCGTGATCGCCGGCGCCGTGCTGCTCTCTTTCATGCCCGAACTGCTGCGCTATACCGTCGAGCCGGCGCAGAAGATGCTGTTCGGCAAAATGCTGGTCGATCCCGAAGTGCTGCGCATGCTGATCTTCGGCTTTGCCCTGGTGCTGACCATGCGCTTCCGCCCCGCCGGGCTGTGGCCGGAAACGCGGCACAAGCGCGAGTTGATCGAGAACCGGTCGTGACCGAGGTCCTGCTCGAAGCCCGCAACATCGGCAAGAAATTCGGCGGCGTGCAGGCGCTGAAGGATGTCTCGCTGACCATTCGCCGCGGCGAGATCTACGGCCTGATCGGGCCCAACGGTGCCGGCAAGACCACGCTGTTCAACGTCTTCACCGGGCTCTATCCGCGCGACGACGGCGAAGTGCTGTTCGGCGGCAAGGCGCTGTCGCTGGAAAGCCCGCACACCGTCGCCGCCGCCGGCATCGCCCGTACCTTTCAGAACATCCGCCTGTTCGGCAACATGACGGCGCGCGAGAATGTCATGGTCGGTCGCCATGTTCGCACCCGGGCCGGCGTCTTCGGCGCCATCCTGCGCACCCGCGCGGAGCGCGCCGAGGAAGCCGCCATCCGCCGCCGTGCCGACGAGCTGCTGCATTACGTCGGCATCGACGACCGCGCCGACGCCCTGGCGCGCAACCTCTCCTACGGCGACCAGCGCCGGCTCGAAATCGCCCGCGCGCTGGCCACCGATCCCCAGCTGCTGGCGCTCGACGAGCCCGCCGCCGGCATGAACGCCACCGAAACCGCCGGCCTGCGCCAGTTGATCGAGGGCTTGCGCAAGGATGGCCTGACGGTGCTGCTGATCGAACACGACGTCAAGCTGGTGATGGGCCTGTGCGACCGCGTTGCCGTGCTCGAATACGGCGAGAAGATTGCCGAGGACGTCCCCGAGGTGGTACGCGGCAATCCCAAAGTCATCGAGGCCTATCTTGGCACGAGCGCTCATTGAGGCCCTGAACCTCCGGATTCACTACGGGGGGATTGCCGCCGTCAAGGGAATCTCGTTCGCCGTCGAAGAAGGCGAGTTGGTCTGCCTGATCGGTGCCAACGGCGCCGGCAAGACCTCGACGCTGAAGGCGCTTGCGCGGATGATCCCGGCACAGGGCGAGATCCACTACGGCACCGGACGCATCGACGCACTCCCTGCACACGATCTGATAGGCAAGGGGATCGCCCTGGTTCCCGAGGGCCGCGGCATCTTTGCCCGCCTGACCGTGGCCGAGAACCTTGCGATGGGCGCCTACCACCGCAACGACAAGTCCGGCATCGCCGCCGACCTCGAGCGTGTCCACACGCTCCTGCCGCGCCTGCGCGAACGTGCAAGCCAGGTCGCCGGGACGCTCTCCGGCGGCGAACAGCAGATGCTGGCCATCGGCCGTGCCCTCATGGGCCGGCCCAAACTGCTGCTGCTCGACGAGCCTTCGATGGGTCTGGCACCGCTGATGGTGGAGAAAGTTTTCGAAGTGATCCGCGCCGTCGCCGCCGAAGGCATGACGGTGTTGTTGGTGGAACAAAACGCCAGGCTCGCCCTGGAACTGTGCTCGCGCGGCTATGTGATGGAAAGCGGCGCGATCACGCTGGCCGATACCTCGGCGGCGCTGCTGGCCGACCCGCGGGTGCGCGCGGCTTACCTTGGCGAGTAAATTGCCGTGGCGCCCTGCGCCTAGGCCGGCGCGGTCATGAACGTAAATGAATCGGCGAAGAATTCCTCGACCGGCAATCCGGCGGCGGTGAAGTCCGCGCGAGCGGCATCGATCATGGCCGGGGCGCCGCAGGCATAGACCTGGTAGCCCGAAAGGTCGGGGTGGTCTTCCAGCACGGCGCGGTGCACGAAGCCGGTGCGCCCCGTCCAGGCGTCCGCGGCAGTGGCATCCGAAAGCACCGGCAGGTAGCGGATGTGTGCGTGCTCGCGCGCCCATGACAAGGGCAATTCCGGCAGATAAAGCCCGGCGCGGTCGCGTGCGCCCCAGTAGATCTCCATAGGTCGCTGCAGCTTATGGTGGATCGCATGCTCAACCAGCGATTTGATCGGCGCGAAGCCGGTGCCGCCGGCAAGCAGGATCATCGGCTTGGTCGACTCCTCGCGCAGGAAAAAGCTGCCGTAGGGCCCCTGGAAGCGCAGGATGTCCTTTTCCTTCATGGCGCCGAAGACATGCCCGGTAAATTCGCCGCCCGCGATCAGGCGGATGTGCAACTGCAGGTAACCGTCATCATGCGGCGCATTGGCGATGGAGAAGGCGCGGCGCTTGCCGTCCTTGAGCAGGAATTCAACGTACTGGCCGGCGAGAAACTGCAATCGTTCGTTGGCGGGGAGCTTCAGGCTGAGCACGATCACGTCCTCGGCGACGCGCTCGATCTGTTGCACGCGGCAAGGCAGGATGCGCACCGGAATGTCGCGGGCGGTGCCGACTTCGCGGACCTCCAGCACCAGGTCGGACAAGGGCTTGGCGCAGCAGAACAGCGTCATGCCGGCAGCGCGGTCGGAAGTCGGCAGGACGGTGTCCTGCGCCTGGCCATGGTCGACCAGCCCTTCTACCACCTTGCCCTTGCAGGCGCCGCAGGCACCGTTGCGGCACCCGTAAGGCAGGGTCAGGCCGGCGTCGAGCGCCGCCTGCAGCACTGTGTCGCTGCCGTCGGTATCGAAACTGTGTCCGCTGGGCTGGAGCGTGATGCGGAAGGGGGCGGCTGGGGCCATGCGATAATCGTCCGATGCGAAGATTGCTGATAATCGGCTGCGGCGACGTAATGCGCCGCACGCTGCCGCAACTGGTGCGCCGCTGGCGGGTCATGGCGCTGGTGCGCCGCCGCGATCCCGCGCTTGCCGCACTGGGCGTCACGCAGATCGAAGGCGACCTCGACCATCCCGAAACCTTGAAGCGACTGTCCGGCATTTCCGATGCCGTCATCCACAGCGCGCCACCTCCCGCGGAAGGCCAAGGCGACCCGCGAACCACCCGCCTGCTTGCCCGGCTGCAACGCGGAAAAAGTCTACCACGCCAGCTGATCTACATCAGCACCAGCGGCGTCTATGGCGATTGCGGTGGCGCCCGGGTCGGCGAAACCCGTACCGTTGCGGCCAAGTCGGCGCGCGCGGCACGGCGGGTCGATGCCGAGCGCCGCCTGCGCCGCTTCGGGCGCCACCTCGGCGGCCGCTGCCGCGTCTGCATCCTGCGCGCACCAGGCATCTACGCCGGCGACCGCCTGCCCCTGGATCGCCTGCGGCGCGGCCTGCCGCTGATGCTGCACGCCGAGGACAGCCACACCAACCACATCCATGCCGAAGACCTCGGCCGCGCCTGTATCGCCGCCCTCTCGCACGGTCGCAGCAACCGGGTCTACAACATCAACGACGATTCGGCGCTGGCCATGGGTGAATGGTTCGACCTGCTCGCCGACCGCTTTGGTTTGCCGCGGTCGGCGCGCCTGCCGCGCGAGGAAGTGCAACGCCGCGTCCCGGCGATGCAATGGTCGTTCATGAGCGAATCACGCCGACTCGACAACACGCGGATGAAGCGCGAACTGCGCCTGCGTCTGCACTATCCGACGGTCGCCGCAGGCATTGCCGCGGCGCAGGAGGTCACATGCTCTGGGTAAAAGCCTTTCACATCCTCTTCTTCACCAGTTGGTTCGCCGGGCTCTTCTATCTGCCGCGCATCTACGTCAACCTCGCCATGGTGCCAGCGGAAAGCGCCGCCGAACGCGAACGTCTGCTGCTGATGGCGGGCAAGCTGTTCCGCTTCATGACGCCGCTTGGCGCACTCGCCATCGGCCTCGGGCTTTGGCTCTGGTTCGGCTACGGCTTCTCCGGCGGCTGGCTGCATGCCAAGACCGCGCTGGTGATCGGCCTGATTGGCTACCACGCCTGGTGCGGCATGCTGCTGGCGGAGTTCCGCGATCGCAGCTCGACCAAGAGCCACGTCTGGTTCCGCTTCTTCAACGAAGTGCCGGTGCTGGCGCTGGCGGTGATCTGCATCCTCGCGGTAGTTAAGCCCTTCTGAGGGGGCGTTCGAGTCAGCTGCTGCCATGACGTGGCAGCAACGCCGTAGCGTCAGCGCCGACTTTCAGGCTTGGGGCTGCGAAACCTTTTGTATCAGGTACAAAATCCGGGGCGGCTCATTGCGGAAATCATAGCTGCCCTGGATGTTCTAGAGCAGAACCCCCGTATCGGTCGTCCGGTAGCGAACAACAAGCGGGAACTGGTAATTGACCTCGCTCGTTAGTGCAGCGATTGCAAAAGATGTGAATGTGCCGGGGTGGAACGCACCTTCGCCAAAACGGGGCGCCCCCCAGGCAGTCGCAAGGTCGCCGAGAAATCCGGGGTGGCCTTACAGCCAGACTCCAAACCCACCGACGAAAACCCCTGAGAATCTGACACAACGACTGGAAGGTGCTACCATATGTTCAGTATATTGAACTTATAAAGGTGGGACGGAATGTATCTCGCCCAAATCGGTAGTGCTTTGCGCGGGGCCCGGCGCACGATGGGTCTGACTCAGGCTGAGCTGGCCACCAAGGTTGGATTGTCGCGAACGACGATCAATCAGCTGGAATGCGGGACGCTTTCTGATCTAGGCGTCCGCAAGCTCAACGAAGTACTCGCGTGTGTCGGGCTGGAGTTCGATATCGTCCCAAGCATGCCGCAAGCCCGTCGCATCGACCGGGACTACCTGCGTTTGGCCTGCATTTCCGCCAACGTCAGCTTCCGGGAGCCCATCTCTCCGGACACCCTGGCGAAGGCCCTTCTTTCCGGAAAGGCGCCACCGGACCAACATCCCCATCTTCGGGTCGTCTTCGATGAAGTCCCGGACCCGATCTTCGACGGGTTGATCGATCAGGTGAGTCATTGGGGCAAGCCGGAAAGGATCCGCGACAACGTAGAAGCCGTCGGTCAGGCCATCCACAGCCGGCGCTACCCGTCGTGAGCCGCGAAGATATCTGGCGCACGCTGTTCGCCCGGACGCTCAAAATCATCGATGCCGCCTGTGCTGCAGGCATGCCCAATGATGACTGGAGCTTCGGCGGCGGAACCGTCCTGATGCTGCGCCACCGCCACCGTTTCAGCCGGGATATCGACATCTTCCTGCCCGAGCCGCAGTACCTCGGATTTCTCACGCCGCGCCTGAATAGTGCCGGTGACCCCGGAATGGTGGACTATCTGGAGCAGCACGGGTCAATCAAGATCTACTACCCGGAAGGTGAAGTCGATTTCGTCGCAGCGCCTTCACTGACCGCCAATCCGGTCATACCTATGGAAGTCGCCGGGAGGACGATTCGCGTCGAGACCTCCGTCGAGATCGTGGCCAAGAAAGTACGGTTTCGCGCCCGTGACTTCAAGGCCCGCGACTTGTTCGACCTTGCCGTGGTCTTGCAACGAGAACCGGACGCCCGACCCCGGCTGGCAGACTTGCTGACGGAGCACTCGCCCACGATTAGACATAGGCTTGAAAGCATGGATCAGGTGCTGCGAGCGGATTTCGCGCAACTGGACCTGCTCGGAAGCCAACCGGATTACGACGAATGCCTTTCCGAACTCGAAGCGTCCCTACGATCCGCCAAGTAGGCAGATGGACTTTCTGCACCACATACAAAAAGCTACATGGGCCAACGATGGGCCAAGGCAAAATCCGCAATGCCAAAGCAATAAGGCCAACCACCTGTAAGTGATTGGCCTTATTATCTTTTTGTTGGTTGCGGGGGCAGGATTTGAACCTGCGACCTTCGGGTTATGAGCACGGGAAAGATACCATTCCAGCATGTTGATTGCCGCGTCCGAAATCCCCGTAAACAAAGGCCCTGTAGGCGTTTACAGCTATAGCCCATGAATTGTTAGATTGATCGACATTCCCGAATATTGCTGTAGACTGGCTACACGGTGGCTACATGGAAAGTTGAAAAACATGGACCGAGTTAAACTGACACATGGGAAAATTGCAGGCTTCGTGTGTCCTACTGGGAAGACACAAGCCTTCCTTCGAGATACTGAAGTCCCCAAACTGGCCGTTCGAGTGACGGCGGCGGGCGCGAAGACATACGTTTTCGAGTCGAAACTTGCTGGCAAGACCATCCGCACCGCCA